>CAIWCT010000137.1 GCA_903911225.1 uncultured delta proteobacterium
CCGTTATCGATGGCGAATGAGGTGAGGGCTGGCAGGTTGTGGATGTCGAGCTTTTGCATGATGTTTTCCCGATGTTTTTCAACGGTCTTTATACTGATGCAGAGCAGGTCGCCAATTTCTCTGCTTTTGAGCCCCTCGGCAATCAGCTTGAGGATTTCCCGCTCCCGGTGCGTCAGTGTTGCGGCCAGGGTTCGCGGTCGCGTCGTCTGGCTGCCAAGGTATCCATGAATAAGGGTTTCGGTTATGCCCGGGCTGATATAGTTTTTTCCTTCAAGCACGGACTTGACAGCAAGCATCAATTCGAGCCTGCCCGCATCTTTTAGAATATACCCGTCCGCGCCTGCCTCAAGTGCAGCAGCTATGAATTCATCTGATTTGTGGACGGTGAGAACTAATATTTTTATCTGCGGATTTTCCTTTTTAATCTCCCAAATGGCCGTCATTCCGTTCATGCGTGGCATGCTCAGATCCATGAGGATCAGATCAGGCTTATGCTTTTGCGCCAGACTCACGGCCTCAAGGCCATTTGTAGCTTCCGCAACAACTAAATAGTCGGGATTGGCTGACAAGATCAGACGCAGCCCTTCACGCACTATTGTTGCGTCTTCAGCAATGATGATGCGTTTTTTTATCTCCATACCGTATCCATAGTGGATAATTCACATTATTTCAAATTTAAATTATAAATTCGGTAAGTTTTTTATTTCTTTATCATGCTGAGCTTGGTTCGTAAAGATAAATATTAATATAAAATAGGCAATTACGTAGGTAAAAATACGGACTACTACGTATTCTTTTAAGTGGCGGATTAAAATATGCTTTTGCCAACTTAATTTAAAATAATTGCATAAATATTAATATTTTACTTGGGGGAGGAGACTGCCTATGAGTAATAAAATCAGAATTTTTTTAATTCTAGTCATTATGGCTGCGACCATTGTCGCCACTTACTGGTATATGCAGGAAACGACGGGTAAGGTTGAAGTTGTAGTGGAGAAAAAATGGAGGCTTCATGACAATTTGATGGGCCTTTCGTTCTGCAATGATGACCTTAACGGCTGGGCTGTTGGGCATTACGGCACGATTCTGCACTCAACCAACGGCGGAAAGACCTGGGAGTATCAGCAAAGCGGCGTGGCAACGGACCTGTTCAGCGTCTGGGCCAAAACACCGGAAACGGCATGGGCTGCCGGCAATCAGGGAGTCGTCATACATACCGTTGATGGCGGCAAAAGCTGGAAAAGAGTTCAGGTCGGTAAGAAATATCTCTTTAATGACATCTGCTTTTTGAGCGCCACCGAAGGCTGGCTGGTGGGGGAATTTGAATCGATATTTCACACAACTGATGGCGGCACTACGTGGCAGCTGGTACACGGCGGTGAGCCTCCGCCAATCGATTTTTCAAAAGTCGACCGCAGCAAAAAGGTTGAGGCTGATTTTGGCGCCGAGGAAGAGGTCTATACGCTCAACAGCATTTATTTTTCCGATCAGCAGCATGGATGGGCTGCCGGCGAAATGGGCGTCATAATTGCTACCGCTGACGGCGGCACAACCTGGATAAAACAGACAAGCCCTACCGATCGCTCGCTTACCGATGTTGAGTTTTTCGACACCAGTTTCGGGTTCGCCGTGGGGCTTGACGGCACAATTATTAAAACCCTTGACGGCGGCGCAACCTGGACGCAGGAGAAGCCAACCGTTATGACCCATTACTACGGCGTTACCTTTAAGCGCTACGGCTCTGAAATCGAGCGAAAAGACGCCATCGCCGTGGGGCAGGGTGTCATCGCCACGTATTCATTCCACAAAAAAGATTATCTGCAGAACTGGGTTCCTGCCCTTGAGATGAAATATAAAATAGACTTTAACTGGATCAACAGGGTTGTCATGGTTTCCAAGACCGGTGAGCGCCTGCTGGCCGTGGGACAGGAAGGCCTTATTCTAGTCAGCGAAAGCGGCGGAAATGGATGGGATATGACCCCCTACGCCGAAAAGCCGGTGGAACTTGTGCTTAACCCTTAACGCAAAGGAGGGACCATGACTGGGCCTGCAAATAAAAAAACACTCGGACAATATTTTCTACAGTATCGCTACTGGATCATGGCTGTAACTGCCGCGCTGACCCTGCTTTTCATGTACGGGCTGGGAAGGCACCTGAGCGTAAAGGTTCTGCTCGAGGAGATGGTGCCTCCGGCCCATCCGTTTGTGAAGCTGCACCTTGAATACGAAAGCCAGTACGGCGGGACCAGTTCGGTTATTGTTTCGCTGGTTGTAAAAGACGGCGACATTTTTAATGCAGCAACTCTGCAGAAAATAAAGCGCATAAACGATGAAATACTTTTCAACACAAACGTGCGGCGCGCACTGGTCTCTTCCATCGCCCAGAGAAAGAGCAAAGTGGCCAAAGGCCACGCGGGGGGCACGGTCGATGTGTCGGCGCTGATGTGGCCCGAGATTGATACCACACCTGAGGGCATTGCACGGCTCAAGCACAATATTTTCACCAATGATCTTTATAATGGGGCTCTGGTTTCCAAGGATGGCAAGGCGATCATGATTATCGCCGACTGCTGGTCCAATATCGACTATTCGGAATTTTTTAATTTCATCCAGCAACTTAAAGAGAAGGAAGAGGACGCCAACACGACGATTCATGTTGCAGGCCGCCCCATGCTCATGGGCTGGATTTATCATTTTATGCCCGGCCTTCTGGTCATCTTTGCAGCTACGGCAATATTTATAGTTTTTGCGGTAGCGCTTATTTTTAGAAATATCATTGGCATCGTCATACCCATGCTTGCAGGCGCCTTGAGCGCCGTGTGGGGCTTCGGCCTCATCGCGCTGTGCGGCGTCAACTTCAACCCCCTGATGGTCGTGCTTGTCATACTTGTGGGGGCGCGCGCCTTAAGCCATTCGGTGCAGACAACGCGGCGCTATCTTGAGGAGCTCTACATTGCCGATGGCGACAGAATGAAAGCGGCTGTAGAAACCATCGACGGCATTTTTCTGGCAAGCCTGGCTGCAATCGTCACCGATGCTGCGGGGTTTTCAGTGCTCATACTGGCAAAAATTCCCATGGTCCAGAAGATCGCCATTCTGTGTTCATTCTGGGTCATGGCGATTCTGCTGATCGTTTCAGGCCTCGGCCCACTGCTCTGCATTTATATGCCCAACCCGAAGAATCTGAAAAAGTATTCATTCTCTTGGGACAAAGGCGATATCGGCAAGGGTGAAGAGCTTACTAAAACTACGGGCTGGATAGATGGCATAGCCCGCCTGTGCATCAACAAAAAGTCGGCCATTGCCATCGTGGGCGGCATGATTTTACTTGGCTTTCTAACGCTACCCTATGACTCAAAGCTCAGAATCGGCGATACCAACCCCGGCTCACCGATTCTCTGGCCCGACTCGGTCTATAACCAGGACTGCAAAATTATAAATAAAAAATTCGACAACTCCGGCACCGACCTGCTCAGCATCATCGTCGAGGGAAGCGAGGATGATATTGTCGAAGAGCCCGCAGTTATGAAGCGTATGGACCTGTACGAGCGGTTCATCACGAGCAAGTATCCCGATCTCGTTGGCGGCACGCAGTCAATCGCAAAGATCGTCAAAACGCTCAACAAGGAATTTCATGAAGGCGATGTGCGCTATTTTACGATCCCCGACGACAAGCGGCTTATTACCAACCTCATGTTTTTCTATGCCATGGGCGGTGACCCGAGCGATTTCACCACCTATGTAGAGGCCCGCTACAAGCACACTATCATCAGGGTTTTTCTGAAAGACCATCAGGGGGAAACCCTTGAGAAGGTGATTGCGGCCACTGATGAATTCTTTAAATCGCAGCCTGAAATCAAGGGGGTCAAGTTCAGATTCGCGGCAGGCTACGGCGGCATTCTTGCTGCTACCAATGCCGAAGTCAGGGCGTCGCAGACAGGAACGCTGCTCTTCTGCTTCATTACCGTGTTTGTTTTCTGTGCAATTGCCTATCGCTCGGTGGTTGCCGCTCTTATACTTTGCATCCCCCTGATGGTGGCAAACCTTGTGGCGGTGGTGTACATGGTCTTCAAAGATGTCGGCCTTGATCTCAACGCTTTGCCGGTTGCCGCTGTTGGCATCGGGGTGGGAGTTGACTATGGCATATATATATTGAGCCGCATGGAGGAGGAGTTTAAGAACACTGGCGGCAATTGGGAAAAAATGGTCCATACGGCTCTCAATTCAGCCGGTAAGGGAGTAGTCATAACAGCTATAACCGTCATTGTCCCGATAATGCTCTGGCCGCTCATGGCTGATCTGAAATTTCAGGCCGAAATGGGACTTTTGCTGACGTTCATCATGTTTTTCGACATGCTGGGGGCTCTGTTTTTCATTCCTGCCTGTGTTGTTCTGTTTAAACCAGCGTTTATAAAGAGGCACGCACATCTCAGCGATGAGCAGATAGCAGCTGCTGCTTCTGCGCGTGCAGCCCGGGAGATTGATTTGATCGGAAGTGCCATTGAAAATCCATTTTTTGCTGCGGTTTTCAGCGGCGACCAGCGAGGGGTAAAAAAGATACTGGACAGCGGCTCCAATGCAAATATCGGCACAGCTGATGGGTACACCCTTCTGATGGAAGCGGTAAAGATCCCGCAGGCAGAGAGCCGGCTGGCGATTGTGAAGATGCTGCTTGATGCCGGCGTAAATCTGAGGGCACATGATGCAAAAGGTAATTCGGCACTGCACCTTGCCGCCATCTGCGGATTTGATGAGACGGCCAGGATGCTTATAAAATGCGGCGCTGAGGTAAATGATGGCGCAACGGTAAAGGATCAGCCGATTGGCAAGGCTCTCCAGCACGGCAATATCAAAACCGTTGAATGTCTGATTGAAGAAGGCGCCATGGTTACAGATGAAGTAGTAAATTTTATCGCTGAACAGTATTCCAATGGCTTTGCCCCGATTGCTGAAAGCATGCTCAGACTTGTTATGAGCAGAATGATGAAGCTTGATAAGGCTGTCGCACAGGGCAGAACCGTTCGCGAAATTCTTCAGCATGTTAAGGGTGTTGAGGAGTTGATCCTAAAGATAGATCGATTACAGAATAGCGAATCGACATAAACCATTAACCGGACAGAAAAGAAAGGAGGTTTGAGCATCGCAGGAGGCATTTGTGAGAAGTAGCGTTACAGGTGAAACGAAGTTTATAAACTGGCAAAGGGGGTCAGAATGAAAAAGACAAAATATATTTTCATGAGTATGCTTTTTGTTATGGCAGCCCTCGTGTTCTATCCTCAGTCGGTGCTGGCTGCTGCGGATACAACCGGTAAGGTTGACACAGGGGGGATGTATACGCTTTTCGGCAAGCAAATGAAGATCAATGGTTTTATTACGCAGGAATCGGCCTGGGGGGTTGATCCGGTATATTCGGGCAAGAACCTCACTGATTATTTCAGTGCCCAGGTCGAATGGGAGTACAAGCTAACGCCTGATTTTTCGATTTACGGCATTAACCGGGTGCTGGGCGATATGGCCTATACATTACATGACGATACAAGCTGGTATGAAAAAGCAACCAGCACTCCTGCTCAGAAAAGCAGATCAGAGCGCAACCTTTCGTGGGAAACCAACAGAGACGACAGAGCAGGAGAAATCGTTCGTGAACTGTATGCCGATATTAAAACGACATACGTTAATTTTCGAATCGGCAAGCAGCAGGTTGTCTGGGGAGAAAGCGACGGACTTCGCCTGATGGACTGCATCAACCCGCAGGACCTGCGACGGGAATTCAATTTGCGGGATTCTGATGAAGGCTACCGCTACACACGTATTCCGCTCTGGCTTATACAGACCAGCATTTTCCCAAAAATTGAGCCATTTGGCATCAGGGATTTGCATTTTGATTTTATACTCAATCCCGGCAAGCCCAAGGTAAACCTCCTTGAAGCCTACCAATCCGCAGGCGGCGTATGGGCTGCTGCGGAGCCTAATCTGCCCACGGGGGTAAGAGTCCAGCTGGCAAACAAGGACCCGCATACGAATATTAATAATGCGGAATTTGGCGTTCGGATGGTGGGTGATCTAAACGGATGGCTTTTTACGCTGAACGGTTTTTACGGCAAGCAGCAGGATTTTGTTTTAAAGCCCACCGGACCCAACCTCGTCATTCCGAGATGGGACGGCAGGTTTCTGCAGCTGAATTTTAATCAGGAGTATGCCATACGCAAGCTCGTCGGCTTTACCATCAACAAGGAGCTGACGGATATACGATTCCAGAAAACGACCTCTCCGGTGCTGCGGGTAGAAGCGCTGTATGAGTTTGACAAGCCGCTGCAGTACGAGGGGAAGCATACCGGCGACATGGCCTGGACAGGGCTGAATGGAGCCTATGCGGGTGAATACAAAAAAAACAAGGATCAGCTGCGTTCAATGGTGGGCATAGACTGGAATATTTATATTCGGCCGCTGAACGAGCGCGAATCATTCTTTTTCAGCACGCAGCTTTTTGTTTTTCATACCTTTAATCAAGATGGCGTATTTGTAAATGCTCCATTTTATTTTACAAGCAAGGTGAATCATGAGGTGCTGCCGCCATTGCCCCCATCCCGTGACTCATCGAGAATCGATCCCTGGAAAATTCATCAGACGCAAAAATATTGGACTTTCCTGGTTACTACTAATTACGACAATAAGCGCATTGTACCTGAAGTTCTCTATTTATATGATATGGAAGAGCATGCACACGGCCTGAAGGCAAAGATCAACTTCAATTACGGCAGTGCCTGGCGGCCGGAAATCGGATTTCTTGGGTGGTGGGGCGATACTGACACCGGTAAGTCATTCGGACTGTTTCAGAAAAACAGAGAAGTTTACGCAAAGCTGAAATATCAGTTTTAGGAAGGAGACAATATGTATATGAAACGCATAGTGATCATTGCTTTCCTGATATCTGCCGGCTTGGTGTTTGCTGTGCCCTCCGGGGCGGAACAGGTGCCCCCCTGGGTCAAGCAGTGGCAGGACTGGGCAAAGTCAACGGGCAATCAGGATTTTATAGAGTGGGGGCAGAAGCTTGCAAGCCCTGAGGCTATAAAGCTTGGCAAGGAATGGGAGGAGTTTCTCGGGTATAATGCTGTTGATATGGTTGCCAAAGACACCAAGGCGCCCAGCATCAAGCCCGGTCTGGTCATCACGCCGGAGAATGTTGCAAAGTATGAGAAAGAGCTTCGGGAGCTGTTCCCCTACGGGTTTGACTGGGAAGTTGACCGCATGATGGGCAAGGGTGTGTATGCCGGCTATAATTACAGCCCGCTTGAGATGGTGATTGTTCCGACGACCCACGCCTGGAACGATCGCGGGTATCTTGAAGCGACAAAGAAATACTCGAGCACCTGCAAGATCGGCGCAAACGACGCCCTTGAGGGCTGGGTTGCAGGGCTTCCCTTTCCCAAGCCGAAAAACGCGCTTGAAATTGTGCACAACTATGACCGGCTCACTATCATGGGAGACAATCTTAATTCAATGCCGTTGCAGTTCGGCCTGTACGGCAAGGATGGTCAGCGCGAGCGTGTTGAAAAGATAGAGCTGCACTGGAACAACTATGTTGGCAGAATCAAGGTGCCGCCGTTCCCGACGATTCCCGGGTTTGAGGATATTTATGAAAAGGGCTCTATTGTTGCGCTGTTTCCCTATGACCTGAAGGGTTTTGCCGCTGTGCGCACCCGGTATGCTGATCCCAAGCAGGAAGACTCTTTCGTTACCTATGTTCCCTCAATGCGCCGCATACGGCGTCTTGCAGGCACCAACACGCAGGACCCCCTTGTCGGATCGGATATTTCATGGGAAGACTGGAAGGGCTACTGGTGCAAGCTGTCCATACACCCCTCTGATTATGAAATTGTTGGTGAGACGGTCGTGCTCTGCCCGTCGTTCAATCCAAAGCCGATTGAATATTCAGAAAAATACGGCGGCTGGGCCCAGCGCTACTGGTGGGAGCGTCGGCCTGTGTTGGTGGTTAAAATCAAATCAAAAGAGCCAACCTATGTTTACGGCGCCCGCGTCTGGTATGTTGACAAAGAAACATTCGCCATGCAGCAGGAAATTATGTATGACCA
>CAIWCT010000138.1 GCA_903911225.1 uncultured delta proteobacterium
CCCCCCCAATACATGTGAATTAAGAGCTCCTTCTCCCCTTGCGGGAGAAGGTCGGGATGAGGGGTGATATAAAATGCCCCCTCACCTCTAATCCTCTCCCCCTCGCGGGGGCGAGGAAGAAATACGCTGCACTTAATTCAAATGTATTAAGCCCCCCGGCCTGCGCTCTGCGGAATTTCAATAGCCGTTTTTCTGAAGATAATCTTTGTTGAACAGTGTCAGCGGATAGTCCAGGCCGAATTTCATGTCCGATTTCAGTATGGTCGCATGCACTTTCTCAATATCAATTGATTGAATGGCTGTATACTGCCCAAGCTCAGCACCGCCATAGCCCCTTCCGATAAAAAAGAACTGATCAAGAATGCGCCACAGCCTGCCGCTGCGGTCATAGCGCTCGGCATACAAAATCTGCCAGGTTTCAGGGTCGATATACCAGACCTGTTTGCTGTAGAGAAAATTCGGATTTTTATTTTTAACCTCAATGATATATGTGGACAAGCGCTCGCGCTGCGCCCCGCTCCACAGGCAGCTGCCGGGCATGCGCTGAAGCTTTGCCGTATCGGTGTGCCGGGCCCAAAGAAAATCCTTCTGCCCGATGAGCCGGTATGTGTTTATCTGCACGGGTCCGTCCCAGCCCATGCTGTCATACTCGCAGAAATCCGAGCCGCCCGAAGAGTCTTCGCGGGCCGAACTTGTACGCCGTTGCACGCGCCGTGCTGCGGGCAGCCAGGTCCAGGAGTCATAGGGCTTCATTTCATCCTTATATTGCACCTCGATTGTTTTCACATTCCGGTTTTCCGGCGGCTCAGTGGGGCACGACAGCGACGTTCGCCAGATATTGCCGGTATTGCCCGGCAGCTCGGGAACGGGCGGCATGTCAAAGCGGCCTGCCCAAAACAGATACCGGTTCACGGACCGGTACTGCATATCGTAGTTCAGTTTGCCGTCGACAATAAAACCCGCGGTACTGTTTTCAATACTGTCGCCATTATTGCGGCGCTTGAAATTATGGGCGATTTCAAGGCCATTTTTGGGTTCGGGAAATGGAATGCCTGCCGTCCAAAGACATAGCTCATCGCTTGTGCCCAGCCGGGCCTCACCCGCATGGCTGATGGTGAGCTGCCGCTCGCCGTTAGTGGGTGCAATCTGCCGATAGGGCGCAATCACAAACCAGCTGTCGCCCCATGTGTCCCGATCTTTCATTAAATGGTAGAGGCTTTCAGGCAGCAGCTCTTTAATGTCATCAACCCGGGCGCTGTCTATTTTTTCCCCGGCCCATTTCTGCTCCCAGGCCCTCACAGCCTCAAGGGCGCCGTTTTGCCAGGTCTGTTTCGGGTATTCAATATCACCGGCTTCCGCCTGATGAAAAATCAGCAGTACGAGTGCGAGCATCCAAATCATCTTTTTTCTTTTCACGTCATCTCCTTTGCAAGTATAGTTTCCGGCCAGAGCCGTGGTAATCGATGCAGTTCACGCACACTATCGATACATACGTTCATTGGGGCTGCACTGCGGCAAGCCCTTTCGCGTTACATCATTTGATAAAGCCTGTTTGTATTACTTCGTTTTCAAGTTTCGATACGATCAATTTCATTATAAAAATCCGACCGGTCGGTCTAAAAAAATATACTGAAATCTTTTCCTCCATGCAAAACTCAAGTTGTATAAATTTATGCGGGTTTCTTTAAATAACGAGGATTCCCGACTCCGTGGGACTGACAATGTTTTGCGGCGTAGTACTTTTTTCGAGGTCATCCCCGCCAAAGAGGGGATCCGGAAAACGGAACTGCCGGGGTATTGTATATGTCCATGAAAAATTTTATTTTTTTTGCAGGCTGTTTAAAATATTGTTTAATTCAAAGTCGTGCTGTTCGGTTAAATCAAAATCGACATCAACGGAAAAATAGGTAAAAAAAGCTCCCATAACGGCCAGGTACAGCGAGCGGGCAACCTTGCTGGAATCAACTGCCGCAAAGCTGCCGGTGCGTATGGCTTCATCGATAATATCCTTAAATGTTGCAATAGAACTTTTATAAAAATTCGTCATGACATGCCTGATCTCGGCATCCCGTACGCCCATGGATAAAAACTCCAGGCAGAAGCGGTAGAAATCTTCATTCTCTTTCAGTATTTCACCGGCTTTTGCAACCAGTATGCGCAGCTGCTCCTCCGGCGGCTGATCTTTGCTGGTATAAGCCTTCATCTGCTCAAAATACTGATTGACCTTGTAATCAAAAAGCTCCAGAAAAAGCTCTTTCTTCGAGCTGATATAATGATACAGGCCGCCTTTACTGATGCCTGCTTTTTGCGCAATAGAGTCAATTGAAGTTTTATCGTAGCCAGCCTCATTGAAACAGCTTAACGCGGCCTCAAAAATCATTTCTTTTTTCTTCTGCAGTGCTTCCTGTGAGTACATATAAACTCCATCCGACTGGTCGGATTATCTGCTTTTTTATTGTACATGTCAACTTTTTTATACAGCTTTAGCTGTGCCTAAAAAAAACACTCTTCAGAAAATTCAGCTAAACATCTGTTGAAAAGGCCCACGCCGCAGACCTGCCGGCCCTTACTGTCTGGACAAACAGATAAGATCATCTCTCAGGCTGTCCAGTGAAGTCTGCACATGCTGCTTCTGCTCGACCGTCAGAGATCCAAACATCTCAACCAGCATGGCAAGCGTTGCCGTTTCATTCTGCCGGATGGCCTCGCGGTATGCCGGTGCCCACAGATATTCCGGCTCGATAAACAAACGCTCAAGCCGCCTTCGTTTTTCAGCGTCAGGCTCATGTGCTTCAAGCACTGCCTGCAGGCTGCGCTGCCAGGTGCGGCGGTTCTCCAGCCACAAGCCCTCCAGCGGCGTCAATGCCGCGGCCCAGCGTTCCAGAACAACCTTCTGAGGACTGGTGAGCCGACCGACGAAACGCTTGAGCGTCTTTTCCGCCTGCTCGCAGTGCCGCCGGTTACGCTCTGCAGGGGTCTCGCCCGGATGCTCGTTCTCGAGCTCCTTCTGCTTTTTTGCACCTGCAGCATAAAAGACCCGCCGCTGATCCTGATTAAACTGGAGCATCAGCTCCGCGCAATCCGGCGCGGCCCGCTCCATAATATCACGCCAGAACTGCTCAATAGTGTCATAGCGCTCCTGAAGCACCGCAGCGCTCAGGGGCCCGCGCAGATCCTGCTGAAGCTGCTCCACAAAATGGCTATAGCGCACGAGCTGGTCCCTGCGGTGCCAGCGCAGCAGGCCGTCCAGTCGCTGCTTGTAAAAATCATCCTGACGGCTGTTCAGGCTGAGGTAGTCGTCAAGATACCAGGGGATAATCCAGTCCAGATAATTGTAGGCCAGGCGCGTATTGCTGCAGGCGCACAGCGCGCACACCGCAAGGCCGGCAAGCACAATTTTTGCCCGGTGCATGTTCATACCCGCAAGTATCCTGTGGCGACGCTGAATAATCAAGGAAAAAGGGCCGGATCGCTCCGGGCCCTTCGGTAAGGTTTGCTATAAAATAAAAAAAACAAAGTGCTCAAGTGGATGAATTCGTAAAAAGAGCCTTCTTCAGCAAGACAATTAAGGGGAACCCTTAATTATGAAGCCGCCCGATTTCTGGTCGTGCTCAAGCTCAAGAATGCCTTTTACTTCGGCCTGCTCCAGCAGCTCGCCGAATGATTTGAATCCGTAATAGGATTCGCTGAAGCCGGGCTTGCGCCGCTTGAGGGCCTGCTTGATCATGGAGCCCCATATCTTGTCCTCTGCACCGCGCTCCTGCAGAAGCGCTTCGTAGGTCTCGACAATCAGGTCGAAGGCCTCCTGCTTCCTGTTGTCAGAAAGAAGCGCCTCCTTGCTTTTTGCGGCCCGCACGGGCTTTTGCCCGACCTTTGGCACAGAAGCCTTTGCGACGGGCTTTTTGCGCTGGGCCAGGTCGTCGTAATAAATAAACTCATCGCAATTGGCAATCAGCAGGTCGGATGTCGAGTTCTTGACCCCGACGCCGATAACGGTCTTGTTGTTTTCGCGCAGTTTGCTTACCAGGGGGGGGAGAAGTCGGAGTCTCCGCTGATGATGACGAAAGTGTCGACATGCGCCTTGGTGTAGCACAGGTCCAGGGCGTCCACTACCATGCGTATGTCGGCGGAATTTTTGCCCGACTGCCGGACATGCGGAATCTCGATCAGCTCAAAGGACGCCTCGTGCATGGCGGCTTTAAAATCCTGGTAGCGGGCCCAGTCGCAGTAGGCCTTCTTGACAACGATGTTTCCTTTCAGCAGAAGCCGCTCGAGCACCCGGGAAATATTGAACTGGTCATACTGTGAGTCGCGCACGCCCAGCGCGACATTTTCAAAGTCGCAGAAAACGGCAATAATTTTTGCATCAGCGCTTTGTGGCATTGGCATATCTCCTTATTGGGTAAATGGACCTCGTGCAGATAAAGACAGCGGCAGCCTTTTGCCGCTCGAACACTGGTGGATTCTATGACTGCAGCGCAGAGGAGTCAACAATAAAGGCGCAATAAAGACGGTGTGTGTTCTTTTACTTTTTCAGCACCTCTTCCGAAAGATCAAGAACATAGAGATTCTCCGCCTGGTAGAATGCCTGATCAGCAACATAGTTTTTTGACGCATCAAGATCAAGAACAATCCGCAGCATTCGGGTTGCCGGATTAAATGATGAACGAATCCGCTTGATCAGACGTCCGTCAACGGCAATGTTTTGCAGCCCTGCTTTCACTGATGCTACATTTTTAAAATCAGCGATAACCCGTGGCGATGTATCCTGCACGCTTGACAAGGCAGGCGACGCCTGCCGGTTTAACGCAATAAAAACTTTTTCGTGCCCGTCGGGTCGAAGCTTGAAGGTGATGTTTCTCAGAATGATTTCTTCGTTGTTCTTATCCGGCGCTTCAGTCACCGCTGCGGCCTTTTCTTCGGATTTTTTTGGCTGTGGCGGCGAGGGTTGGCCAACGGCTTTGAGGCGCTGCGCTAAAACATATCCCAGGGCTTTTTTTTCATTGCGTTCTTTTTCATCGAGCCGGAAAACCGCATACCAGCCGCCATCCGAAAAATCAGCCCTGACCTTTTTCCCGGCTTCAAGCTTACCATTAATTTTTGCCGTGGTGCGGCGATCAGCGCGGATATTGGTTGCTTCGGTAACGGTCATAATTTCTCCCCAGTCCTGAGACAAAGCCGCAGAAGGGAAAAAACAGCACGCGAACATAATGCCTGATACTATTTTAAGAAAAACAGTTTTCATATGTGCCTGCAATTTTTTTCCGGCAGGTTATAGTTTACCGGCAGCGTCCCGTCATGTGCGTCTAATGATAACCATGGGTGGCCGCCGAACCGGAGTCGCCAAGGGCGCGGTTGAGATCACGGGCAATCAGGCTCACGGCTTGTTGTGCCTGCACGAGATAATCAACAAGCGCTGTGGTGAAGGCGTGTATGACACCGCCGCAGCGGTAGTGCTTTACCGGCACCCCCGCCTCTGAAAGCCGCCGCGCATAGGCCTCGCCGTCGTCTCGCAGCACATCGTACCCGGCTGTGATGATGAGCGCGGGAGGCAGGCCCGCAAGGCTTTGGCTCAGCAGCGGCGAGACACGGGTGTCGGACCAGTCACTGCTCTCGGGCAGATAGTAGCCGCGAAATGCCTCCATCCATTCTTTGGTCAGCATGTATCCAGTTGCAAACTGGCTGTAGGAACCGGTGCTCATGTCGGATACATTCGTAACAGGGCACAGCAGCACTTGGAAACGCACATCAGGCCCGCCCTGGTCACGGGCCATGCGGCATACCACGGCGGCCATATTGCCCCCGGCGCTCTCACCCATCACCGCCAGGCGAGCGGGGTCGCCGCCCAGCTGGCCCGCATTATCAGCCGCCCACTCCAGAGCGGCATAAGCATCATCAAGAGCTGCTGGAAAAACGTGCTCCGGGGCGAGCCGGTAGTCAACCGACAGCACCAAGGCAGTGGCCTTGCTGGCAAGGAGCCTGCAGAAATGATCGAACTGCCGCACCCGGCCCAGGACCCAACCCCCGCCGTGATAAAAAACCACGACTGGGAACGGGCCCGCGCCATGCGGTGTGTACACGCGCACGGGAATGCGGCCGCCGGGGCCGGGGATGTAGATATTTTTTATCGAGGCGACCGGCGCCGCCGGAAACAAAAACGACAGGGCGTTCGAGCGCGCCATGTAACGGCGCATCTGGCCCGGGGTTCGCTCTCCCAGCGGCTGTATTGATTCAGAGAGATTGACTACCATCAGCATTTTTTCAACCATGGGGTCAAGGCCGGTATGCTTGGTGAACGTGCAGGTATGCGTGGCATTATCCTGCCGGGAAAGCTGAAGGGACGATGCATTATCGACGGTGCCGATCATAACATAGGCTTCACCGGCTGCGCCCGAACCGGCGCAGTTCAGCGTCAGAAATGGGCCGCTCAGAGTTCCGCTGCACGAGAGGTCCGGACCGGCTGTTGATGCCAAGGATACGCTGCCTGCATGCTGCTCGATGATCAGGGTGTAGGGAGTATCGGGAAAGCAGCTGTCAAAGGTATTCCAGACGCCCGTGAGATCTGTCGCGTTATCGGTGCTCTGTCCGGCAAAGGCGCATGATTTATGTGCCCCATAAAAAAAAACAGCGCACACGAATACCGCGGCAATGAGCGCATGTTTGAGCATTTTTACCATTAGCAGCTTATGTGACATCATCTATTGCTTCCCTCGGTTGGGTACAGGTCATTCTCATTGCAGCCGGGTATTGGACATGTGCGGGTATGCCCCTCAGCTCCGCTCTGCTCCTGTGTGCAAAAAAAGCGACTAAAGATATACACCCTTCAGCCGCTTAAAGCTTTAGTGATGCACGTTAATCGTTTCCCAGCGGGCTTTCGGCATGGCCGATGCGAAAGTGATAGCCCTTGCCCCAGCCGCCTTTTCCTTTATACCACATTTCAAACTGCACGCCGACGAAAAGGACTGCCGGCAGAACCCCCGCCATGCTATTTATCAAACCCGGGCTGTTTCCGAAAAAGCAGACCTTTCATTCGCATCTGGTAAAAAAAATTTTCACCTTTTATTCAGAAGGAATATAAAAGCATGCCTGCTCGTTTCGACCGTCAATCTCCTGAGAAAAAGTTCCACCCAGCATTTCCATTATATAGGCATAATAGCGTGCTTTCCGGTCGCTGAGCGAAAAAGCGCCCGGGGGCCGCTCAAAACAGACCATAACGGCCTTTTTTGCCTCATGCGGCTTTATGATAATCACTACTCGACCGGTGTTCATGCAGGACAGCTGCTCGATAATATCAGCAAAAAGAAGGATGATCCGCTCGGGATCAGTCTTGACAGGCGGGACAGGGAGCACCGGCAGCCTGATTTCAAAATCGCACAATTCAGGCAGCGGATACAGCCTTCGGCTGAGAAATGCGCCAAACAGCACAGGGTCGTCGGCCGCCTCATCAAGCTCGGATTCCTCTATCACGGCGGGCTTACATGCATGCAAGGCTTGCTGCACAAGGGATTGAGCATCAGCGTCCTGAAGAAAATCAAGAAGGTCAAGGCCGGCAACGATATTGATGTAATCCCGCAACAACAGCTCGATGCCCCGCACTGCCATTGTCGCAATTCCCTCCGGCAGCTGTATCCGGGAAAACATACTTCTTATCTTCTCCATGATTATAACCCCGCGCAGGGGTACAGAAAATTGCAGCGCGTCTAATGCGTGCTTTTCCGCAAAATCCCGAAACTGCTCAAGATACGTCTCAATGCCGTCAAGGTCAATGTCGCGCATAATGGCCTGCGCCAGCTCTTCTTCACCAAGCGTATCCAGACGATGAGCAAGCAGGTGCAGCTTCCCGCCCAGCACTGCAAACTGCAGCGCAGCTTCGCGAGCCAGAACTACAGCGCAGGTCTTTAAAAACTCCAGGCGCTGCGCGTCAAAACACACCAGCCGGTTAAGATGCTCAGCATGCGCACGGGCAGACTTCAGCATGTCCAGCACGGCGACAGCGGAAAGAAGGCGACCGTGGCCCGGGCAGCAGGTGTGTATGGCCCTGGTGGCCAGAAGCCATTCAAGAAAGCCAAGCGTTTCCAGCAGCTGCGGCTGAGACCATCCCGGAATGCCCGCAACTCCCGGCTTGTCGGCAAGCAAAACATCTCCGGTGAAAAGATACCCTCCCAGACAAAAGCAGAGGCTGTCCGGGCTGTGCCCCGGAGTTTGAAACATCTCCAAAAACACATCCTCGGCAAGCCGCAGATGGTGGTGTTTCACGGAAAAACCTACATCCGCGACCTGAAAATCAGCAATGCGGGAAAGCCCGATCTCATCTGCGGCCGGGTTTTCAGGCCGGCTGCCGCTGAACCCGATTGGCACATCAATGTCTATGGACGGAAAAGTCTGGCTGAAAAGATATGCCAGGGTAAGACTGCTGTCTCCGTTTAAAAGCACGGCGGCCCCTTCCTCATGGGCCAGCAGAATGACGGGCAGAGCAGTCTGCTGGCGCCAGTACTCAAGAGAGCGGCTGTGATCATGATGACAGTGCGTAAGAAGTATGACAACGGGCCGCTGCCTGGCGGCGAGCTCCTCTTCAAGCACCTTCCGGATGAAATCCGTCTGCTCAGGATGGGCTCCGGGATCAATTACCAGCAGCAGCGAGCCGGACCGGATAATATAGCTGTTGCAGCACAGGGCATCGGCAGACCTGAGAACAGGCAGCACCTGCACAGCACTTGATGCCTCGACAGAGAGCCACTGCAGCGATTCCGGAGAGTCATGCTTTGTTAATGCCTGCGCTGTCACCTTATGACCTGTAATTGAAACAAAAGAATAAAAGGAACAGCCAGCGTATTCAGCTCTGGCATGTGTTTGCTTTTCCGCTTTACAGCAGGCAGAAAGGCCTCTGCAGCGGAAATTATTTTTTCTCTAAGCACGCATGCACCCCCGCTGCGCTCAAGCAACAAAAGGGGAATTCACCTTTCGTTTATTTTGACCTTATATGACAAAACCGGAGAGTATAATTGCAATCATAATTCAGCATTGCATGCGATTGTGAGGGCCGCATCTATTTTCTAAAATTTCAACAACGCCATTAGCCCCCGTGCATGAGGATTATGGTTCAAACCGTTTGATTTGTCCAACTCGCAGAATATGCTTTTTATCAAACGAATACATATCGGATATGCCCGCGCTTTCCATAAAAGCGGCGATATAGGCGTCAACAAAATCAATATTCACCCCTGCATTCATCGGCAGTGCTTTAGCGACGATGGCTTTATTGCAGTGATGCACGTTAATCGTTTCCCAGCGGGCTTTCGGCATGGCCGATGCGGCTGTGATACATTTTGCCCCAGTTGCCTTCACCCGTGTACCACATTTTAAATTGCGTGCCGTCGATAATGACCGCCGGATACATCACGCTGCGGCCTTCCCAGCTCGTAAACAGCCGCGGCGATTTTTTCAGAACCGGATTGTCATCGGATTTTTCCCACGTGATGCCGTCGCTGCTTTCGGCATAGCCTAGAGCATACAGCCCGAACACCGAGGGGATCAGGATGCGGTATCCCGTATACCACATATGATAGGTTGTGCCGTCATACACCACGGCGGCCCCCAGGACGGCTATCCCCTCCCAGCTGCCGCGCCTGCCGGTCTCAAGCACCGGGTTTGCCGCCGATTTGGTCCACATGATTCCGTCGCTGCTTTCGGCATAGCAGATCCTGCCGATATGGGAAGCATCAAATCCGGTGTACCACATTTTATACATGCCGCCATCGCGGATAACGCACGGGTACTCGGCTGATGAGTTATCAAAATCCTGCGGCAAGGAGCCGGGAGCCAGCACGGGATTTCCGGCATATTTGGTCCAGGTGATGCCGTCGGGACTGGTGGCATAGCCGATTCCGGACCGCGTTTGGCTTGCGCCGAGGTACCACATATGGAAGGTGCCGTTGTCCAATACTACTGTCTGCGTAGTCACGAGTCTGTCATCCCAAGCGCCTGCAGGCCCGTTCTCAAGCACCGGCTCGGGATGTCGCACCCAGGTGTAGCCGCCATCGGTGCTGGAGGCATAGCCGATTGCGGAATGCGTGCCGTTATCGCCGACATACCACATATGATAGGTCGTATTGTCGTGAACAATTGCTGGCATCTTCACCTTTGTGTTGTCCCACGAGCCCGCCGGGCCCACATCAAACACCGGATTGCTGTTTGATTTTTCCCAGTCTGTCTGCGCAGCTGCGCTGCCCTGGTGCAGCATGCAGATGGCGAACAGCGCGAGAACCCGTATCAGAATTATTTTAATGCTCATATCTGTTTCCTTTTGAGAAGGTTAATTCTATATGCAGGAGGGTATCACAAAACCGGGTTATTGAAAATGATGAACCAGGCAAAAGGGCATTTTTATCTCTTCATTGACATCACGTTCTGCTTTAAATTCCTGTACATACAACCGTCACCGTTAATGCATTAAAAAATTGAAACTGGAGAATGAATAATTCAGTCCCAATCAATAAAAATGGATTCGAATTGCTCCTGCTCTTGATGATGGCACTGGCTGAATGCGGCTTTGCAGCCAGCAAATCAGATATATGGCTAAGGCAGATGTAGTTTTTGACTTTGTATGGATTTTCAAAAACGCGGTTGATCTTGCTGATCGATCGTGCTATGGTAAAACATAAAACTATCGATTGAGGTTTTCGTATGCAAACCGTTACATTATCACCCAAATTTCAGGTCGTAATACCCCGGGTTGTTCGAGAATCACTCAAGCTGCTGCCCGGCCAGAAACTTCAGGTCGTTGAATATGATGGCCGGATCGAATTAATCCCTGAAAGGGACATTACCGAACTGCGCGGCTTTCTCAAGGGAATCAACACGGATTTTGTCCGGGAGAAAGACAGGCGATGAATCTGGTTGATTCTTCAGCATGGCTTGAATATTTTTCCGGCGGCACAGCGGCCAAACATTTTGAGCCCCCGCTCCAGGACACTGCATCACTGCTGGTGCCATCCATTGTGATCTATGAAGTCTTCAAAGTAGTCATGCGCGAATCCGGTGAAAAGAAAGCCTTGCAGGCTCTTGCAGCACTGCAAAAAGGCATGGTTGTCGAGGTAACCGCCAGGATCGCAATCGCTGCGGCAAAATTCGGCCTGCAGCATAAACTTCCGATGGCTGACAGTATTATTCTTGCTACTGCCCATGAATATGGCGCCGCCATATGGACTCAGGATGCCGATTTCAAACACCTGCCCGATGTAAAATATTTTCCCAAAAAACAAAAAAACTGAACCGTGCTGCCGCGCTGCATAGATGAGTCTGGGCGAACAGGCATGGCGATCCAGTTAAGGGCGCTGTCTGCTTTGCCCCCTTAATGAAAAACCCTTGATCAATACAATGCATTCAGCTATGTACTGTCTTGCCGACCGGGTTTAACTGCTCAATAGAACGAACAATGCTGAGAATTAGCAAAACACTCTATCTGCCCCTGCAGCAGAACAGCCACTGGATAGTGCTGGCCTATGGATTGTTCGCCTCGGGGCTTACGTACTTTAAAAGCATCTTCGGCGAGCTGCCTGATGCGCTCATGTTTTATCTTGCCCTGCCTGTGCTGATCATAGTCACGCTGAAGGGGAGGATCAAGGATCATGGCATAGGTCCTGGAGACTGGAAGCAGGGGGTGCTGTGGACTTTCACATTTGTCGCACTATCAATCGCAACAACTTATTTTTCCGTTCAGAAAATACCGGGTATCAGGCAGTATTATCTTGATGAAGTCTTCGGCCCGGCTTTAATATGGAATACTCTTGCCTATATGGCGGCCTGGGAATTTTTTTTCAGAGGCTTTCTGCTCTTCGGCCTCAGGAAGCTCGGATTTGCTACCGCGAATATCACTCAGACCGTTATCTTTTTCCTCATGCATATCGGAAAACCCGCCCCGGAATTATATTCAACCCTCGTCACCGGGCTGATCTTCGGCTATCTCACCTGGAGATGCAGGTCGGTGCTGCCGATGATACTCATACATTCTTCAATCCTGCTCTCCGTCGTCTACTTTGCGAAAATGTAAAGCTGCGCTTGCGCGGGATCGTTGCTGGCAATTTATGCGACACGTTGGCCGATGCCGGCGGTGAGAAGCTTTGCCTGAAATGCTTTGACCTGCGCAGAATCTTCTTCCGGCGACCAGGGCGCAAACACGAGCGAAACCGCGGGATCGTAAGGCCCATGCTTCACCTCGAAAAATACGGATTGTTCCGCCATGGGTATCCAGGTGTGGCAGGCGCCGGGTGGTATTTCCAAAGCAAATATGTCCGTATCTGCGCCTGCGGAAATTCTCTCTGTGACAACGCCTGCATCATCAAAAACAAGCACATCAAAAAGGCCGCGGATCACGATGGCAAATTCGCTTTTCCCCAAATGCCGGTGCGGTCGAAAATAGGTTGAAAGCCCGGCCGCAATGAACAACCGCTGAACAGTGTCGGATAAGGACTCGTGTATATTGTAATTAGCCCGAAGCCTCTTCGTTTCGCCTGCCTGTGAGATCAACTCATCAATCATAAGGGTGGTTATCAGTTTCATTGTGCCTGCTCCGTTCTAAACAACCGTGTAATTGAAATGTTGTATGATTTTTATCAGAATAAACGGCAATGTCAATAAGCGGAATCCTCTGGAGATACATACCTTGAAAATAAACTGTGCAGCAGCCGGTGATTTTTTTCGAACACTGCAGAAGGCATAAAGCGGAGAATTGCTTTTGCTGACAATCAAGAGTATCAAAAAGCGAACATATTTCTGCCCGAGTCCCTGCAAATGTATTTCCGATGGTTGCGAAGGCCGATGACTTAATCATTCATGGACGGAACGCAGTTGTTTCTTTATTTGTTATGGGCACCCTATGATTATTTAATTGACTATTAAAGATGCGCCCTCAACCTCACCCCCAACCTCACCAACCTCACCTGTGTATGTTTCAAGTTCAATCCACCATGGCGGACGCATCACGAGTTTAAGGCCCTAAAGACAGAAGCCAGTCGTCATAATTTAAAAATAAGCACCACTCACCCCGATCATTCCCCCCCGAATACGGCGGCGAGGGAGAAAAACCAGAAGTCTGCAGTTTTATTGTCTCTGCAGCCAGTGAATTTTAATTTCACCCTCAACCTGCCTGAACTCATAATCTCCGGTAAGCACTTCACCGCCCCGTTCTTTGGCAAGAGCTGCAGCAAAGCAATCGGCAAAAGACATTTTATGCTTTGATTTGAAAAGCGCTGCCTGGCGGGCAAGTTTCCAGTCAACAGATATAAACTCAATGCCCAGCTGTTTCAGCTCGGCTATGCTGCTGTCAGCCTCTTTTTCCGAGGCAGCGCGGGCGATGATGTACCAGACCTCACCGGCATTCACGAGGGTCATCATGAGTGCGATGCCCTTCTCATATGCATCGGCAATTAGATCGGCAACATTTTCACCTGCAGGCTCGTCCTCAAGATAGGCCAGCACCGCCCATGAATCGAGCACCAGGGCTTTTGGTTTGCGCGCCATTTACAGCTCCCTCTCAAGCTTTTTTTCAGCCATAAGCGATTTAAGCAGCCCCCTGCCCTTGTATTTGCCGCGAAGACTGTGGACAAATTCGCGCGTAATCGGGGTAAGGATAATACGGCTGTTTGCTTCATCCACATCTATTTGAATACGCGTGCTTTCATTAATTCCGAACTTGCGGCGTATTGAAGACGGGATGACGATTTGGCCTTTGACCGTTGCATAAGTTTCCATGGTTCACTCCTACATTTTCCTAAAAGGATAACACGGATTTATTGTAAGTCAATATGTTAAATGTACTACTTTAAAAAAAAGTAGCCCTATCTATTCAATGTTTAATTAAATCATGGGGTGTACCAACTCTTCAGCATCGCGTAATACCCTGAGCGGTGTTCTTGTGCAACAAAGCCAATTTTTAGCCGCAGGCGCGCTTCAACCTTCAAGAGTTGGTCTAGCGTTTCAAAGACAATCTAAAAACGGTCGTCGATTGTCCTTTTCATCTCTTCAAGCTCTCTGCGCAGGCCCTTGTTATCAAACAGCATCTGCCGCAGTTTTACAAACGCCCGCATGATTGCAATATTTACCTCGACAGCCCTTTTACTCCGCAAAACACTTGAAAGCATTGCAATGCCTTCTTGAGTGAAAGCGGAAACACTTTTTAAAAACTTGATGACAGATAATTTCACAAATTGTGATATCCTCACGCATTAAAGAAATCATAAAATCATCGGGCAATAAAAGCTGTTAAGCCCCGGCATGACATGTGCGTTTTCATTCCCCTTTGCTGAAAATAAAAACAGGCCTGACCGCTGGGTTACCCGTCGGTCAGGCCTGACATGCCATTCCAGAAAAAAACTACCGCGTGATGCTCCGCTGCAGCACGGGCAGCAGCAGGTCGATACTGCTTCTGGTTTTCTGCCCCAGGGCGGGGCTGACGTCAAGCATCGTGTCGACCATGGGGGCCAGACTGTAATAAAGAGTGATCGCGAGCCTGCCTGCAACGGTTTGCGCCAGCACCCTGTCGCGATACGCGCGCAGCAGCATGACCTCCGCGGACCCTTCGCCGTAGAGCTTCACTGCAGGGCATAGCTTTTTTCTACCCACCATAATGGTAACCGTAACCGGTTCGCTGACCCTGCCGCCGGCATTGGCCGTATAGACGAAGACATCCTCACCGGTAAAACCCCTGTTGGACTCATAGGTAAACGAGCCGTTGTCGCTCAGGCTGACCGTGCCGTTTGCCGCCGCGCTTACCAGCGCCGCCGTTATGGTGGCGTTGTCGGGGCTGATGTCGTTTGCCAGCACGCCGGGCGCTGCAACCGTGAGCGTCTTGTTGCGCCGCGTTTTGTAGTTATCGGGAACCGCCACGGGCTGGGTATTGGTTAGAAAAAACGGATAGGTTTTCGTGTCGACAATGCCCCAGACAGTTGCAAAGTTCCACCCCGCATCGGTGAAGGTCGCTCGAGCCTTCATCCCCGCGGTGTTTCTGCCCGTGCCTCCGGCCGATGCTGTTTGTCCCGAGGTCTGGTTATCCCAGAAACAGGCGATCACCGAGCCGTTGTCACTATATCCCATCAGGCCGCCGGCTTTGGTCGAACCGGTCACCGCGCCCGCGCTGTAGCTGTTGCTGATAGCGCTCATCGCACTGCTGCCCACCAGGCCGCCCACGGCGTGGATCCCGGTCACCGCGCCCGTGCTGTAGCTGTTGCTGACGGAGCAACCCTGCAAAACATTGCCGACCAGGCCTCCGGTGTCATTGTCGCCGGTCACCGCTCCCGTATTGTAGCTGCTGTTGATGGAGCTCATCAGATCGTAGCCGACCAGGCCGCCTGTCTCATTGTCGCCGGTCACCGCGCCCGTGTTGTAGCAGTTGTTGATGGAGCTGGTCGAATTAAATCCGACCAGGCCGCCTGTCTTATTGTCGCCGGTTACCGTGCCCGTGTTGTAGCTGCTGTTGATATAGCCAAGCGTATTTAATCCCGCCAGCCCGCCGACATAATCGCTGCCGGTCACCGCGCCCGTACAGTAGCTGTTACCGATATTACCCATCGTTACAAGCCCGATCAGACCGCCGGTATAGACATCGCTGCCGGTCACCGAGCCCGTGCAATAGCTGTTGATGAGGTTGCTGTTCACAAGCTCCCCCGCCAGGCCGCCGACCATCGTTTTCCCGTACACGATGGCGGTGCAGGAGGAGTTCGCCATGCTGCCTACGGCAAGCACCCCCGCAAGGCCCCCGACAATACCATCCGTTCCGGTTACCGAGCCCGCGATAGTGCAGTTGGTAATATTGCCTTCCGAAAGTACCCCCACCAGGCCGCCGACTTCATCTCCCCCTGTCACCGAGCCCCTGATGGAGCAGTTGATGATGCTGCCGATCTCATTTGTCCCCACGAGGCCGCCGACTGCATCTCTCCCGGTCACCGTGGCATTATCAAGCCCGATATTTGCAATGAACCCACCCACCACAACGCCGAACAATCCGACAGTGTCGGTATCCGGGCGATTAATGTAGAGACCGCGTATGACATGTCCCTTTCCGTCGAAGCTGCCGGTAAACGGGGTGCTTGAATTATCATTGCAGATAGGAATAAAGCCCGCCCCGCTGTTCCATGAGCTCGTGGCCGAGGCGTCGATATCGCCTCCGAGCTCGTAGGCACCGTCAAGCGGGTAGGAGGGGTCATTGCCGATCTTCTGCAGCTCATCGACGGTCGTGATGGTTATTGCCGCGGCGGCAGCCCTGCAGGGCAAGCCCGCAACAAGCGCCAGGGCCAGGCAACAGGCGGCGCAAAGCAGAATGCGGTAACGGTGTACGCTCATAAAATTCTCCCTTCGTTGTATGGTGTTAAATTCTCTTGTTGCGATACTGCCGGGCGGCTGCCCCGCAACCGGCTAAAGAAATTAATAGCACACTTCCGGTCTGTTTCAAAAAAGCCAGATATGGTCAAGCTCATCGCCGGTGTGGCCTTCGGTTTTGCGATCGCGAATGATCCGGGCGGGCATGCCCGCCACCACCATATTTGGCGGCACATCGTGGTTCACCATGGCGCCTGCTGCCACGATGGCCTGGCTGCCGATGGTCACGCCGGGCATAATGGTGGCCCCGGCATAAATTTTCGCGTAATCTTCGACAACAACTTTTCCGTAGCTGCGCTCAATGTGTGAGGCCTCAGAGTGCGAGTGCGTAAAAATCCGCACATCTTCGGCCAGGGCCACAGAATTCCCCAGTGTGATGCCTCCCTTGGAGTCGAGAAAAACTCCCCGGTTAAAAAAAACCCCGTCGCCAAGCTCGAGAAAATGGCCAAAATTAAACCTGACATTTTCTTCGGCGATCAAAGCCTTGCCGCAGACCTTGAAAAGATATTTCCCGATGAGGCGGCGAAACGGAATGGAAAAGGGCACGATGAGGCTTAAGGCTGTTTTGTCAAAAGCATCCCAGAGAAAATGCAGGTAGCGCTGTTGCGGCGTATAGGGAAATTCGGCGGCGCGGGGCAGCGTTTCGTTGTAGAGCATGAGCCGTTCGAGCACGGCCAGAGGCAGCACCGGACCCTCGATGAGCTGCAGGATCTCGCCGGTTGCCGCGGCATCAAGGCCTGCGCTGATCAGACTCTCGGCCCGGGCAAGTTTTTGTTCAAAGAGATCGGGCATGACGTTCTCCAGGTGTTCTGTGTTAAGGTTCAAGGTTCAAGGTTCAAGTTTTAGAAGGTTCAGGGTCAAACATCTTTTTCTGCTGCGGCTTGTTTTTAAAAAGGTCGGCCCATTTATTTTCAAACTCCGCGTCCAGAAGTTTTTGATACGCCAGAATAGAGCTGTCGACCTGTTGAATGCCCTTCATTTTGAGCAGTCCGGACAATATCTGAAGAGACACCAATGACAGCGGAATGCTGGAATCGATAACTTTTTTTGCGCGGCATGCGCTGCAGAGAATAGCGGCGCTGTGCTCGGGCTGTTTTATTTCCACAACATGCAGGTTGGCTACCGAAGAGCAGGCCGAGCAGCAGGGGAACAGGCTTTCGGGTTCGGGGTCATCAGGAAAATCGAGTTTCAGCTGAAGCTTCTGCGGTTTTGTACCGGCATCGCCAGCCGGGCCTTTATGCGTATAGGCATCCCCTGAACGGTATAAATCCAGAAGCAGCGCCCGAGGGAATGTAGCGCCCATTTTAATGCCCGCATTAGCCAGTTTCCTGTAGCCTTCGCTTTTTAAATGAAAGGTCGCTACGGCCTTACCGATCATGGTGAGGATATAATATTCATTTTTGTTTTTGTACTTATGGAGCACTGGCATGAGTATCACCCCATAAAACAGAAGGCGGAATTCAGGGTTCAGGTTTAAGATTTAAAACCAACGATAAACAATCAACAATCCGGGAGTCAACAATCAGTAGCCGGAAGCTGAAATTAAACCAACTCTACTAATTCAACGGATCAAAAAACTTTGTCTCTTTTTCGCAACATACCCCAAAAGGTGTTCTTTTACAATAAAGCCCGGAATATCTGGCAGACACGGGGGTCTGCCCCTACGGGCATTCGTTGAAAATGGCAGGTCCTGCAAGGCCGCTCGGGCCGGTCTAATTCCATACCTCCTTGCTCTTGGGCACGCTCCCCAGCACGGCCTTTAAAACAGCTTCACATTTGTCTTTTCGCTCCTCGCACTCTGCCATGCCGACAACCATGCTGTTGATAAACCGGATCAGGGCTTTTGAGAGGTCAAGCTTGTAGAATGCAGGCAGGTTTGTAAGCGCTTCATAGACGCGCCTCTCTTCTTCAACATCAAGATCAAAATTCAGAGTAATTTCTTTCTGCTGCATGGTGAATACTCCTGTTAAAGGGTCAAGTGTCAAGGTTCAAAAATGCAAGCCGGCAGGGCTTCGGGCTGCAATAAAAAACAATATAATTTTATTCCAACTAAAAAGAATAGCAAGAATTAATAACCATGAAACCTTTTGCCAGCAGGGTGGTTTAATATATAATTAAGTGCTTTCATGACGGTGCTGTTACATCTCAGTATGTTTGCTTCCCGTACTATACTTCAATGTAGATAAGCAGGGGGGCATGATAATGAAAAATTATGCTGTCATGGTTTTAGCAGTGCTTCTGCTGCCTGTCTGCTCAGCAGTGCTGTGCGGCAGGAGTTGCACTGTTCTGGCGCTGACTGAAAACGAACTTGCCTATCTTGACAACCTCACCTCGTACGGCACTGAAGATACTGAGGATAAAGCCGCTTACCGCATCCCCCCGCCCTACGATGACTGGTACCTGAACCGGCTGCACCGTTTCCCCGCATTCTTCAATGACCCCTACTACGCATATTACTACCCTTATTCAACCCCGTACACGGCCGCCTACGGCTATCCGTGGCACTACTACGATGAGAGTGATTATGACCGTGACTGGCATGAGCGCGACGGTCGTTCCGGAAGCGATCTGTCTGCCGGGCTTGAAAAAATGCGGCGGCAGCGGCAGGACCGCTGGAAAGGCTTCCAGTCTTTCATGCTCGACCGCCGCCAGGAGCGGGGTGAGCGGGCAGAGGACATCCGGGACAGCCTCCAGGATCTGCTTTCACGCGATTACAATTTCGACAGCCCCTTTCCCGGACGCGATCAGCGGGGTATGGGCTCAAGGGGTCTGGATCGCGCCAGATTATTAAGAGGCGGCAGACGTTAGAACATGCATGCGGGCTGCAGGCATAAACAAAAAGGCAGGCCCGGCGGCCTGCCTTAAGTGTCGTGAAATTTTTATTTGGCCAGATCAAGCCCGGTTTTAACCTTGCCTGCTTCGCCCTCGACTTTCGACTTGCCTTCATCCACTTTCTCTTTGGCCTTGTCTACTGCGCTCTTGTCACCCTCTTTGGCCTTGGCCTTCTTTTCATCGGACTTCTGGCTGATCATGTCGCAGGTTTTCTCACTGAGCACGCCGCCCGGCATTTTCATGTCCATTTCTTTTTTCTGAAATTCCTTAATGGCAGCTCGTGTTTCCGGATTCATCTTGCCGGTGGCCTCGCCTTTGTAATAGTCAAGTGTTGTAAGGCCCTCCTGAGCCTGTTTGATTTTGTCGGCCCGGTCTGTCTCCTTATCTTCGGCCCGGCATAGCCCGGCAAGGCTCAGGGCAAGGATAAGGCTTAAAAATGCAACCGCTACTCTTTTCATGACCTGCTCCCTTCTCTTAAATTACTGGTTGCGCAGGAAGCGCTCGAGGCCGCAGCCTGCGTTAAAAATACAGCACCGGAGCTTCACCCCGGCTATAGCTAAAAGTATAAGAACAGACTGTGAAAATGCAATACGGTAAAACCATTTTGCAGGCGTCGGCCGGTATGCAAATCAAGCTGTAAAGTTGAATCTGAAGGCAGCGGACAGGAATCAGCTCCGGGGATCAATCATTTAAACTGCTTTTTCATAAAAAAACTGCTCCATCCGGAAGGATTTTTTATGGTATATTTATTAAAAGGAGATTTCGTAAGGAAACCTGAAAATATCAACATGTTGTGCCATGAAAAACATTGACAACAACATTTAGTTTTATTATTCTTCCAACCCATCATCCTAAAACAACCATTCACGTCAAAACCGGGGGCAGTACATGAAAATAGAGCGCTTTTTTACCCGCAACCTTGCCACGCCTTATGAGGGCATCACTTTTGAAGCCCGCAAGAGCGAAATCAAAACAATGGACGGCTCGGTCGTGTCCAAGGTCAAAAAGGCGGTAGTGCCGTCCTTCTGGAGCCAGATGGCAACCGACATCATCTCCCAGAAATATTTCCGCAAGACGGGCATACCGGCAGCCCTCACGCATGTGGCCGAACCCGATGTGCCCTCATGGCTGCAGCGCGGCGCGCCCGATGAAGAGGCTCTTGATCAGCTCAAGCCCGAAGAGCGAGTGCGGGGCGAGGAGGACAGCCGCGACGTATTTGACCGCATGGCCGGCTGCTGGACCTACTGGGGTTTCAAGCACGGGTATTTCGATTCGGCCCATGATGCAAATGCCTACCGCGATGAAATGGCCTATATGCTTGCGCACCAGATCACGGCTCCTAACTCGCCTCAGTGGTTCAACACGGGCCTGCACTGGGCCTACGGCATCGACGGCTCGGCGCAGGGCCACTATTATGTCGACCCCAAAACCAATGAAACGCTGGCATCCACCAGCGCCTATGAGCGGCCCCAGCCCCATGCCTGTTTTATTCAAAGTATTCACGACGAGCTGGTAAAAGAGGGTGGCATTATGGATATGTGGGTGCGCGAAGCGCGCCTGTTCAAATACGGCTCGGGAACGGGCACGAATTTTTCGCCCCTTCGGGCCGAGGGCGAACCGCTGTCGGGCGGTGGCAGGTCAAGCGGCCTCATGAGTTTCCTCAGAATCGGCGACAGGGCTGCCGCAGCCATCAAAAGCGGCGGCACCACGCGCCGCGCAGCCAAGATGGTGATCGTGGATGTGGATCATCCCGATATTGAAAAGTTCATCGTCTGGAAGGCAAAAGAGGAGCAGAAGGTTGCAGCCCTCATGACGGGCAGCATTATATGCGAGCGCAGGTTGAATGCCATTATGCAGGCATGCCAATGCGAAGATATGACGCCCGAAGACCGCTTTTCCATTAAACACAATCCTGCCCTTGCCGAGGCCGTACGCGGCGCCCGTCGCGATGCAGTGCCCGATAATTACATTCACCGAGCCGTACAGTTTGCCAAGCAGGGCTATACCGAGATCAAATTCGACACCTATACGCTTGACTGGGGCTCCGAGGCCTATCAGAGCGTGAGCGGCCAGAACTCCAACAATACCGTGCGCGTCAATGACGAATATCTGCATGCCGTGGGCAGCGACGCTCCGTGGCATCTCACCCGCCGCACTGACGGCGCAGTGGCAAAAACACTGCCCGCCCGGGAGCTCTGGGAGCAGATAGCCGAAGCTGCCTGGCAGTGCGCCGACCCGGGGATGCAGTTTGATACGACCATCAACGACTGGCACACCTGCCCGGCAGACGGGCGCATCAATGCCTCGAACCCCTGCTCCGAGTACATGTTTTTAGATGATACGGCCTGCAATCTGGCAAGCCTGAACCTTATTAAGTTTCTTAACGATGAAACAGGCGATATCGATGTCGACATGTTTCTGCATGCCGTGCGCCTCTGGACCATCACCCTTGAAATCAGCGTGCTCATGGCCCAGTACCCGAGCGCCGAGATTGCCCGACGCAGCTTCGACTACCGGACGCTCGGGCTCGGGTATGCAAATCTCGGCGCGCTTTTAATGGTGCTCGGTATTCCCTATGACAGCCCCAAGGGCAGAAACCTATCGGCCGCGCTCACATCGCTTATGACCGGCGAGGCCTACCGCACCAGCGCCGAGATAGCCGGAAGCCTTGGGGCCTTCAGCCGCTTTGAGGCAAACCGCGAGCCCATGCTGCGGGTTATCCGCAATCACCGCCGCGCCGCCTGCGGCCAGGACGCTAAAGACTATGAGGGCCTGCACACCCCGCCCGTCCCGATCGACCAGCAGGACTGCCCGGCAGAACTTCTTGAGGCTGTCCACCGGGTCTGGGACGAAGCGCTTGCCGATGGCGGCCGCCACGGTTTCCGCAATGCCCAGGTAACGGTCATAGCGCCCACGGGAACCATCGGCCTTGTCATGGACTGCGACACCACGGGCATCGAGCCCGACTATGCGCTGGTGAAATTTAAAACGCTTGCCGGCGGCGGCAACATTAAAATCATCAACCAGTCCGTGCCGCGCGCCCTTCAGCGCTTCGGCTACAGCGACAGCGAAATTCAGGAAATCATAGCCTATGCCCTGGGGCACGGCTCGCTCAAGGGCGCGCCCTGCATCAACCGGCAGAGCCTTCGGGATAAGGGCTTCACCGACGATATGATCGAGCGCATCGAGGCTGCCCTGCCTGCAGCCTTTGATATCTCCTATGCCTTTGGCCCCTGGACGCTTGGGTCGGAGTTTATAAAAACAGTGCTTAAAATCCCCGAAGACATGCTTTCAAAAACGGGCATCGACATTCTTCAGGCTATCGGTTTCACGCAGGAGGAAATAGAGCAGGCCAATACCTATGTCTGCGGCACCATGACCCTTGAAGGCGCGCCGTATCTGCGCGATGAGCACTATGCCGTTTTTGACTGCGCCAACCGCTGCGGCCGCACGGGCACGCGCTTTATTCATTATGAAGGCCATATCCGCATGATGGCCGCCTGCCAGCCCTTCATCTCAGGGGCCATCTCAAAGACCATCAACATGCCCAATCACAGCACGGTCGAAGAGGTGAAAAACGCCTATATGCTCAGCTGGAAGCTTGCACTGAAGGCGATCGCCCTGTACCGCGACGGCTCCAAGCTCAGCCAGCCACTGTCGGCCGCGCTTGAGCTGTTTGACGAGCTTGAGGATTTCCATGATCTGGCGCCAACGGAAAAAGCCATGCGCATTGCAACCGTCATTAGCAAACGGGCGCTTGCAACCCGCGAAACTCTTCCCAACCGCCGCAAGGGATATACGCAAAAGGCGGTTGTCGGAGGCCACAAGGTGTATCTGCGCACGGGCGAATACAATGATGGCAGGCTCGGCGAAATGTTTATCGACATGCACAAGGAAGGCGCGGCCTTCCGCAGCCTCATGAACAGCTTTGCCATAGCCGTGAGCCTTGGCATGCAGTACGGCGTGCCGCTTGAGGAATACGTTGACGCATTCATTTTCAGCCGGTTTGAGCCAAGCGGCATGGTCGCGGGCAATGACCACATTAAAATGGCCACCTCTATCATCGACTATATCTTCCGCGAGCTTGCCATAAGCTATCTCGGCCGCGCCGATCTCGGGCACGGCATCAATGCCGAAGACCTGCGCCATGACGCAATCGGCCGTCAGGAAGATAAAAAGCAGGAAGAAGAACCCGCCCATGTTACGGAAGCCTATGCCGGAAGGCTTGAAGCCATTTCGGGCGGGGGCAAAGGCATATCATCCGGTGCGGGATTTAAAAAAACCGTAAGCCTGTCTACCGTGCGGGAAGCCCGGACCAAGGGCTATGAAGGCGACCCCTGCCCGGCATGCCAGCAATTCACCCTGGTGCGCAACGGCGCCTGCCTTAAATGCGTGAGCTGCGGCGCAACAACGGGCTGTAGCTGATAGCCAGAGCGGTTAGCGAATTCAAAACCAAATAGCAAAGGCCGGTTCTGCAGAGAACCGGCCTTTGCTATTGAATGCCTGTTTTAAAACATTTTCCTAAATGGTGTAGCCCCATTGTCGATTTCAAACAAATGCGAGTCCGAAGGTTGCGCCCTTGCGCAACAATCTTAGCACTTTGATTGTCCCACAGCTCAGTATCTCTCCCTGCGGTCGAGATGACAGAACATTTAAACCGTCTATAGTAATTGTACTGTGCAACTTAATAAAAAGAACCTCCGCAATCGTCATTCCGAAGCTTGTCCTCGAGCAGATTGGGGAGCAGGCATCCATAAAACGCCCAAAAACCGGACTCCCGCTTTCGCGGGAGTGACGGATTTCTTATAAAAAATTTCTAAGAAATAAAGGTGCACAGTACAGGTAAAAAAATTGCTCTAGTTCATCGTAAAGGACTTCCATAGGCCGCCGGGCTGCATCTGGAAACCGCAAGAGGTTCCATAGCTGTTTAACCACCACCAGTTTGTTGTGCCGGCGCCAAAGGATCTGTTAGAGACAACTGTGCAGGTTCCTGCGCTGCATGTAACCGCTGCATCTTCCCACTGGCTCAGTGCAAGGTACCCCGCGCTTGTCCATACCAGCACGTTATACCACTCGGCTCCGCTGTCGCTGAAGATAAATGTCGGCTTTGTGCCCGTGGTAATTGCATCGCTGTCGGGCGATATAAGCCTCGGGGCTGTGCAGGGGTCTACGGTAAAGCTATTGATCTTACCGCCGGCCTGCATCTTAAAGCCGCATTCCGAGTTCCAAACGTTGACCCACCACCAATGCCTGCCCACCGGGAATCCTTGCGGCGGCGTCGCCTTACAGATGCTGCCCTGACAGACCGCCGAAGCAGCATACCAGGCATTCAGCGTTCCGCAATTCGGCCCCTCAGACCAAACCTGTATATTGATCCAGTCCGCGGCGGTATCCTCCCACATAAATGTCCGCATCCCCCCGGGCGCTCCGCTGCCGGAGGGGCTGTAGAGTTTGGGCTCTATGGGGCAGGGGGTGGTGTTTGGCTGCACATACTTCACAACCTTATAACTCGCGCCATCGCCATCCTGCCACATCCAGACAATGTCGCCGCTGTCGTTTATCCCGGGCGCCACGTCATTGAAGGAGTTAGTGGTCAGCCGCTGCGTGGCGACTCCGTCATAGAGAAAAATATCATAAGTCGCCCCGTCGGCCATCCCCTGCCAGACCACCTGCCCGCTGTTGTTAAGCCGGGGCCGCACATCCTCATAGGCATTCGTGGTGAGCTGCGTCGTAGTTATGCCGTCGTAGAAAAATATTTCATGGGTCCCCGAGCTCGTCACTGCAGACCAGACAACCTGGCCGTTTGCGTTAATATCAATCTCCGGTTCATCGGATGGTGCAGGCGCACCGGGAAGAGCACCGTAAAAAGGTACTCCGTTTAAAAAGCCATTGCTTGTAAGCTGAATGGTCTGCACGCCGTTATAGAGAAACACTTCCGGATTGGCGGCGCCTCCGACCCATGCCACATGCCCGTTGTTGCTGATCCGGGGGTAAGCATCAAACACAGTGTCGACCGTGAGCTGTTCAACAGGCAGCGCTCCGTCATAGAGGAATATTTCAGGAGGATTGCTCCCGGGTATGCCGGTCCAGACGATTTCGCCGCTGCTGTTGATCTGGGGGGTGCCGTACATTTCTCCATCGGTATAATTATTCGTGGTCAGCTGCCGGATCGTTGCGTTGTCATACAGAAAAATTTCCGC
>CAIWCT010000139.1 GCA_903911225.1 uncultured delta proteobacterium
AACGTCAACCACTACAAGCATTCTGCCGACTACGACAACCACTCGGCCGACCACCTCGTCAACCAGTTCGGTACCGACAACTTCATCAACAACAAGTATTCTTCCGACAACGACAAGTTCGCTGCCGACCACATCTTCAACAAGTTCGGCACCTGCAACTTCAACTTCAACAAGCACAATGCTGACTGGCTCGTCAACCAGTTCGGTTCCAAAAACTTCAACTACAACAACCTCGGTGAAGAAGAAGAAAAGATATCATGTCATCGGGGGACAAGGCGCAAGCTTTTTAGACAGTGCTTCGATGGCTGCTACTAGCGAACAAACAGCTTTATCCGCAGCAGACTCTGTTTTTACAGATCAGGGTGCAATTGCAATATTCGATGATGCCGATAACACCCTCCGGCTATCCGTTGGCTGGGATGAATATAATGCCCTGAACGGCGAGGTGCGCATCGCAACGGGTGATATTGATGGCGACGGGAAAGAGGAAATCATCATAGGCCTGGGGCCTGTGGAAGGGAATAGTGCGATACCCGGCGGGAAATTTCAGATTCTCGATGATGACTTCACCAGTTTGGGATGGGGCCAGATTAACTGGCCCGAGTACAATGCGCTCAACGGCGAAACCTGGCCGGCCTGCGGCGATATAGACGGTGATGGCATTGATGAAATTCTTATCGGGCTGGGCGTGGGCGGCAATGGACGGGTCGAGGTTTTTAAATTCAAAAATGAACGCGCCGTTCATCAACAATGGATTAAGGTTGGATGGGAAGAGTACTGCAAAGCTGGCGGCGGTGTACGCCCGGCCTGCGGCAATATTGATTTTGACCGGAAGGATGAGATCATCCTCGGGCTGTATCCTGCCAATAATGGTTTTATGCCAGAGGGTAAATTTGAAGTGCTTGACGGTAGCGCCAAACATCTTGCCTGGGGCGTTGTGGACTGGCCCGAGTACAATTCGCTCAACGGCGAAACCCGTCCTGCATGCGGCAACATAGATCGCACGGGGCGCGATGAAATACTGCTGGGGTTGGGAGCGGGTTCAGGAGGCAGAATACCGGTGTACTCGTACAGCCTGGGCAAAGTCACACTCAAACGATGGATTGAAGCAGGAACCCCTGATTACAATGCCATGAATGGCGAAACCTGGTTATCCTGCGGCGATACGGACGGCGATGGTCTGGATGAAACCCTGATCGGATTCGGCCAGGGCGGACAGGGAATCATGGAACTGCATGATGATGCGCTGCATGGTTTTAGCCCACTTTCGAGCATGCAGATGCCGGATGAAAACTACAACAGGGCAAACGGCGCAACGTATCCGGCAATCCAGGGCATAAAAAATAAGTTCCCAAGGATTACAAATTTCTTGTTACAGTTATTGTCGGACAAAGGAATTGAGCAGCCATAAAAACACCTGGTAAGGCTGACTCATACATACCTTCACCCTTTGCAAGAGACAAGGCCATACTGGCAAAAAGCAACAACCACTATATGAGCTCAATCGAAAGGCAATTGGTTATTTTGTAAGTAATTGCGTTTTGGCAAAACACTCACACTAAAAGACAAAGGACACCGGTTCTCTTTAAACAACCGCCACCCTTTGTCTTTGACTATCGCATGTCTTTAAGTGATTGTCTTTTCACCTTTCTAATGTATTGCGCATTCTAAAGGTGCATTTGCAGTCTCCATCACACATCCGGGCCGGCTCCGTAAATTCCCCGAGCTCCCTGGTTACTGCTTCCGTTGTCACCTCCTCTAAGGCATGACAAAACTCATTATCAAGCCCCCTTGTTTTAGACTCTTCAAGAAATGGGCAATACGTAACTGAATATTGAAACTCATCAGGCTTAATGTAGTCAAGTTCAGTTACAAGTCCAAACATCCTGTCTGACATTCCGGCAAAACCTGCCATGGTTTGAAAATCAATTCCTTTCGTCATATCATTTACCCGTTTGCACCCCCGCTGCAGTATCTTTTTAAATATTTCCGTACCCTGCCCGCCCAGGCTTTCTTCTAATTCTTCAAAAACATCAAGCTTAAAGTTAACGATATGCTGTCGAAGAAAAGCAAGCTGCTGTTCCGCGGGCATGTCGGGGTTGGCAGAGATGTTTTTGTCATGTGTCATCATGGTTTTCCTCCCTTGTTTTTCAATGTGCTTATTTTATATTGTCTTAATAACAGGTGGCGCCTCAATCTCAAAACTCCCGGCTTCCACCATCTGTTTCAACGTCTCCACAAATGTTCCCGGCGCCGTATACTCCGGGTGGCTCCGAAAAAGAGCGGCCGCACGCTCCAGCGGAGCAGTGTTCAGGATACGCGTAAAAATATCGCCATCCATTGGGATACGGGATGGATGCCCTGCAAACGTCAGGTTGTCAGTCGCGGAAAGTCCGGCTGCGACAGCACCGGCGGCATGCCTGGTACAGCGGCAGGGAGAGGTATGATTCACAAGGCCGCACTTTTTTCTCATAAAATCGCGAAGCAGCGTGCGTGCGCGGGAAAGGCGTTTTCTATAGGCAGCAGGACTCACCGTAAGGATATAGGCTGCATCATCGCCTGACACCTCGAAGATTTCTCCCAGTATGTAGGCAATGCGAAGATCGCGGTCAAAGCACAGGAGCATCCCCTGCATGCAGCTTATTGCAATTTCCTGAACAAGAAGCGACTGCTCAGCATCAGGCGCCATCCCTGATGCCGCAGCGGGAACCTCCCTGTCGATCAAATTTCCATACTCTTCAAATGTCCAGTCGTTGTTCTCTGCGCGGCGCTTTCGGGTTGTCAGGAGATGGTTGGAAGCAACGCTGTAAACCCAGGTAGTAAATGCGCGCTCTCCATGAAAGCTGTCGAGCCGTGTAATGACTTTTATTAATATTTCCTGGGTTGCATCCTCGGCATCGGCCGGATAGAACAGCATCCGGATGGACAGACCATAAATGCGATCCTGAATTTTAAGAATTAATGCTTCAAGTGCATGCTTGTCGCCGGCCTTTGCCTGCTCCACCAGTGTTTCGATTGCTGTTTCCATGCCGCGACGGTCCTTCCGTGCTCGATTATGCTTCCTTTATAACTTTAGACTCCACAACAGGAAATTTGTGACAAGAAAAACTATCTGTACTGTGCAACTTTGTTTTTTTCGAAATCATTTACAAAAAATCCGTCGCTCCCGTGAAAGCGGGAGTCCAGTATTGGGGCGTTTTATGGATTCCTGCTCCCCGATCTGGTCAAGGGCAAGAACCGCAGGAATGCCCTTCCCTGCGGTTCTTTTTATCAAGTTGCACAGTACAGCTATTAAAGTGTCAAAAAAATGAAGATTCTTTAAACCCTGCAGTTTTAATAATGGAATTATTACTGGATTATGGTCTTAGGTGTCCAAAAGAACAAGCGGATTAATTGCGTTTGGGCTTATGTCGCGTATGCGCCGGACAGCGGAAACGGTTACGTACAGATTTTAATGCATGCGCCGGAATTCATTTTACCGGCTGCAAGCTGCACAATTTTTTTTGCAACATCTCCAGGCTGGAGCATGTCCAAATCCTTCAAATAAACCTGATTTTTTTTGTGGACGCACTTCGCTGGACCACCCTGTGCACTGGTTTTTATGAGATGATTAATCAGCATGTGAACCCGCCCCGATTTGACCCTCGATTTTTTTTCCATCAGACGGGGTATCGTTTTACATTACCGGTTTCATGCCGTGCAACTGCCTCATACCATTTAAAGCATCGGCAATATGCCGGGGGAAGCGATCCAGCTCCTGCTGCGTAAAAACCTGCCGGCCGGCAGCGCACAGCCCGGCAGGATCAAAGACCCTCCGCAGCGCACGGAAAAACAAATGTGCATTGGGGCCGACCTCGGGGAAAAATGAGGTTATGGGCTCAATCCCGACGCCCAGGCCGTTTGCACCGGGCCCGAATTTGTCGGCAATGTTCTGGGTAATCGTAGAGAGAATCAAAGCATCGCCCCGCTGCACAAGCTCGGGGTTTGTCATGTCGGGGTAGACATCGGTCTCGGTGAGCCAGTACCTGCCCAGATGATTTGATGAGTACAGAAAGGGCGTGTCATCAATGCCGCCCCGGTCGGTAATATAGGTTTCCCCGAAGATGTCGATTGATTTCTGCCACGATTGCCGGGTCTTGCGGGCAACGCTGTCAACCGGCCCGCCCAGCACATAGGAGCCGCAGTAGGCATGCCGGTTCATGCGAAAGCCCGTCACATGGCGGATGCAGTCAAGGTTCCACGGCGCAAGGGCAGAGAGCACCTCGGGCTTATGGACATCCGAGAGAAAGGCGCCTCCGGACTCTCGTATAATATCCCCTAAAACTGCTTCTTCCCAGAGGATCTGTTCTTCAGACACAAACCCGCCAAGAATAATATAGCAGTTATACGGTGGGAAAAATTGCCCTTTTACCCGCTGCAGCGTCATTGCCTGAGACTGGGAGCAGTAATAGGCATTGTAGACACCTGTTGCATTCAGGCCCATGCCGATCCCTGCCTGACCGATTGTGCGCATGGCGGCAAGCTCTGTTTCAAAGTCGGGAAACTCAGCCCACAAAAGCTTTATATTTTTCGGAGCAGGCGCCGTGTCATAACGGGCATCCTCATAGGTAAGGATACTGGGCCTGCCGGCGGCAGGCTCGGGAAGCACTTCCTCGCCGGGCCATGAGTGCAGCTTAACGACAATTTCAGTGATAATTCCTGTGGTGCCGAGACTTCCCCTGACAAGTGAAAAAAGATCAGGCCCCGGCCCGTACTCCCAAAAAGCATCCAGGCCGGCAACAGCATCGGAGCCCGTGACAAGGACATCGCCGGCGGGGGTCACCAGCGTGAGGCTAACAATGTTGCGGGAAAGCCCGCCGTATTTATGATCTGTCTGCCAGACGCCTGCAATGGCGCTCTGGGAGGAAAGCTTGCACAGGGTTGTGGCAAGGGGGCTGCCGCCGTTCCAGAGCCCCAGCTTCATGGAATCGGCCTGCACCTGGGCATAGTCAGCATAGGCTTCAAGCCGGGCAGTCATGGTATTCGGATCAATTGCCAGAACCCGGTTCATTCTGCTCAGGTGAATGCAGACAGTCGGCAGTGGTGTGGTCGGCCCGTTAAACCCGATCTGCCCGTTGGTAAATGGTATGAAATGAACATGGTACCGCTTGCATACCCTCACCACGGACTGCACTTCATCCGTGCTGCCCGGAAGGACTACGCAGGCAGGAATATTGGTCGGGTCTTTTGCATGTTTTTTCAGCGTGCCGGCCGAATCAATGGAAAATTTGCTGTAGCATTCCAGCACTGCTCTGTCTCGGGATATGTTTGCAGGGCCGACAATGTTCTCCAGCGCCCGGTATATATCGGGCGCAAGCTGTGCGGGCACGCATTTTTTCTTCTGCTCCATGCTGAGCACCTTTTCTGCAGCTTGCCGGATACTGCCGGGAGTATAGAAAACATCCTTAAAGAAATCAATATTTTACCTGTGCCACGCATATATTGGTGGATGCTCCAGGACGTCCGCAGGATGCTAAGCGTTTGTGTGTCGATAAAAATGTTCTCTGAAGATACGGGCAGGGGCAGGCTAACCAATAACCGTCAAAGCAATCAAAACGAATCAAGGCCGCTTCCGTCTGTCATAAAGATAACATACAGTCACTGAACTACCGTTGTCTGGCCAATGGGGAACTGAGTCTGCTGGGCAGGTGTAGCGTCACCGGTTGCCATAAGAGAAAGTGGATACCCGTAGGCCTCACCTTCCTTGTCTATGCTTTCCAGATAAAAATAGACGGGCCACCAGTGCCGGTCTGCGCCGACAAGTGATGCAGGGGCTTGTGCGGTCACATCAAAGTTGTGAGCTTTGCTCAGAGTGCCGTTGGATGAGGGAACAGGATCATCAGTGTTTATATAGGCCTCGGCAAAATCAGCCCCCTGGCCGAAGCGTCTTTTTCCATAGGTCCAGTCAATAAGGCCCTTGCCGGTAAACGGATCAAGAAAAGTAAGATGAATGCGGGTTGTTTTTGAGCCGTTCTTACGATAGGCATCACAGGCGCCCTGCACAACAAAAGCGCCCGCGCTGTGTCCCACAAGCTGGATGCGCTCATAGCTGTAATCTGCCGAAGAAAGCGTTTTACCGATATAGCTGCCGATTTCAAGCCCTGCCTTTGCTGCCGATGCCTTTTTAGCTGCGTAGGCGCTCCAGTCATAGGCAACGAGGTCCCACTGCTCTCTGTGCGCAATAGTTTTGTCAACATGCTGAATGACATCGGCAGGCCAGCCCGCCGCTGTGTCACCGCTGCCGTGCACAACCAGCAGCAGATACCGTGAGCCTTCGGTTTGCGGCGGCAGGGGCCGGGGAGTTATCTGACTTTTGCATGAGCAGATAAAAACCAACAGCAGCAGCACGTGCAGCTTGATGGAATAATTTTTTAAACAATGCATAGGAACCTCTTTGTCTGGTAAAGAAATATAAATATTTCTTCGCATAGGGTACCGCGAATATCCCAGCAAGCACACATAGACTACTAGCGTCATAGAGAAGTTTAAAATAATTTATATCATATTTCATCTCCGGCTCATATGCCAGTATCTGGTTATGGAGAAAAACAGAGGCGGAAAAGTGTGCTGCATGTGCATACAGGGAAAGCCAGCTGGGTGGCAGTTCCAAATAGGCACACCCTGGGCGCTGTCTGTTTTTTTTAAGTCCGTTGCTGAACCAAACGACTGGAGGATGTCATGAAAAATAGTATACTGCAAGTATATCTGCGTATCGCACACCGAAGCCTTTGCAGCCCGGCTGCTTGCTTGCAGTTCTTATAAGTAAAAATTTATCGGCTGGACAGTGTTTGGAAGATCGAAATGCTGCTAGTGCATGCACCTATGCCGGATGAAAAAAATCCCCCTGGAGAGGGGCTTCCAGGGGGAAAGAGGAGGTATAATGGAAATTTCTTTCCATTACCTAAGAATATTATAACGAATATTTTTCACTGCGCAAGGGGTAAACTTTAATTTTTGAAATTTCCACCGCATTTCAGTGGCGACAATTTAAAATTTGGAACTGCCATGCCATGCGTATCATTTGCCGATCAGCACAACTACAGTATGAGGGTTGACCGCATACGGGGTGGCGGCAGGACAAAGAGCAGCCTGTGCAGGGTCAAGGAAATCATTAGGGCTTTCAAAGCTGGTATCAACAATGCGCAACCACTGCCTGCCGGCTCGTACAGGCAGTCGCACAGCATGTGCATGCTGGTCGGAATTATATACAAAAAAAAGCTGGTAATTGCCCATGGCCGATGACTCTATGCCGCCGTCAATCAGGTAGCAGATGGTTCGCAGATCCCTGTCATTCCAGTTTAAAGGCTTCTGTTGAGGATCATACCATGAAATATCCGGGGTCTCCGTGGCGGCGGGGTCACCGCCTTGAAAAAACCGCCTTCCTTGAAGAATGGCGTATGTTTTTCTAAGGGCAATGGCTTTTTTAACAAATGCAATCATATCCGCATTTTTACCGGCCAAATTCCAGTCGAACCAGCTGGTGCTGTTGTCCTGACAATAGGAATTATTATTGCCGTTTTGCGTGCGTAGAAACTCATCGCCCCCCAGCATCATGGGCGTTCCTCGCGAGAACATCAGGCAGCAGATAAAATTTTTCACCAGCTGCCGACGCAGCTTCAGCACCTGCGCCTGACGGGCAGTGCCTTCAATGCCGCAGTTGGTGGAAAAATTTTCATCCTGGCCGTCGCTGTTGTTTTCACCATTGCCCTGATTGTGTTTTCTGCTGAATGAGACAAGGTCCTGCAGCGTAAATCCGTCGTGACAGGTAACGAAATTTATGCTGTTGTAGGGGTGCCTGCCGTCATAGCCGAACAGGTCCGCTGAGCCCGTAAGCCGGCAGCCCAGGTCGGGCAGCTGCCCGGCATCGCCCCTGATGAACCGGCGCACTGTATCCCGGAACTTGCCGTTCCACTCCGACCAGTCAACCGGGAAATTGCCGACCTGATAGGTGTGAATGTCCCAGGGCTCGGCGATGATCTTGACGGTATTGAGAACGGGGTCCTGCGAGATAGCATCAAAAAATGAGGCCGTTTTGCGAAATCCGCCCTCCTGCCTTCCTAGGGCTGTGGCAAGATCAAAGCGGAACCCGTCGACATGCATCTCCTGCACCCAGTAACGCAACGAATCCATGACCATGCGCAGCACCTGCGGCTCATCGAAATTCAAGCTGTTGCCGCAGCCGGTCACATCGCGGTAGCGCCGCCCGGGCTCATGGGGCAGTCCTTCAAGGCAGTAATAGGTCGGGTTGTCGATGCCACGGAAGCATACTGTCGGGCCCAGCTCGTTTCCCTCGCCTGAGTGATTATACACCACGTCCATGATGACCTCGATGCCCGCACGGTGCAGTTCGCGCACCAGCATCTTGAACTCATCGACCTGGCAGCCGGGCCTGCTCTGCGAGCTGTAGGAGCATTCAGGCGCAAAAAAACCGATTGTATTATAGCCCCAGTAGTTGGTAAGGCCCCGCTCTACTAGAAAATCCTCGACATAGAATTCCTGCAGCGGCATAAACTCAACGGCATTGATGCCGAGCTCGCGCAGATAGGGGATCTTTTCTATAAACCCGAGATAGGTGCCGGGATGCCGCACCCTTGATGAGGGATGGGCTGTAAAGCCCTTCAGGTGAACTTCGTATATAATGAGCTCTGGCAGTGGTATATCCAGATGCTCATCGCCCTGCCAGTCAAAGCTGCTGCCCATGACAATGCATTTCGGGAGCGCTGCCGAGCTGTCACGGTTGTCCATAACCGCATCCTTGCCGGCAGCAAGGGGATCATAGCCAAGAAGCAGATTGTCATGATTTACAACCTTGCCGGTGAGCGCCTGGGCATACGGGTCCAGCAGCAGCTTATGCTCATTAAAGCGCAGCCCGCGCTCCGGATTGTAGTCGCCCCGCACCTTATAGCCGTAGAGCTGACCCGGCCCGATTCCAGCGACGAAGCAGTGCCAGATATGCCGGGAGCAGTTATCAAGGCGGATGGTGTCGGTAGGCGGGCCTGAAGGCCCATCAAACAGCAGCAGGAAAACCTCACGCGCATGTTTGGAATACAGGGCAAAATTGACGCCGCCATCCTGCACGGTGGCGCCCAAAGGATAGAACTTCCCCGCTGCTATCTTTCTGCCGGTTTTGTGCGACAGCTCATATTTCATGAAAATTTCTCCGATGGAGTTCGCAGCCGCGGCAATGAGGCTTGAAAATAACCCTCTAAACAGGTATAACCGTAAAACTTTTAACAGGCAAGCATTTTTGCCTGCTGTTGCAGACTGAAAGGAGCCTTCATCAACCATGTCACATCCCGACTCATTTCATGCCCGCGCCGCGCTTCCAACAGCAGGCGGCGCCGTCATATATTACCGCCTCGCAGCCCTTGAAGAACAGGGCCTTGCAGATCTCTCGCGCATGCCTTTTTCAATAAAGATTCTTCTGGAGGCGCTGCTGCGAAATGAAGACGGCGCCTCCATAAATCGCGACGACATCATGAGGCTTGCCCGGTATAATCCGTCCGTTCCCGAGCCGTGCGAAATAGCTTTTAAACCGGCCCGCGTGCTTTTGCAGGATTTCACTGGCGTGCCCTGCGTGGTTGACCTTGCCGCCATGCGCAGCGCCATGGCCCGCCTTGGCGGCGACCCGCAGCGCATCAACCCGCGCATACCGGTTGACCTTGTAGTTGACCACAGCGTTCAGATGGATGCAAGCGGCTGCGCCGCAGCCCTTGAGCTGAACACGGCCCGCGAATTCGAGCGCAACCGCGAGCGCTATGAATTTTTTCGCTGGGGCCAGACCGCATTGGACAATTTCCGTGTCATTCCTCCCTCGCAGGGCATTTGCCACCAGATCAACCTTGAATATCTTGCCTGCGTTGTGCAGCGCCGCATGGTTGACGGCGAGGCTGTTGCTTTCCCGGATACGCTGGTCGGCACGGACTCGCACACCACCATGATAAACGGCCTTGGCATAGCAGGCTGGGGCGTCGGCGGCATCGAGGCCGAGGCGGTCATGCTGGGCGAACCGCTTTATATGACCGCGCCGCCGGTTGTGGGCATGCGCCTTACCGGTCGGCTGCAGGAGGGCGTGACAGCAACAGACCTTGTGCTCACCCTCACGCAGCTGCTCCGAAGCCGCGGCGTGGTTGAAAAATTTGTCGAGTTCTTCGGGCCGGGCCTTGATGCCATGAGCGTCACGGATAGAGCAACGGTTGCCAATATGGCCCCCGAATATGGCGCCACCATGGGTTTTTTCCCTGTCGATGCCCAGACCCTTGCCTTTCTTCGCAGCACGGGCCGTTCCGAAGAGCTGGTGGGCCTGGTGGAAAGCTACTGCAAAGCTCAGGGGCTTTTCAGGCTGCCCGGCATGCCGGAGCCTGATTTTCAGGAGACTCTTGAGCTTGACATGTCAACAGTTGTATCCTGCCTTGCCGGCCCCAGCAGGCCGCAGGACCGTATTGTACTCTCTGCAATGAAACGTGCATGGCAGGCTGGGCTTTCTGCGCCGCAGGATAAGCGGGGCTACCATCTCGACCCTCAGGCCCGCTCAGCCCATGCCGCTTTAACCATGCCCGACGGCTCTATGACAGAGCTTACCCACGGCGCCGTCGTTATCGCATCCATAACCAGCTGCACCAATACCAGCAACCCTGCCGTGATGCTTGCTGCGGGGCTTCTTGCAAAGAAAGCAGTGGAGGCGGGCCTGTGCGCAAAGCCCTGGGTCAAGACCAGCCTTGCCCCCGGATCGGTCGTCGTGACGCAGTATCTCAAAAAGGCAGGGCTTCTGCCATATCTTGAAAAGCTCGGCTTTCATGTGGCAGGCTATGGCTGCGCCACCTGCATCGGCAACAGCGGCCCCATAGACGCAGGGCTTGAAAAAGCCATCCGCGATAATAAACTTTTGGCGGCATGCGTGGTGTCGGGCAACCGCAATTTCGAAGGCCGCGTCCACCCCAGCGTCAGAGCAGCATTTCTTGCATCCCCTCCTCTGGTAATTGCCTATGCCCTTGCAGGCACCGTTGACATCGATCTTGAGCGCGATTCCCTGGGCGCCGATGCCGCAGGCAAACCGATCTATTTCAAAGACCTCTGGCCTGCAGATGATGAAATTGCCCGGCTTATGCCCTATGCCATGAACGGGGATATGTTCAAAAAAAACTATGGGGGAATCGAGCAGGCAAACAGCATGTGGAACAGCCTTGCAGGCGCCACAGGTGAGCTGTTTGCCTGGCCGGAGGGCAGCACCTATATTCAGGAACCGCCCTATTTCATCGATATGGCCCGCGATCCTGCAGCGATTAACGCCATTGAAGGCGCCCGCGTGCTAGCACTTCTCGGCAACAGCATAACAACCGATCATATAAGCCCGGCAGGCAATATCGCCACAGCCAGCCCTGCTGCCTCCTATCTCGCGGCGCATGGCGTACAGCCCGTCGACTTTAATTCCTACGGCAGCCGCCGCGGCAATCATCATGTCATGGTCCGCGGCACGCTTGCCAATATCCGGCTCAAAAACGGACTTGCCGAAGGCGCTGAAGGCCCTCTGACAGCATATCTGCCAGAGGGCCGGGTCATGAGCATCTTTGAGGCTTCAGAGCGGTATATCAGCGAGGGCATCCCGACCATCATCATAGCGGGCCGCGACTATGGCATGGGCAGCAGCCGCGACTGGGCAGCCAAGGGCACGCAGCTTTTGGGTGTGCGGGCAGTGATAGCCCAGTCCTATGAACGAATTCACAGAAGCAATCTTATAGGCATGGGCGTGCTGCCGCTGCAGTTTCTTGCCGGTGACAGCGCCGACAGCCTCGATCTCACCGGCCGCGAAATATACACGATTGCGGTATCAAAAAACATACAGCCAGGGCAGCGCCTAACCGTTAAAGTTGCAGCCGAAAATGGCGCAAGCAGAACCATTGAGGTGCTTTCCCGCCTTGATACGCCAATTGAGATCGACTACTATCGCCACGGCGGGATTCTTCCCCGCGTACTGCGGTCGTTTTTTAAATAATTATTCCTTCCCTGTTTTATGAAGTGCTGCGGCTTTTTCCTGCCAGAGAAGGGCCTCATCCGGCCTGCCCATATCAGCGTAGGCGCGGCCAATAAAAGCGTGCAGCTGCACATCATCAGGTGTTATGGCCAGAGCCTCTTTCCAAACCTTTACGGCCTGCTCAAAATCCTGCCGGTCGGCAAGCAGCGCCCCGAGACTGCGGCGCGGCTCCATAAAGCCGGGGTCTAACGCCATGGCCTGCCGAAACAGGCCTTCGGCTCGATCGGGCTCGTTGCGGAATTTCCTGCACAGAAATCCCAGGGCCGACAGGGCATGAGCGTTTTTCGGGTAAAGCTCCACTGTTTTCATGTAATCGGCATAGGCCAGATCGTATTTTTGCAGTCGCAAATAGGAACATCCGCGCTCACCCCAGGTTGAAAAATCATAGGGGTACAGTTTCAGGCTGTGTGAAAAGCGCTCCACAGCCTGCTCTAAGAGCCGGGCATCAAGCATGAGCCCCTTTTTTTCATCGTAGCCTTTTGTCAGCAGTTCATAGCCGTACATATAATTCAAATGCGCGCTGTCGGGCGATGTGCGGATATCGGCGGCAAAAAGTGTAAAATTATCCTTCCAGTCAAGGGTGCGGGTCACGGTTTTTACGCCGTACAGCACAAGCAGCACGCCGCAGGCCGCCCAAAACAGGGCGAAGCCGCCGGCTTTTTTTGAGCCCAGCACCCGTTGCAGGCACCAGGCCAGGGCAAAGGCAAACCCCAGGGATGGCACGTAGAGCAGCCGCTCG
>CAIWCT010000140.1 GCA_903911225.1 uncultured delta proteobacterium
GAAAAAGCTTCATAAATCAGGCATCTACAGCAATTCAATTGACTCTGCGCATGGTTTTTCATATACTTGCGCACGCCTATGCATTGTTTTGAAACAGCAGGGGTGCTCCTTTGAAGGATGACACAGGCTCTACACGGCTGATTCATATAGGATTTTATAAATAATCAGAACACAGTCACTGAATGATCCGGCCTGACAGGTCAAATTTCATTAAGGTATCATGCTTCCCAAATGGCATACGCTTGAATGTGTTCCCGGCGATGAACCTGACAGGTTGACGGCTCTCGCAACTGCGCCTTTGGCCTCTCCCTGGTTTGACGGGCATTTCCCCGGCCAGCCGATACTGCCCGGCATTGCCATGATAGCAATGGCCTTTGATGCTGCGCGGGGAAAAGAAGCCTGTGAGGGCAATAGCATACGGTTGAAATCCGTAAAGCGGGTGCGGTTTAAAAAGCCGGTCCGGCCTGATGAGCCTTTTACTCTCTCGCTCAGGCGCGAACAAAAAGAAAGCGGCATCTCCTACAATTTCACAATTCTGCTGGAAGGCGAGGCAGCCTGCACCGGCATTTTGAATATTGAGCTCATTGCCGGATAATGTTAAATAAAGACCACTGTTTGATACTATAAGGAGGTTGAATGTCTGCTGGTATTAATGAAAAAGAGCTTCAGCGGCGTGTGGCTGAAATCATAATCGCTGAGCTGAAGCTGCAGGATATCACGGCCGAAACGTTTGATCCTGACCTTGATCTTGTGGATGAAATCGGCATCGACAGCATGGACCTTGCCACCATCGTGCTGGTGCTGCAGGATGAGTACGGCATCAAAATCGATGAGGACGACTACACCAAACTGCGCGCCATACGCCTGATAGCAGCCTATATACAGGAGCGGCTTCAGGCAAAAGCCTGATAGGTGATCGCATTATGAGCGCTGCGCAGCCATCCTCAACCTCAAAATACAAATTTGCCGACCTGCTTGCAGATGCTGCAGTGCGCGAGCGCTGGGAGCGGGTACGCAAGTATTTTTTTCTGCGCGAGTCGACCTACGACATGACAAGCCGCTGCAATATACGCTGCGACGGCTGCTATTACTATGCCGGTGAGAAGCAGTTTGCAACCGACAATGACGACCCTGACGCCTGGCGCAATCTCATGCGCGAAGAAAAAGCCCGCGGCATCACCTTTGTGGTGCTGGCCGGCGCCGAGCCTGCCCTTGTGCCCGGGCTGCTGCAGGCCTGCTACGCTGAAATACCGCTTGGCTGCATCGCCACCAATGGGATGAAGCGCATTGATGATACTGTAGGGTATAAGATTCATGTCTCGGCCTGGGGAAATGATGCCACAAGCCTGCGCGTGCGCAGGCAGAAGGATATGCTTGAGAAACAAATAGACAACTACCGGGGCGACAGCCGTGCCGTGTTTGTCTATACCTTCACGCGCGACAATATCGACGAGGCAGAACCTGTGACTAAGCAGCTGAGCGACAATGGCTGCAAGGTGACATTTAATATGTTTTCAGCCCCTGAGGGCTATGATGGAAGTTTGAGGCACACTGAAGCGACACTGGCAAAGACTCGGGCCGTGATGCTTGAGCTTCTTGAGCGCTATCCCGGACAGGTTTTGTTTTCGCCCTACAGCGCTGTTGCCCACACACACAGGCTCGGGCTGCATGAGCTTTACAGCTGCCCGTATCCGCGCAAGAACCCGTCAACCGATATCGGCCTGGGGCGCTCGTTCAGGCAGTACCGCTCTGACCTTACATGGGACCGGGCTGCATCCTGCTGCGTGCCCGATACTGACTGCGCCGATTGCAGGCATTATGCCGCAGGCAGCGCAGTGGTTACATCAAAGCTCTACCGCCATGCAACCGATCCTGATACATTCAAGGCATGGCTTGATTATGTAGATACGTATCTGTCCGTGTGGGTCACGGGATATGCAAAAGGCGAGAACCTCTGCCGAGGAATTGTTGAGCCGCCGCAGGGATGACGGGCCAATAAAATGATAAAAATTTCTTCTCGCAGCACGTTTTTCAGCAAGAAGGTTTTCCCCGTTATCTGGTTCGGATTTTTAGTTTTTTTTATTATTATAGCACTGGCAGGCATGGCCGCCAAATCGGAAATAATTGCGCCGCTGCTTATCATGCCCGTTTTTATGGCTATTTTCGGCTATGTTATAATGAAAAAACTGGTGTTTGATCTTGCAGACGAAGTGTGGGATACGGGGGATGCGCTGCTGGTCAAAAATAAAAATGAGGAAGAGCTCATACCACTCACAAATATTATAAATGTCAGCTATTCTGTTATGGTAAATCCGCCACGGGTGACGCTGACCTTGCGGCAGCCATGCAGGTTCGGCAAAGAGGTGTCTTTTTCACCGCCCGTCAGATTTGTGCCGTTTTCGAAAAGCCCGATTATAGCTGAACTTATTGAAAGAATAGACGCAAAGCGTCGGCAGTTGTAGGGCATTTCTTTTTTTTCTGATTCACTATAAAGAGTCTGTCATCTCGACCGCAGGGAGAGATCTTAGTCAAGTAGGTTGGGCAAAGTGAAACGTGCCCAACAATTTTAAGGCAATAAAATTAATGCTGGGCACGCTACGCTTTGCCCATCCTACCCATGAATTGTAGGGAGCGCGTCGCGCACCCGATTTACGGTTAAAGAAATTCAATCATGCAACTCATAAGCTCAATGCTCGACAAGGAATGGTATGCGCGCTACAAGCGCATATCAAGCCTCAATATCCGAAGCTCCATCTACGATGTGACCAATCGCTGCAACCTGCGGTGCAAGGGCTGCTTCTTTTTTTCATCCGATGAAGATCAGGCTGCGCCCGAGGAGATGGCGACTTCCGCCTGGGAGGCTTTTGTCGACCGGGAAAAAGAGCGCGGCGTCAATCTTGCCATTCTCATCGGCGGCGAGCCCACGCTCTATATGGACCGCATCGATGCCTTCTACAAGCGCCTCCCCACCTTCTGCGCCAGCAATGGCCAGATCAAACTGCCCCGCGACCGGTTCCCCGACCTCATGGTGGGCATATCGCTCTGGGGCGATGAGCAAGATGAAAAGGTGCTGCGCGGCAAGGATACCTTTGCCGTTTCAAGCCGCAATTATGCGGGAGACCCCTATACCTACTATCTCTACACCATCACACCGAAACAGCTGGGCCGCATCGACCGCATGGTGAAAAAGATAAAAGACGTCGGGCTCAAAGTGCATCTGCAGCTTCTGTCAAATGACGAAGAGGTTGACGGGTTTTCGTGGGATGAGCAGCAGCTTCGCGATGTGCGCGCCGAGATGGACGCTCTTCTTGATGCCTATCCCGAAACGCTCATCTCCAGTAAATATTATCATGAAGTCATCACCACGGGCATGATGATGGGCCGCCGCTTCGGCTGGCTTGAATGCCCCTCGGTGACCGAGCCCATGGACACGCGCAACCCGCAGCCAAAGCGGCTCATTCGCTTTATCCGCTGGGCCGCAGATCTTAAGACTATGCACCGCTGCTGCACCTCTGCCACGCGTGACTGCTCAACCTGCAAAGATGGCGCAGCCCACATGAGCTGGGTCATGGTCAACAAGAAAGACCATCTGAAAACTGCCGATGATCTCAAGAACTGGATCGAGGTCTACGAAATGTTTGCCAAGCTCTACCGCTTTATTCCCTGGTGATACCGTATGTTGGAATTTAGCGCTCCTTCTCTCCTTGCGGGAGAAGGCCGGGATGAGGGGTGATGTAAAAAAATGTACTCAGCAAAGCGTCGGCCCCCTCACCTCGATCCTCTCCCCCTTGCGGGGGCGAGGAAGAAATTCGCCGGACTTGAATGCACCAAAATATAAAAATATCCTGATAGTACGGTTCTTTTATGCGTGATGATTCTCTGCCGGTCATACTTGGCTACGATGCCGTCTCAGCGCTCGGGACCGATCTTGCCTGCCAGTGGCAGCGGGCCTGCGAAGGTGAAAACGGCATCGGGGCGCTCACGCGCTTTCCCCTTCGCGAAAACTTTCCCGTGCGCATCGCCGGTCAGGTGGCGGATATTGATCTGACGCCCTATCCCTATCTCACCTCGCGCGATATGGCGCTCTTTACCTCACCTATTTTTAAATACGGCCTTCTCACCGTGCACCGGGCACTTGAAAAAAGCGACATTATTATTTCACCTGAGCTTTCTCCCCGCGTGGGCATCACGTTCAGCTCTGCTGTGGGCGGCCTCGATGCGGTCATCAGCGCCGACAGGCTTTTAAATGAAAAGAACAAACTGCCCCACCCCTTCACCAACCCCAATTCATGCATCAATATGATCGGCGGCAAAGTGTCCATCATGACCGGCGCCACCGGCCCGATCATGGCAACCATTACCGCCTGCGCCACGGGCGCAACCTCTATGATAGCAGGAGCCCTGATGCTGCAGCAGGGTATGGCAGATGTGGTCATCTGCGGAGCCGTTGACTTTGCCCTTGTCGAGCCCATTGTCGGCGGCTTTGCCACCATGAACGGAGCCTTCCATCCAAAAGAGTGTCAGGAAAATGAGCCGCCGGAGAAAGCAAGCCGTCCGTTTTCAATAAACCGCCGGGGTTTTGTAGTGGCGGAAGGCGCTGGCTGCGTGATTATCGCCACGAAAGCTTTTTCCCTCGCACACGGCCTTGCGCCGAAAATAGAGATGGCAGGCTGGGCCATGACCTCCGATTCGCACCATTTTGTTGCGCCCAATTTCGAGACTGTTCAGCGCTGCATCAGCCAGAGCATCGACCATGCAGGCCTTGCCCCTGCTGACATTGCCGCAGTGAATGCCCACGGAACATCGACGAAGGTGGGCGACAAAGTCGAAGCCGATGCGCTCAAAAATATATTTGGCGGCCGCATACCGCCGGTGAGTGCCAACAAGTCGCAGACAGGCCATGCCATGGGCGCTTCAAGCGCCATTGAAACAATATTTGCCATGGAAGGCATGCTGCACGACACGCTGCTGCCCACCATCAATTACACGCCCGATCCCGAAATCGAGATCGACTGCGTGCCAGAAGGCGCGCGTAAACTGCAGCAGGAACATGTGCTGAAAAACGCCTTCGGCTTCGGCGGTTGCAATTCCTGTATTGTCCTGCGGCGCGTGGCATAGTATGATGCTTGAAGGCTAGAATAAATAATCGCCGGACTTTCTTCTCTTTGCCCGGCATATGGATATCCAAATTTATTAGTTGGTAGTTGGTAGGGTGGGTGAAACCCACCATTAACGTAACTAAATGAAACCGGTGGATTACGCTTCGCTGCACCCACCCTACGCAAAATATATTTTAAATTGAAAAAACGGGTATACATAAGGTTTCATGAAAGCACCAAAGAACAGACGCGTATTTGTGATCGGCTACGGAGCGGCGACGCCGCTGGGGCTGGACTTTGCCAGGATCTGGCAGCGCATGCCCGTTGACAAATGGGTGACGATTGCGTACACTATTAAGCGACAATAACCCACAAGGAGAACCATCATGCAATTCGTCAGCGTTCGTGACCTGCGCGGCAATTCATCAGCGGTCTGGAAAAAGCTGCAAACCGAGCGAGAAATGGTCATAACCTCAAACGGCAAGCCCATTGCGGTATTGTCTGCTGTGTCCGAAACCAACCTCGAAGAAACCCTCAAGGCTATACGGCGATCAGTTGCCGTGGCCTCGGTCAATAGCATGCAGGAGCAATCGGTGCGCTCGGGCCGCAACAAGCTGCCGCTCAAAGAAATCAACTCTGCCATTGATGCTGTTCGCCGGAGAGGCAAAGCGTGAATATAGTCCTTGATACGAATGTACTTGTTTCAGGACTATTAAACCCACATGGTGCGCCCGGCCAGATCGTGCGTCTTGTAGCCGCTGGGGATATTATATTGTGCCATGACGCAAGAATCATTGATGAATACCGGCGGGTTTTGCAGTATGAAAAATTTCAGTTTGACGAAGCACTTGCGGCAAATCTTATTGATGAAATAAAAGCATCCGGAATCCCCGTAGCCGCAAAGCCCCTCGGTTTTGCTTTGCCCGATCCGGAAGATGAAAAATTTCTTGAAGTCGCCATCGCGGGAGGCGTTGTCTGCCTTGTCACCGGCAATATCAGGCACTATAAAACGCCAAAATTTGCAAGCGTAAAAATAATCAAACCTGCTGATTTTATTCTTTTGATTGGAGCTAGCCGGTAGGTTGGGCAAAGTGAAACGTGCCCAACAATTTTTATGATGCAGAATTCATGTTGGGCACGCTATGCTTTGCCCAACCTACATCGAATACAAAAAACGGGTATACATAAAATTTCATAAAAGTTGGTAGTTGGTAGGGTGGGTGAAACCCACCATTAATGTAACTAAATCAAACCGGTGGGTTACGCTTCGCTGCACCCACCCTACGCAAGATATATTTTAAATTGAAAAAACAGGTATAAACAAAGTTCCATGAAAGCACCAAAGAACAGACGCGTATTTGTGATCGGCTACGGAGCGGCGACGCCGCTGGGGTTGGACTTTGCCCGGACCTGGCAGCGCGCGGTAAACGGTGAAGCTGGATTTCGCAAGATTACCCGCTGCGAGGTGAAGACCAATGCCGATGTTGTGGGCGAAATACCGGATTGGAACCCGGAGGACCTTGACTTTGCCACCAAAAAAGAAGTCTACAACTGGAATGCCGCGTTTGTGATGCTTACCATGGCCGTATGCAAGGAAGCGCTTGCAAGCGCCGGGCTTGAGATGAACAAAGATACCGGCCCGCGCACGGCATGCCTCTTAGGTTCTGCCATCAATGGCTCTGATGCCATGCGCGTAGCGGTTGATAATCTGAAAGAGCGGGGCCCGCTGAAGGTAAGCCCCTATCTGCTGCCGAATCTCTGCGCCAATGTGCCCTCGGGCAAGGCGGGGATGCTGCTCGGTTTCACCGGCCCCATATTTTCGCCGCAAGGGGCATGCGCTTCCGGTAACCATGCTATCGGCATAGGGGCGCGCATGATCCGCGACGGAGACTGCGATTTTGTGCTGGCAGGCGGGGTTGAGATGCCGCTTATGCCCGAGATCATACAGGGCTTTGCCAACATGAACGCCACCATAAAAATTAATGAACGCGACCGGGCTTTTGCCGACCCCGGGCAGGCTTCGCGGCCTTTCAGCATTGACAGCAAGGGCTTTGTGCTTTCCGAGGGCGGCGGCGTGCTGGTGCTTGCGGCAGAGGAAATGCTTGCGGCCCATGGCCTCAACGCAAAGGCAGAGGTGCTGGGCGTGGGCTGGACATCGGATGCCCACCATTTCATACGGCCCAATAAAGAGACCGTGACCCGGGCGATTGTCGAGGCTATTGACGACGCCGGGTTGACACCGGCGGATGTCCAGTATATCAATGCCCATGGCACATCGACGCCCACGGGCGACGCGGCTGAGATAGAGTGCCTGCGAACGGTGTTCGGGGATGGGCTTACAGGTATTCCCATATCTTCAAATAAATCGCAGCTTGGCCACAGCCTTGGCGCGACGGCTGCCATTGAAGCGGCCCTGACCATCGAGGCCATGCGGCAGGGCATACTGCTGCCGACAATTAATTATCTGCATGATCCGCAGTATGACGGCCTTGACTTTGTGCCGAACGCCGCACGAAAACAAAATTATGAGATCGCTCTGTCAAACGCCTTCGGCTTTGGCGGCACGAACTGCTGCATCGTATTCAGGGGTGTGTAATATGAAACCAAAACCATTCAGACCAGAGGCGCTTACAGATTCCAGCATCTATCAGCGCGACCTAGATACAGGACATGTCTGGCATCGGTGCTGGCAGCGTACGCTGTATGCCGACACGGATCGTTCAAGCGTTGTGTATCATGCCAACTACCTGCGCTATTTTGAATTTGGCCGCACGTCGCTGATGCGTGAGGCCGACTATCCGTATAAAGAGATTGAAGCAAAGGGGTATGTGTATCCCATAGTTGATCTTGGCATAAAATTTTATGAGCCCCTGTATTATGATGACCCCATGTGGATTTATACCCGGCCCGCAGAGCTTGAGCGGGTGAAAGTGCGCTTTGATTATGTTATTACCCATGGTGAAACCGGCAACATGATCTGCACCGGTTTCACGCAGCACTGCGCACTGAATGCCGACGGCGGAGTTGTTGCCGTTGATGAAGGCACGGTACGCCTCTGGGGAATGTTTCCGAAATAACTGGTGAATGAAAACCACCTTTGGTGCAACCGAACGAACCGGTGGGTTTCACCCACCCTACATGGAATACTAATGCTCGGGACGGGGAATAAGGATATGTTGATATGACACGAGAAGAAATACGTTCTGAAATCATCGCAATCTGCAGTCGCGAATTCGAAATGGAAAACCCCGACCCGGAGGATGATCTGCGGGAAAAATTCGGGTTTGATAGCATCGACGGCATCGAGCTTTTAATTCAGATAGAAAAGATGCTGCAAACCGAGCTCACGCAGGAAGAAAAGAAACAGTCGCTCAATATCCGCACCATTAATCAGGTATGCGATTATATCGAGACGATTATGAAAGCAAGAGAAGGGTAGATTCCGTCACCCCCTGGTTGTCCAGGGTAGGGGCAGACCTATGTGTCTGCCCATCACAAGGGCGCACACACAGGTGCGCCCCTACAATTTAGATAAAAAAGAAAAACCCAATAAACGAGTTGATACCATTATGCCACGTCGCGTCGTTATAACAGCCTGCTCGGCAATCACCCCCATCGGCCGCACCAAGTCTGAGCTGATGCACAGCCTTACCTGTGGTATCTCAGGAGTCAAGCCCCTGCGTGAGGATGAGCTTCTCACAAGCTATCTTCATTCAAAAGTCTTCGGCACGATAGATTACCCCATAGAGTACGACTTTCCACGCCAGTTTCGCAAAACCATGGGGCCTGTGGCCTATTATGCCTGCCAGGTCGCAAAAGAAGTGCTTGAGGCATCAGGCCTTTCGCAGGAGTTTATAACCTCTGGAAGGCTGGGGGTGGCATTCGGCTCCACGCATGGCAGCCCCACGGTGCAGCGCAATATTTATAAAACTTTTTTTGACAAGTCATCTACCCGTTATGCAGCAATCGGCGCTGTAGATTATCTGAGATCCATGGTGCATACCACGGCTGTCAATATCACCAGGATGTTTGGCATTACGGGTCGCGTCATTTCATCCTCTACGGCCTGCACCACAAGCAGCCAGTCCATCGGTTACGGCTATGAGTCGATCAAGTTCGGCATGCAGGACGCCATGATCTGTGGTGCCGCCGATGAATACAGCACCACGACGGTAGCAGTGTTTGATAATCTGCTTGCCTGCTCAACGGGCTTCAATGATTCCCCCAGCCGCACGCCCCGGCCCTTCGACGAAGACCGCGACGGCCTTGTTGTTGGAGAGGGCGCTGGAGCTGTGCTGCTAGAGGAATATGAGTGCGCAAAAAAACGCGGTGCAACCATTCTTGGCGAAGTGATAGGCTTTGCCTGCAACAATAATGGCGGCGATTTGATTCTGCCCAATCTGGCAGGCATCACGCAGACCATTCAGCTCGGGCTGCAGGATGCCGCCGTCAATGCAGGTGATGTCGATTTCGTGAGCGCCCATGCCACGGGCACCAAAATGGGCGATATCATCGAGGCGCAGGCGATCTATGATGTGTACGGCAACCGGCCGCTGGTAACGGGCTTCAAGGGCTACATGGGCCACACCATGGCCACCTGCGGCGTCATCGAAACCATCATCACGTTGCACCTGATGGCTGAAGGCTGTATCGCCCCGACGCTCAACCTTGAAACGGTTGATGAGCGCTGCGCCATGATCAACCACGTTATGCAACTTCGGGAGCAGAAAATGAGCATCGCCTCTATTCAGAATTTCGCATTCGGCGGCGTGAACACGAATATAATCCTCAAAAAGCCTGAATAGGCGGCCCCCATGCCCCGCAAAACTACCCGGACAGCTGTTGATCTCCTTATCACGCTGCTGCTGTGGGCATACTACTTCGCGGCCTTCGTTTTCTTCTTTTTCCCTGCCTATGGCGCCGCCGCACTGTTTGCCTCTGACCGCGAGCACGCTTTCCAGAATCTCAACTGCATTTTCTACCGCTGCTTCTTTGCGTATTTGAAACTGCTCATGCCGGGGGTGACAATCAGCATCGCGCCGGAGGTGTACGCTGTGCGCTCATCAATTGTTATTGCCAACCACCTGTCATTTCTCGACCCCATACTGCTGCTGTCGCTTTTCAGGCAGCATAAAACAATCGTTAGAAGCGACTTTTTCAAAGTGCCGATCTTTGGCTGGGTACTGAAGTCAGCCGGCTATTTATCGCCCTCCCTTGCGCAGGATTCTGATGCTCCTGACCTCATGGAGCAGGTCAAGGCCATGCGCGCCTATCTTGCCTCGGGCGGAAATCTTTTCATATTTCCCGAAGGCACCCGCAGCCGCACCGGCGCCATAGGCCCATTTGAAAAAGGGGCTTTCACCATTGCAAAGCTCTGCCGCGCTCCCGTCAGCGTGCTGCGCATAGAAAACACGCACAGGGTGTATCCGCCCGACAGCTTTTTTTTCAAAACAGGCGAAACGGTTGAAATAAGAATAAGCCTTGCAGGCAGCATCGAGCCTGCTCCGAAAAACGAAACGATTTGCATTTCAGACATGATGCGGCAGGCCAGGGCTCTGCTGGAAGGCACCGGCACGCATAAACCCTGAAGCTGTAAATCCGGATGGGCATCATTTGTGGTGTCGTCATAAAAATTCGTCACCCCGGTGAAAACCGGGGTCCAGAAAAGGCTTAACTGATTTAAAAACTAGCTACCGGCTTGCGCCGTTATGACGATAAAATGACATTTTTAATTTTTTTACGGGACCGTCATCTATGGAGCTTAAAACAGCCAGGGATATTCAGCCAGTGAGCCTGCCTTTTTCAATTCCCGTGCAGCCCTGGCTGTTCGACCACCGTTTTGAAGGGGTAGCAGTGCTTCCCGCTGTTGAAATGCTGCAGCACATGGCCCGCGCGGTGCAGTCGCATTTCCCCGGGGCAAGAGTCAGCTCCATGCAACACGCCTCCTTTGATCGTTTCCTTCGCGTTGAACCAGCATGCTCAGTCATCGATGCCAGATGCAATCTGTTAATGGAAAAAAACGGCGATGTCCGCGCAACGCTTACAACCGCTGCAAAAGTCGGAAACGCCGGAGTTATGAGAATTAAAGAGCATGCAACTGTCTGTTTTGCTGCTTCACCATCGCTTGTCACCGAACCGCCTGCAAGCGTGCTTAATGCATTCCATATCCCCGGTTTTGAAATTCCAGCTTGCCGGCTCTACGCTGAACTTGTGCCCTTCGGCCCTGCGTTTCAGTCTGTGCAGGACAGGGTAACTCTTACAGAAAGCGCGGCTACAGCCCGAGTGTGCGCTTTGGATCATCCCGGCGCAACGGGCCCTTTGGGCTCCCCGTTTCCGCTGGATGGTTCCCTGCATTCGGCATGCGCCTGGGCACAGCGCTATTGCGGCATGGTCGCCTTTCCGGTCGGGTTTGATGAACGGGTGATTGTTCAACCGATTGCTCCCGGTGAGACTGTCAGCTGCGCTGCCATACCAGTATCCGTGCATGAAGGAGTTATCCGATTTGATATCTGGCTGTGTGATCAAACTGGCAGCCTTCGGGAAATGGTCAAAGGGTTTGCAATGAAGGATGTATCCGGCGGTCGCATGACGCCTCCTGCCTGGGTGCGCAGCGAATCGCCAGTGTGGCTGGCGTGATTATAATTCCAGCAGGGCTTTGTTGTGTTTAAATTTCCAATACATGTAAATTAAAAACCCCTTCTCCCCTTGCGGGAGAAGGTCGGGATGAGGGGTAATATAGAATGCCCCCTCACCTCGTATCCTCTCCCCCCTACGGAGGAGAGGAAGACTTTGATGAGGGTGTGAATTCCATGAGCACGGTCGACACGGATATCGTCATTATCGGCTCGGGTTTGGGCGGCCTTACCAGTGCAATTCTTCTGGGCGAGCAGGGATTAAAGGCGACGATCATCGAGCACAACCCCCTTCCCGGCGGACTTGTACGAAGCTACATGCGGCAGGGCGTTGACTGTGCCGTTGGGCTCCATTATTTCGGCCCTGCCGATGAGGGCGAGCTGCTGCGGCAGATGTTTGATATTCTCGGCGTAACTGACAAGCTGAAGCTGCGGCGTCTGGGCACAGGCGGAACTCTTGAGCGCTATATTTTTGATGACCTAATATTTGATCTCCCCCCCACTTTCACGGGCTTTGAGCAGGCGCTTCGCAGCGTGTGCCCCAATGAGAGCGATGCAATTGACGCCATTATTTCCGCCGTGCGCTCACTTGCCCATGGCCTGCACTTCGACACAACAGGCCGCCTGCAGTCAAACCTCTTTTCCTTCGTCGGCTTCAACCAAAGCATGGAAGACTTTCTGCAAGCCTCGGGCTGCTCAAAAAAACTTCACGATATTATGACTGTTCACGGGTTCTGGACCGGCCTGCCCATGGACAAATGCCCGGCCTATCTCCTTCTCTACACGCTGGGGGCACTTCTTCTCTCGGCATGGGAGCTTGGGTGTACCGGCACGCAGATGGTCGAAGCCTATGTCGAACGCGCTTGCGCAACAGGTGCGGACTTGCTGCTGGGCGATCCGGTGGAGCAGATTCTTGTTAGCGACGGCCGTGCATGCGGCGTGCGGTTGAAGTCAGACCGCACCATATCATGCCGTAAAATTATTGCGGGCATTCATCCCAAGCTTGTGCTGCCCATGCTCCCCGAAGATGCTGTTCCCGCAGAGTATCGCAAGGGGCTTATGAATCTTGAGGAAACGCCGGGCGCGGTCTGCGTTCGTCTGCTGGTGGATGCGAAACAGCATGAAGCACCCGGCTATAACCTGTTTCGCATTCACAAGGTTGACGGGGTCAATATCGACGGCACTTTTTTTCAGCTGCGCCGCAGTGAGCTTCCCGGATGGAATGTGCTCACCATGATCCGGGGGTCGGACTACTCCGATTGGAAAAAGTGGCAGAACACGCAAACCGGCAGCCGCGGCCCGGACTATGAACAGGCTAAGATGCGCGCTGCCGAGTCACTGATTGAGACCGCCCGCAGCGTGCTGGGAACCCTTGAGGCTTACAAGATTCTTGATATTTCAACGCCCCTTACAATGCGCGACTGGGCAGCAAGCCCCGAGGGCTCCATGTACGGCCTGCTGCGTTCGGTAAAGAATGATTTGCAATACGCCGTGCTGACGCGCCTGCCGGTGCGGTCACTCTACCTCGTAGGCCAGAGCGCCATCGCTCCCGGGTTGCTGGGCGTTACCCTGAGCGTTCTGCGCGGTGTGGGAGAAGTCATAGGCCGGGCGAATTTTCAAAATTTTCTTGCCGGGCGGCTCGCTAGCCAGCCGTAGGGTGGACTCACGAAGTTCGTCCACCAATTCCTGCAAACGTGGTGGACGGGCTTCGCAAGTCCACCCTACCCAGCTGAACTATTGCCCCTTTGCATCTGGCGCTTTACGAGGTTCAAAGTTTCTTTTGGCTGCAAGAAAAGACGGCAAATGCCGCAGCAGATGGTAAATGCTCCACCGGTGCTGCCAGAGACGGCGGGCAAAATTTCTGCGCCAGGCTTTATCCGAATAAAAGCGTTTTACATGGCTGTTGTAGAGGTAATTCAGTTTTTCCTTTGATTCTATGGCCTTCGGAACAAACACGAAATTAAGGCAGTTCATCAGCTTCCAGTCTTCCTGAAAGGTCCCCTCCTCGAGCAGCGTCGACCAGACGGGTGCGCCGGGAAAGGGCGTAAATTTCGACATATTCATGTCATCAAGCCCCAGCGACATTACAAAATCACTTGTTGCCTGAATCGATGCTTCCGTTTCACCCGGCAGACCCATCATGAACAGCCCTTTCGCCCTGAGCCCGCAGGCTTTGATCCGGGCAACGGTATCGCGGACCTGATCGAGCGTTACCCCTGCTTTATGGCGTTCAAGCATCGCGGGATCTGCCGACTCGATACCAACCGATACCATGAGGCAGCCCGCTGCTTTGAGCGTTTTCAGCAGATCATTGTCGGCATGCCCAACCCGCACTGCGCAGTTGAACTGTATGCCAAGAGGATTTGCAGTTAAAAGTCGGCATAGCTCAAAAATGCGGGGCCTGTTCAGGGTAAACAAATCATCGTAGATATTGATATGCCGCACGCCGAAGCGCTGCCGCAAATGTTTCATATGCTCATAGATATATTCCGGAGAGTTGTACCGATATGAGCGCTTAAACACGGAACGGTCGCAGTACGAGCGCTCATAGGGGCAGCCACGGCTGGTTGACATGGTTGCGCCGGGAAATGCGATAAAGCTGAACAGTGGCAGGTTGTATGACCGGGGGAACCCCTTCAGTCCTTCATAATCAGGAAAAGGGAGCTGATCAAGATCCGGCAGGGGCGCGCGGGGAGCATTGGTCACAATCCTCTCGCCGTCGCGCCAGATGAGGCTATCGATTGCTGCGGGGTCAAGACCTGCGGCAAGCTCTGAAAGGGTCACCTCGCCCTCTCCGGGAGATAAATAATCGATGTTGGGAAAGTCCTGCAGCAGAGCCCCTCCAAGAGCTGACACATGCACCCCGCCAAAAACGGTTTTGACCTGCGGGCGGATTTGCTTGAACAGTTTTGCCATGTCGTTGCCGTCGAGAAAGCTGGATGTGGTCGTTGAAAAGCCGACCAGCTCGGGGTCAGCCGCAAGCACGGCCCGTACGTTTTCGTCAATGTCCTGTGGTGCCTCAGGGCCAAGGCAGTCATGAATAAATACCTGGTGACCGCTGCGCTTCAAGTATGCGGCAATCGAAAGCAGGCCCAGCGGCGCCATTCTGTTGGCCGTGGATGTAATATCTTTTTTCCCGGGGACCCAGTTTGATCCAGCCGGATGAACAAGCATGATGCGCATTGTATATCACCCCTCATCCCGACCTTCTCCCGCAAGGGGAGAAGGTGACACGTAATTCACATGTAGCGGGTTTAAAACCTGCCCCTACGTGAATTTTTCAATCTTGAATTTTGAATCATGAATCTTGAATCTCTTTACTTCTGCCTTCAAAAAACTTTTCAATCATTTCCCGGTCATATTTTCCCGTTGGAAGCACGGGAATGGAATCAACAATTTTTATATGCCGTGGAATGGCATAGGGCTCACTGTTTTTTGCAAGCCCGGCCCTTATGGCTGCCGCATCGGCAGTGCCTGCAATAAGGGCTGCAATATCGCTGCCCCTGCCGGTGCGGGCATGGATGGCAAATACCACGGCATCGCGAACGCCAGCGAATGTTTTCAATTTATCGCAAATTTCAGAAAGATCAACCCGCCTTCCCCCAACTTTTACAATATCGTCGGCCCTGCCGTGAAGGGTGAAGCTATCAGCGCCGCAGGGTTCTGCCCGGTCGGCAGTGGTAAAAAATCCATCCTGATCGCGGAGCAGTTCGGGCGAGAGGAAATCCGAGCGCACCTGCAGCCGGCCATTGTGCAGCTTCCATTCAATGCCTTGAAACGTGCGGCAAATCCGCCTGTCGGTCGGGGAAACTTTCCAGGCTATACCTCCTGTTTCAGTGGATCCATAAATCTCGGTAATGGCAATACTGGTTTTTTCGTGGAAATACTGAGCATCAGGTGCGGAGACCATGCCGGCAGATGAAAAAGCCAGCCTGAGTTTATAGGGCTGCAGGTTCCCGGTTTGCAGCACATGATACTGCGAGGGAACGCTCACTAAAATTGTTGCCCCGGAATCACGGGCTGCGGCAAGAATCTCCTGCGGAAATGAGTAGACGGGCTCAAGCACGGTGCAGCCCGACACGAGCGGGACCAAAACGGAAAAAAGCAGCCCGTAAATGTGCTGTGGCGGTACGGTTGAAAGAATGACATCACGCGGGCCTATGCCAAATGTTTCTGCAAGAAGCCGGGCTTCGCCGAAAAGGTTCCGTGCGGTTTTAGACCACAGCTTTGGCTTGCCTGTTGATCCGCCGGTGAAGAGCATGACGCACGGCGTATCGGCATTACCTGCAGTATAAAAAAGAGGCGAAGCGTTCGCCACGCTCTCGGGCATGATAGCTGTGCAGCCTGTGGGAGGGCCGTCTTTGCCGTCGGAGAGTATTTTTGAAAAAGGGATGCTTGATCGCGCATCGTCGAGTGCCTGCGAAGAAAAGGCATAGGGAATAATGATGCGCGGCCCGCCGCTTGCAGCGGCAAGCAGGGCAGCGGCGATGCGGGTTTTATCCTGCGTCCAGATGCAGAGGGGCTCACCGGGTGCGGTAATACTGCAAATGCCTGCAGCTAAACGGCACACATCAGCCCGGATTTGGCCACCGGCGATGAACGCGTAAGGATGGCTGCCGGTAATACGATTAAAAAAATCAGTCAGTTGCTCATTCATGGTTTGAAAAACCATCTCTCGGAAAGGCCCGTACAAAGGGGGTATTTCTTGACTTTTCGGGCTGTTTATATTCTATTCAATGAATCCTGAAATGCTGCTGCTCAGCGCATGCTTTTAGTAGCATGATTTTGCCCAATTGCCAAATACAAGTGTTCTATGCAAGATATAGCTATTGATGATTTAATCCCGCACCGCGGCCGGATGAAGCTGATCGCCTCGATTGTGCAGGTCAGCAATGATATAGCCGTTACCTCGGCAGTGGTGGCTGATACCTGGCCCCTGTGCGACGGCGTTTCCGTGAGTCCGATCGCGCTCATAGAGGTGGCCGCGCAGACTGCGGGCGTGCTCTCCTGCTGGAAAAAGGGCGAGAGCAGATCGGCCTTCATAGCGGGAATGCTGACGGGCATCAAAAGCGCCGAATTTTTCGTCGACAAAGTGCCTCTGCACGCAGAGCTGATCACCACGGCGACTACCATGTACAGCCTTGAGGATTATGAGGCAATTGAAGCAACAGTTATGCTGGGTGAGCAGTGCCTCTGCAAAGTGCAGCTGCAAATATTCGGGCTGAGGAGTAAAGATATTCAAGATTCATGATTCATGATTAAAACCGTAGGGGCAGGCCCCCGTGCCTGCCCCGGGTTTGGATTTCAATGCAGGGACACGGTGCCCGTTCCTACGTATACTAAACTTCACAGACTGGGGGCTGTATGGACAATCAGAAAATCGCCATAGTCACGGGCGGCAGCCGCGGCATAGGCCGTGCCATAGCCTGTGAGCTTGCAGCTGCAGGCTATTATGTTATCATCACCTACAAGACAAATGACACGCAGGCGCAGGAGGCGGTTGCAGGCATTCAGGCGCAGGGCGGCTCAGCAGAGGCTGTAAAGTTTGATGTAGCTGATGCAGCAGAGGCTGCTCTGCAAATGAATGCCATCTGCAGCCGGTTTCACAACATACAGGTGCTGGTCAATAATGCCGGTATTACCGCAGACGGCCTGTTCATGCTCATGACCGAGACCGAGTGGAACTCTGTAATCGATACATCACTTAAAGGATTTTACAATGTCACGCAGCCGGTGCTGAAAAAAATGGCAGTAAATCACAGCGGGGCAATTGTGGCGATTTCCTCTGTGTCGGCTCTTATGGGCAACCGCGGCCAGTCAAATTACGCAGCTGCCAAGGCAGGCATAATAGCCGCCTGCAAAGCCCTTGCCTGCGAAGTGGCGCGCACGGGCATCAGGGTCAACGTCGTGGCGCCGGGGCTTATTGATACGGAAATGATCAAAGATGTTCCCGTGCTGAAAATCAAGGAGATAATACCCATGGCCCGTGTGGGCAAGCCCGAAGAGGTGGCAAAAGTGGTACGCTTTCTCTGCTCCGATGATGCCTCCTATGTCACTGGCCAGGTCATATCGGTCAATGGTGGAATGTTTTAAGATGAAAAGAACAAAGGCCATACGCAGGCTGCTATCTCTGGCTGTATGCTCACTGCTGCTGTCAGGCTGGTCGGGCTCGTGGGATACCATACAAAAGGAATCTGAAAAGCTCACCAGCGTGAAAGCCCGGTTCACGCAGTCAAAAAATATGCGCATACTTTCACGGCCCCTTGTATCAACCGGCAGCTTTTATTTTAAGGCCCCGGATTCCGTGCGGTGGGAATATGATGTGCCGGTGAAGAGCATTCTGCTGATGCATAAAGGATTGGTCAAGAGGTACACGCAAGGAACCGGCGGACTGACCGAGGACGCAGGAGCCGCCCTGCAGTCGATGAATGTAATGATGCAGGAAATAGCACTGTGGAGCAAGGGCCGGTTTACCGAAAGCCCGAGCTTTGCAGCCGTGCTGAAAGCAGGCGACGGGCCGACAATTATGCTGACGCCCCGGGATGAAGGGCTTGCAAAAATTATAACCGGCATCGAAATCGCGCTTGCCCCTGACCGGCCCGGCTTGATCTCAACTATTACCATCAGCGAGGGCGAAGGGGGCACAACGGTATTTAAGTTCAGCGATGTGCAGATCAATGCGATGCTGAACGACAGCATGTTCCGGAGCCCATGATGAAAAAATACAGGCTCATTGTCCTCTGGTGCGCGCTGGCTGCGGCGATGCTGCCGGCATGCGCTGGCCCCCGGCATATACGGCCCGAGCCGGTAAATCCTGCGCTGTGCAGGCTGCCTTTCTCTAGCACGAGCTGCCGCTATATTCACGGCCTTGATGCCGAACTGCCCGGCGGTGCGCGCATGACAGTTATGGGAGTTTCAGTTGTTGACCCTGAAACAGATACGATACAGGCAGCCATTATGACACTTGAAGGGCTGGTGCTTTTTGATGCCACTGCATCGGGCAGCAGCATAAAGGTGCATCGAGCCCTTCCGCCCTTTGACGGACCGCAGTTTGCCGAAGGGCTTATGCAGGATGTGCGGTTTGTTTTTATGTTTCCTGCCGGCGCGCCTAAAACGACCGGCAGGCTTGATAACGGGTCATCGGTCTGCAGGTATCAGGACAATTTCGGGATGACAGTTGATGTGATCGCTCATCCGGGCCATGGCTGGAAGGTTGAGCAGTATTCTATTCTGGGTAAAAAGCTGCGCACCTTAAAAATTAGCGCGCTCAAAAACGGCGTTCCCGGCATGCTGGAGTTTGAAGCCTTCAGCCCGAAGCCCTATGCCCTGCACATGAAGCTGATCAGCGCAGAGCCGGTGCCGCCGGCTGAGAAAAAATAAAAATAGCGTTTGCGCAACATATGAAATTTAAACTCATCTACCCCAAATGGAAAAAGCTTGAGCGGCAGACGGAATTTTATCTGCCGCCCCATGGCCCCGTGGTTTTTGCCGCAACGCTGCCGCCTTATGTGGAGGTGGAGTTTGTTGATGAAAACGTGCAGAACCTTGAGCTTGACGATGCCCCCGATTTTGTCGGCATCTCCATGATGCTCACCGCACAGGTCAGGCGCGGCTGGCAGATTGCCGATCACTACCGGAGCCGGGGCATCAAGGTGCTGTGCGGCGGCATTGCCGTTATGCTCCATGCAGAAGAAGCCATGGCCCATGCTGACGCAGTGTTTCTGGGTGAGGCCGAAGGCCGGATGGAAGCGGTGTTTGAAGATTTTAAAAACAACCGCCTCCGGCCCTGCTATGACTACATGACCGATTATCCTACCGTTGAACTCATCGGCCCCGCCCGCAGAAGCATTCTGCAGCGCGATCTGTATAATTACCGGGGCGTGCAGATGGTTGATCTTGTGCATGCTTCACGCGGCTGCCGTTTCAATTGCTATCCCTGCTGCGTCAATTTTCTAGGCGGCCGACAGTTCAGGCCACGGCCCTACGATAAGGTTATAGCGGAGATGGCCGGCATCGACAATAACCGGCTTTTCATAGTGGATAATTCCCTTGCACAGAGCAAGCAGTGGGAGCTGGGGCTGTTCCGGGAAATGGCGGGGCTTAAAAAAAAATGGTGCTGCCATCCCATCGAGGAGGACGACGAGGTTCTTGAAGCGGCTGCAAAGGCAGGGGCATGGTATGTGTATCAGGCCGTCTTTGACACATCAGATCACATCAGAAACAGGATAAAACGCTATCACGACTACGGCATAGCCGTTGAGGGCACAATACTTCTTGGCCTCGACAATCACACCGAGGACTCCATCAAGCGGCTCATCGATTTCCTGCTTGAGGTAGAGCTGGATATGGCAGAGTTCACCGTGCTGACACCGTTTCCGCACACGCAGGCATTTGATGATATGCACGGTCAGGGACGCATTACGAGCTATGACTGGAACGACTACACCTGCGACAGGGTTGTGTTTCAACCCCGGCATATAAAGGCCGAACGCCTGCAGGAGCTGTACTATTATGCCTGGGACATGTTCTACCGGGACGAGCCGCAGAATTATAAAATGTTCAAGCTTATGCAGAAAGTGGTGGTGCGGGAAAAAGCCGATAACACATTTGTTCCCCGGCGTCGCGACCTTAGCGGTAAAGTGTTTGGCAGGAATGAATAGTAGGGGCAGCCCCCTGTGTCTGCCCAAATAATCGGGGCGCAGTTCGAGGTTCAAAGATTAAGGTAAAAAATATTTTTCATATAGGGGGTAGATCCGCCGCGGCGGATGTCTGCCCGAAGAGGAAACAAATGATAAAAAAAAATATTGTTATAGTCGGGCAGGGGCCGGTGACCTGTGAGCAGATCGTGGCTGTTGCCCGCGGGCAGGCCGAGGTAAAGCTTAGCTCTCAAAAGACATTCCGCGATCGCATGCAGCGATCGCAGGCTATGCTGCGCCGGGCGCTCAAAAACGGCGATGCTGTGTATGGCGTCAACACAGGATTTGGCAAAGCCTGCGGCAAGCGCATGCAGGCTGATACGGCGCTAAAAAAAATCGCCAATCCACTGCCGTTTCACGGCTGCGGCACGGGCGAGCCCATAGGCATTGAAGAGACGCGTGCTGCCATGCTCTGCCGCATGCTCTGCCTTGCAACCGGCTACTCGGGCGTGTCTGTGGCGCTGCTGCGGCAGCTTGAGGCATTTTTAAATCTTGGCATCACGCCAGTTGTGCCCTGCCAGGGGTCGGTAGGAGCCTCTGGTGATCTGACGCCCATGTCCTATATCGCTGCCTGCCTTGCCGGCGAGCGGAATGTTTTTTATGCAGGCCGGCGCATGAGTGCACGACAGGCCCTTAAAAAAACAGGCCTGAAGCCCTATATGTTTGAGCCAAAAGAGCCTCTTTCCATGGTCAACGGCACATCGACCATGACCGGCATTGCCGTCATGGCTGTTGAGCGCAGCCGGAATATTCTGGCTGCAGCCGTATGCGCCGCCTCCCTGACCGTACATGCTTTCAGGGGCAAGTCACACCATTTTCACCCTGTCATCAGCAAGGCAAAACCCTTTGCCGGGCAGGATGCCGTGGCGCAGAGCCTGACCCTGCTTCTGCAGGCAAAGGCCTCTACGGCCCATCTTGAGGAAGACGGGCCCGAAGCGCTGCAGGACCCCTATTCCGTGCGCTGCACACCGCAGATTGCAGGCGTGCTGTCGGATGCGCTGACATGGATTTCCGATTGGGTCGAGACAGAGGCCAACAGTTCAAACGATAATCCGATATTTGACCCTGCAACGGGTGAGCCGCTTATGAGCGGCAATTTCTACGGCGGGCATATCGCTTTTGCCATGGACAGCCTGAAGGCTGCCCTGGCATCGGTTGCTGATATGGCGGACCGCCAGATCATGCTGCTGGTGAACCCGCAGCTCAGCCGCGGACTCCCCGAAGATTTAGTTGGTATCGCGGGACGCGAACATTTTTTTCATCACGGATTCAAGGCCATGTCGATAACAGCCTCTGCTCTTGCCGCCGAAGCGCTTAAACTGACCATGCCGGCAGCATCTTTTTCACGATCCAGCGAATCGCACAATCAGGACAAGGTGAGCATGGGAACTATCGCGGCCCGCGATGCCGAACAAGTATGCACCATTGTTGAGCGAGCGGTGGCCATTCACCTGCTTGCAGCAGCTCAGGCCTGTGATCTTCGGGGCAAAGTTGAGCAGCGGCCGCGGCTTGCTTCTCTTGTTCAGAGCATCAGGAAACTTTCACCGCGCCTTGTGGCTGACCGCCCCCTTGACCGCGACATTGAAACCGTGGCTCAGGCAATCGCCGACGGCAGACTGTTTCCGCCACTTACGAGGATAAAAAAGCCATGACCCGCGAACATCATCTGAGCTTTGAGATTGAGCACACCGTGGCATTCTACGAGCTTGACCCCATGCAGATAGTGTGGCACGGCAACTATTACAAATATTTTGAAGATGCCCGCTCTGCCCTGCTGCGCAGTGTCGGCATTGACCTGCATGAATTTTATCTAAAAAGCAAGTGCGTTTTCCCCATCATAAAAACCGCCACCAAGCATATCTATCCCCTGCGCTACGGCGACGATTTCATCTGCAAAGCCACCGTTGCCGAATGCAAAGAAAAGCTTGTTGTTGATTTTGAAATCAGGCTCAAGGCCGACGGCAGAGTCTGCGTTAAAGGCCGCACCGAGCAGGTGGCCGTGCATATGCCCGAAGGCGAGATGCAGTTTGAGATGCCCGCAGCTATCCGCGCTGCGATGGGGATGCCGTGACCAGGCTTCTTTTTCACGACGCCCTTGCCGCGGGCGCTGAAACGGTAACGGTCTGGACACAGCTTCTGGACCGGATCAATGTCTTCCCGGTTGCCGACGGCGACACGGGCCGCAATCTTGTTATAAGCCTTGCTCCGCTGCGAAAAAAGCATGCCGATTCCGGGGAGCTCTGCCGGAGCCTGCTGCTTGCGGCGCGCGGCAATTCAGGCAATATTGCCGCGCAGTTTCTGCAGGAGTTCGCTGCCATGGTATCGCTTAAGGATTTGCCCGAAACAGTGCGGCGAGGCAGAGATATGGCATACCGGGCGGTTGCTGAGCCCCGGCCCGGCACCATGCTGAGTTTTTTTGACAGGCTTGCCGAGCTGTGCGGTAACATCCCCGCGGATGTGAATGCCGGGTGGACGACAGCTCTTCTGCAATCACTTGAACGTGCGGTTGCCGACACAGTTCTCCAGCAGCCCGTGCTTGAGCAGGCGCATGTTGTCGATGCCGGAGCCCTGGGGATGCATCTTTTTTTTGACGGTTTTTTCAGCTGCCTTGCCGGCACGAAGCAGTGCTTTTCTCCGGCCCGCGCCTGCTTTAAAGAATTCCTCAGTATAGCCGACACATTCAGCCGTGAAGCAGCTGCCGGTTTCTGCATCGACGCGGTGCTGAAATGTGACGGCAGCTCCGAAGCAAAGCTTCATCATATTGGCAAAAGCTCTGTTGTCATGCGCAGCGGTGAGTATGTGAAGGTGCACCTGCATGCCCGTGACCGTGAAAAGGCGCAGCGCGAGCTTGCCGCAAGCGGCCATATTGTTGCATGGTCAGATGATGATCTCACGGCCCAGACTGGAATGTTTAAGGCGCCGGATTCAAACTCTGTCGTCCACATCATGACGGATGCCGCAGGCTCTATCACCCGCGAAGATGCTGCCATGCTTGGTATCACACTTCTTGACAGCTATATCACCATGAACGACACAAGCCTGCCGGAAACCTGCTGGCTGCCTGCCGATATTTATAAAGCCATGCGCGAAGGCTGCCGCTGCTTCACTTCGCAGACATCTCTTGTTGAGCGGCACCAGCACTATGCCGGAGCGCTCGAGCTGCATCAAAACCTTCTGTATCTGTGCGTGGGCTCGGTCTATACGGGAAATTGGGAAACAGCCAGCAGCTGGAAACAGGAACATGATCCTGACAACCGTTTCACAATTATAGATACGGGCACTGCATCAGGGCGGCTCGCTATGCCCGGCAGGCCAAAAGCATCGGCGATGTTGAACCCTGCGCTCGAAAAGCTTTGGAGCTTGCACGCGAATATATATTTATTGATACGCTGCACTATCTTGCCGCAGGCGGCAGGCTTTCAAAAACAGGGGCATTTTTCGGTGATATGCTAAAGTATAAACCGGTCATAAGCCCGCAAAAAGACGGGGCGCAAAAGGTCGGCATGGTCAAAAACCGCTCTGAACAGGTGCGGTTTGCCCTTGATCGTCTTTCAGAAGTTTTTGAGGCTGAGGCCTGTGGCCTTATCCTTTTTGAGTACACGGACAACCGCAGCTTTGTTGAAGACACAGCCGCAACCGTTCAGCGCCGTTTCCCCAACACAGAACTGCTGGTGCGGCCCTTATCTCTCACGACGGGTGCGCATACGGGGCCGGGCACATGGGCCGTGGCCTTTGCAGCGGTGATTGTTTGATGGCTGTAGGGGCGCACCTGTGTGTGCGCCCTTGTTATGGGCAGACACGCAGGTCTGCCCATACCGGATCCTTTTAAACTGGATTAAACCAAACATGCGCTATGCCATTGTCATTCCAGTCTATAATCATGAAAAAACAGTCGCCGATGTGGTGCGTCAGTGTCTTGAACTGAGCTGCCCTATATTTGTGGTGGACGATGGCTCGACAGACGGCACCTATGAAAAAATAAAGAGCATTCCAGCAATCACCATACTGCGGCATTCTGAAAACAGGGGCAAGGGGGCAGCACTGCTCACTGGCTTTGCAGCGGCAGCGCCGGTTGCCGACTGGGCCATAACTCTTGATGCCGATGGCCAGCACCGGCCCGAAGATGCACGAAATCTTTTAGCGGCAGTGCCTGAAGGGCTGCGCCCGATTGTTAC
>CAIWCT010000141.1 GCA_903911225.1 uncultured delta proteobacterium
CCCCAAAATAGGGGCATGCTGGAGTTGCAAACAGATAAAATAAAAACACCGACAAAACTATTGGTCGAAATTTGATCAGCTTGTCCCACGGATTTTAGCTGTTCACTTGGATGTCAATTTTAAGTCCGACAGACTCCTAGCCCCAAAAACTCCAACGTGTACCAGAGCGTATAAATACCCTCTTACAAATTTAAAAGCAATTACAATAGACCACAAGGATGACAGATACGGCGACCGATATGATGAATGAAGCCAGGCGTAGAACAAAACCATTTATTGCGCGCTCTACGGGCTGGAGATGAATGGAAGTTTGTTCTTCCCGATGGCCGGGGAATAATCCTTTAGCAAACGCCCGCGATGCAGCCACCGGTCGGGTATGGCCCAGGCAGCAGCTGTAGCCTTGAACAGCTTGCCTGAAATAATCCTCTTCTTGACACGGCTTCTGTATGCCATTATTCTGTACTACCAAAACGTAATTTTTATTGGAAAAGCTATGCCGTCTGCCCGAAGCAGGCTCTGTGGCAAGCATAAAAGAAGAAAGGATGAATTTTTCTGTTTTCCCCGGCTTTATTTTGTATTGCAGGGAGCGGTTGAGACCGTTCCCTGCGATGTTATAAATTTTTCTTAAACAGATAGTTGCAAATTTACTAACTAGAACAAGGGGTTTTTTAATGGACGTAGCAAAAAAATATCATGTAATCCTCTGCGACGATGTGCGCAATGAAGTAGGCAACAAACTTTCGTTTATGGGTGTATACGGCCCCGAGCTGTGGGTGGGCAAAGTCCCGGCAATGATGCCGCATTTGTGTTTTGTAGTAATGCTCGATCAAATCTCACAGTCATTCACTTCGGCAAAAGCCAAAGTGAGCATGCCGGGCAGCGAGCCCGTTGTGCTGCCCATACAGGCGGCCCCCGGCCCGCCGCAGGGCTCTCACCATACCATCATCGTGGCGCTTGCCCCGGCAAAAATTCCGCAGGAAGGCCGGGCGAAATTCGAGCTTTTCTTTTTTGACGAAGAACACCCCCAGATTGTGCATGAATTTATAATACGGGAAAGAAACCCGGCCCAGCCGGTTGTTCTGCATTGATTAAGATGGTATGCAGTGCGCAGCTTAAGTAGAGCATTGTATTTTGTAGGGGATAGAGGGAATAGTTCGTGGTGGACAGACAATTAAACGACAGCTGCTATATAAAATATTCAATTCGGCGCGAGGAACGGTCACGTGCCAACCGGACAGCGAGACAAAAGGATGAAGCCCCCCCGGGGTGCATTTTTAGCGGGCGGCATGGCCTGATCCGGTGCTGCAAACTGGCGTTGTTTGTCGCAACGCTCTTCGCTTGCGCGCAACTTTCCCCCACGGCTTGTCTGGGTGCAGGAGCCCTGTCGGTTCTGAACAACGAATTTATCTCTGATGGAAGCAGAATCGACCTTCGCGGCGTGGCAATGGGCGATGTGCTGCTGGCCAGAAAAGAAGAGCACAGGCCGGTTTCGGACTACAGCCGCATTGCCCGGGGCTGGAAAGCCAATGTGGTTCGGCTGAGCATTCTTCCCTCGGTCTGGAAATACAATGACAAGGAATATATTCTTGGGCTTCTGGAGCAGGAAGCAGCCGCGGCCCTGGCAGAAGGCATGTTCGTGATTATCACCTGGCATGTCATCGGCTGGCCCGATGGCTATTATCCCGTACAGCCCTATGGCGCCGACGATCCGGCAGATATGTACGATTCTAATTTCACGCTGGCCAAAGATTTTTGGGATAAAGTTTCCGGGCGTTTCGGCGCCGAAGGCCGGATTATGTTTGAATTATGGAATGAACCCATCTATTCCGAAAACGAGTATCCTGCTTTGCCCGACCGCTGGCCGACTTTAAAGCCTTATTTGAAGCAACTCACAGAAATTATCCGAACTCACAGCAATAATGTCGTTCTGGCTACCGGCAATCTCTGGGCCTATGACCTGCGCGGTATCAAAGACGACCTGCTGCCCGATCCGCAGACCGCCTATGCTTGGCACGTCTATGCAGGCCATGACGACAACAAGGTCTCTCTGTGGGAAGAGAAGCTTGACGGCCTTGACAAGGTCAGGCCCGTCATGGTGACCGAATGGGGTTTTCAGCGGTTCACCACCGAGCAATACCGTGGCACGGCCCTCACCTTCGGCCTTAAATTCGTTATAGGCATCCTCATGCGCCACGGTCTCGGCTCCACGGCTTGGTGCTGGAATCCGTTCTGGGGGCCTGCCCTGGTGCGTCCTGACTGGGCTACGCCCACTGCATACGGCGCCTTCGTGCGCTTCTACCTGCGGCATGCAAAATAAAGTTTGATGAGTTGGATTTCGTCCGCCGCGGCGGAGTATCCTACATACAAGCTATAAAATAAGATTTATTTCAATGCGAGGAATGGCCATGAGCATGATCGACCTTATAAAACAGCGGCGCAGTATCCGCGCCTACAGGCCGGAGATACCCCCGCGGGAGTTGATTCTGGAATGCCTTGAAGCAGCATCATGGGCTCCCAACCCAACAAGCCAGCAGCCCTGGCAGTTCATCGTGCTTGCGGGCAAGCCGCTTCAGGCGGTCTGCCGAGCCATTAAGGAGAACTTTAAGCCTGTGCCCGGCCCTCAGGTGGTGCCCATCAACCCGGTAACGCAGGAGATGCTTGACAGGCGTAAGAAGAAGCATTTCTCTGAAATGATGGAGTTTCTTAAAGCGCAGCATTACGACATGCAGTCAGCTGCCGACGGCAACTTTAGGTTTCACGGAGCACCGGTGGGCGTGATCTTTGGCGTCTATCCCTGTAAGGACCAGAATTACTTAAAATCAACAGTGGCGGCCATGCAGAACTTCATGCTTGCCGCCTGGAGCCGGGGCCTGGGCACCTGCTGGATGAACGCGGTCTCGATCTGTCAGGAGCATATCAAGCGGGAGTTAAAGCTTGAGGATGACCTGATACTGGTTGATGGCATCGCCGTGGGCTATCCCGACCCCGATTCGCCGATCAACAAAATTCCCCGCGAGCGCCTGCCCGTTGAGGCGGTGGTGCGGTGGATGGATACGTGATTTTGCAGAGGATTGCCGGACATGCTCCGCTTTGTCCGGCCTGTACATCTAAGACCAAGATCGTGAAGCGGGAAAAATAAAAAAATGTAGGGTGGACTCACGAAGTGTGTCCACCAAATTCTGAAGACTTGGTGGACGTGCTTCGCAAGTCCACCCTACCAGGTAGGAGTCGGTATTCCAAACTAAACGCAACGTGTCCGGCAATAACATTGTGCAGAAGCTTACGCGGCAACCGTTGATAAGGGCTTGATGGTTTTAATAATATTTGTCTCGGTTTGTTGTGCAAAAAACAGATCCCACCGCAGCTGAACATTCATCCAGAAGTCGGCTGACATATTAAAATATCGCGCCAGCCGAAGCGCTGTGCTGGGCGTGATACCCCTGCGGCCGTTGACAATATCATTGATACGCTGATAGGGAACATGAATGGCATCTGCCAGTTCGCGCTGCGTAACGCCCAGCGGTTTAAGAAATTCCTCTAAAAGCATTTCGCCGGGGTGGGTCGGCTCTCGATGTGTTGGTATACGCACCATATCTGCAAGCTCCTTACACTAAGGGTATTAGTGATAATCAACAATCTCAACTTCATCAGGACCAAGCATGGTCCATGTAAAACAAATTCGATATTGCTCATTTATGCGGACGCTATACTGACCTTGTCGATCTCCCTTGAGAGGCTCAAGTTGATTACCCGGAGGAATAGTCAGATCCTTTAGCGCTGAAATAGAATCCAATTGGTCAAGCTTTCGGGCACATGCTTTCCATAATACTACAGGGCAGGCTTTTCGTGCCTCTTTGGTGTTTTTACCGTTAAAAACATCTTCCGCTCCGGCATCTTTGAATGATTGTATCATGAATATATAATAGCACGGATAGCATGTTAAAATCAATCAGCCTGCACGAATGAGCAAATAAAATTATCATATGTGCGCTTTTTGGCTGTTTGTGGGCTATGTACAATTCCTATTTCATTGTGCTATCCTTTGCCCGGAAGTTACCGGGCCGTGACATAACCCGGAAGCCAGCATATATACAAAAGCAAAGGCGCATCCATGGAAAAATACGGCACCATTTTATTTGTTAATTTGACGACGGGCAAGGTCCGGCGCGAGAGCATCACTGAATCCATGCGCAGGCTCTATGTGGGGGGCAGGGGCATAAGCGCGCGGCTGCTCTATGACCTTGTGCCTAAAGGAGCGGACCCGCTGGGCCCGGATAATGTGGTGATATTCGCCGCTGGTGCTCTGTCGGGAACGGCTGCTCCGTGCGCTGCGCGGTTCACGGTAACGGGCAAATCGCCGCTTACGGGATTGCTGGGTGATGCTAATGCCGGCGGTCGTTTTGGCCCGGCCTTGCGGCGCGCAGGGGTTGATCATCTTGTGGTGCATGGCCGCTCGGACAAGCCCGTCTATATATTTATTGATGACGGCAAAGTTAAAATTCGCGATGCAGCCCGGCTGTGGGGCACAACCACGCGCGAAACTGAAGAGCTGATAACAGCAGAGCTTGGCGACCGGCGCGTGCGCATTGCCTCGATTGGACAGGCTGGCGAGAATCTGGTTAAAATTGCCAGTATTACCCATGAAGACCGATCTGCCTCACGCACGGGCCTTGGTGCTGTGATGGGATCAAAAAACCTTAAGGCAGTTGCCGTGCGTGCCACGGCTGCGGTGCCGCTGCATAATACAGCAGGCTTCAAAGAACTCGCCACGGCCATGCAGAAGCGCATCAAAGAGGCCAGGGTGTATGACGGATTCCGCAAATTTGCCGGCATCGGTGGTGTTGCGCCCACCAATAAATTTCACATTATGGCCATACGCAATTTCAATCAGGCCGGCGATTTCGAAGGAGTAGAGAATTTCTCCGCTCAATCCGTGGCCGCCCGTTTCTATGAAGGCAGCACGCCCTGCTACGGCTGTCCCATCGGCTGCGGCCATACATTCAAAGTAAAAGACGGGCCCTATGCAGGCGAGCATGGCAAAAAAATAGAGGAGGGCGCGTTCACGCCCATGGGGCCGGTCTGCGGTAATGCCGATATCGCCTCGATATTTAAAATGAACAATATGGCAAACGGCCTTGGGATTGATATGATAGAGTTGGGGCAGACGCTGGCCGTGGTGATGGACTGGTATGAGCACGGCGTGGTAGCAGCCGCAGACCTTGACGGAATCGAGCTTACCTGGGGTAATGTGGCAGGCATGATGGCCATAATGGAAAAGATTGCCCGGCGCGAGGGTGTGGGCAATCTTTTATCTGATGGGATTGTGCGGGCGGCAAAGCATTTCGGGCCGGAGGCTGAAACATACGTGAGCCACAGCAAGGGCATGGTCATGGCAGGCATCGAGCCGCGAATGATAAAGGGCAGCGCCCTTGGAATGGCAACCTCAACGCGCGGGGCCGATCACCTTCGCTGCGTGGTGCCGCCCGAGTTTGTGTGGTTTAAGCCCATGACGCAGGAGAAGGCGCTTGAGCGCTTCGGCACGGCAGACATTCTTGACCCGCTGTCCTACAACAAGGCAGCAGGTGCTGTCTACTTTCAGAATCAGTCCCTTGAGCTTGATCTGTTTGAAGTGTGTTTGTTTGCCGTGCGGGGAAGCGAAAAAGACTGCCCCATGGGCGAGCTGTGCAAACTCTTCAGCCTGGCCTTCGGAATCGAGATGGATGAACAGAAGCTGTCAGAGTGCGCCGAGCGGGTGTATACCTTAGAGCGTGCATTTCTTTGCCGCGAGGGCGTGACGCGCAAAGACGACCGGCTTGTGGGCAAATGGGTAAACGGGCCCCTGCCCAGCGGGCCGTACAAGGGTGAAACAATAGACTGGCAAAAATGGGAGGCCATGCTTGATGACTATTACTGCCTGCGGGGCTGGGGCCATGACGGGGTGCCGACACGGCAGCGGTTGTCAGAACTGGGTATTGATGATATAGAAATTATGCCGTCATAAAACATTGAGGGCAGGCTTTCCGGCCTGTGTCATAATTGCAGATTTGCTGGCAACGGTTGTCCGCAACGGCGGATTCCCTGCTACTCGAAATTAACTTTATATGAGAAAGGCAGAAAACATGAAAGCTTTAAAAATTATCGGTTGTGTGATTGTCGTGATCGCGGTGATGATTGGTATATTTATCGCATCCTTTAAACCTTCCAAGTATGAGGATTTCGGCGTGTATAACGATTTGAAAAAATTTACTCTCGAAAAATTTGCAACTGCCAAAGCCAGGCCCGTTGAAACAATCACACTGAAGCTTTCATTTCCGTATTCGAAAATTTTCGGCAGCGATGTGATAGCGCTGCCACTGAAATCTTTTGAAACCGAGAAAATCGCTGCGGCCAGCATCAGCCAGTTTGAAGTACCTCCTAACTCGGGCTATTTTCGAGACTTCACGTTCAATATACGCCCCAACTATGCGTTCAAAACCCCTGTTTTTCACATTGATTTCATGAAGCCTTCAGTCGGCGTTCCGGGCCTTTGCTCAATGGATGTTTTCAATGTTGATCCTGAAAATATAAATTACGAAAAATTCTTCGGCGCCGAGATGGAGAATGTGAAAAAAGCCATGGCCCTTGTGGCCAAATATCAGCGAACCGTTGAGCAGGGGCGCGGCAAGATCACCAAATATCTTGATCCGTATAAAAGCCCCTACCGCATGGAGCTGCAGGAGCCCAAAGGCGATGAAGCTGTGCGCAAAGCCTATTACCAGGCGGCAGGCGAGGCGTTTAAAATCATGCTCACGGCCTATCTGAAGAGCCTTGAAGCCCTGAGCCCTGAGCCGGCCTATGCCACCCGTCACGAGCAGAAAATGCAGGAAATGGTGATGGCTTTATACAAAAATGATGTTGCCATAAATTTAGGCAAGAAAATATTTAAAGACCAGTTTAAAAAGTTCTGGCTGGACAGTTTTTGGAATGTGAAGCTTGAGCTGGGCGAATAGCTACCGCTTTTCCTTGACTTTTTGAAGCAAGCAGTTTAAAAAAGTATCTGCATTTTAACCTGAAGGCATTTTTGTTCATTACTTTGGAGGTAACACATGAGCAGCAGACCCGAGCTTGAAAAATTGACCGCGATCAAACTGCGCGAGCTTATCGCAGCCGAGTATCCTGAAATACAGGGCGCCATTGCCATGAAAAAAGAGGAACTGGTTGTGACCATTCTTAAGGCTCGCGGCGAGCCGACGCATGAGGTGAAAAAGCATGTTCCCATTACGGACTTAAAAAAGACCATTCGTCAGCTGAAGGCAGAGCAGGCGCAGGCGCTTGAGGCAAAGGATGTTAAGAAAAACACGGAGCTGCGCAAGAAGATAGCCAAGCTGAAACGCAAAACCCGCTTGATTGTCGAGAAGGGCCCAAAGATCCCGAAAAAAGCAAAAAGCAAATAATAAATTAAAAGGCATCTGCAGTGAAGGATAGAATCAGCCAGGAAATAAAAGTGGCCATGAAGGCAAAGGATGAGGTGCGGCTTTCCACGCTGCGCCTGATTCTGACGGAATTCGTGCGCAAGGAAAAAGAAAAGGGCATACCGCCAACCGATGAGCAGTGCGTGCAGATTCTGCAAACCATGGTTCGCAAGTGCAAGGATGCAGCCGAGCAGTTTCGCAACGGGAACAGGCCAGAGCTTGCCGAAAAAGAACTGGTTGAAGTGACAATAATAGAAAGCTACCTGCCTGCGCAGCTGCCGGAAGAACAGGTGCGCGAACTGGCGCTTGCCGCTATCGCCGAGGTGGGTGCCAAAACCCCCAAGGATATGGGCAAGGTCATGGGTGTGCTCACCAAGAAGCTTGCCGGCCAGGCCGACGGCTCGGTTATCAGCCGCATTGTGAAGGAAGAACTGCAGAAGATGGGCTCCTAGAGCCACCTTTCGGCAAGGACC
>CAIWCT010000142.1 GCA_903911225.1 uncultured delta proteobacterium
CGCTGGTTGCCCCGGCGCCCACGACCGTATGAATTTCATCAATAAACAGGACAACGCCCTTTTTGGCTTCAAGCTCCTTGATGATTGCCTTGAGACGCGCTTCGAAATCGCCCCGGAACTTGGTGCCCGCAAGCACTGTGCCCATGTCAAGAGAGTAAATTTCGGTATCGGTGAATGCTTTTGGCACGTCGCCCTGAACAACCTTGAGCGCCAGGCCCTCGGCAAGAGCGGTTTTTCCCACGCCTGCGTCACCGACAAACAGCGGATTGTTTTTAACGCGGCGGTGCAGCACCTGCAGGGTGCGCTCAAGCTCGGGCTCCCGGCCGATGAGCGGGTCTATTTTCCCGGCACGGGCTTTTTCAATAAGGTTCACTGTGTAGCGCTCAAGAGCGCTTTGAGCAGGCCTGGGTTTTTTCTTGTCGTCGGCGGTATCGTCCTGCGCCTCCCGGCGCTCAATATCACTCTGGGTGTCGTCCTTGCACGGGCAGTCCTGCGACAGGCCGTGGGAGATATAGTTGAGAATATCAAGGCGCGTAATGCCGTATGATTTCAAAAAATAAACGGCATAGGAACCCTCTTCTTCGAAAATTGAGGCCAGCACATCGCCCGCGTCCATTTCATCTTTTTCAGCGGCCTGTACATGCATCATGGCACGCTGCAGTACGCGCTGCACGCCGATGGACTGAATAATTTCCTTGGTGGCGCCTTCGGCGAGCTTTTCGATCTTGTCGGCGAAAAATCCCTCAAGCTGCGCCTTCAGCTCTTCGATATCAGCCCCGCAGGTGCGGAGTATGCGGCTGCCCATGTCATCGTAGAGCAGTGCATACAGCAGGTGCTCGACGGTGAGCATTTCGTGCCGGTGTTTCTGCGCTTCGCGCACAGCTGCGGCAAAAGCCATTTCCAGTTCTTTTTTTATCATATCAAACTTCTTCCATACTGCATTTCAGCGGAAAATTGTGCTCATGAGCCAGATGATGCACCATTGCCACTTTGGTTTCCGCAACTTCTGCGGTATACACGCCGCATACGCCGATTCCTTTGCGGTGCACACTCAGCATTATCTGCATGGCTTCTGCGGGCGATTTGCTGAAAACCAGCTCGAGAATCTGCACCACAAAATCCATGGTAGTATAATCGTCATTATGCAACAGCACACGAAACTGCGGCGGCTCATTAAGCTCGGTTGTGTCCTCGGCGCGATCCTGTAATTCCGGGTTCTTTCCGGTACCCATGACTTTAAGTCTTTTCGTGGTGTTTTGGCTGTGTCGGTCACGCTCTACTTAATATAAATAGATATATTTTAGCGGCGTGTCAATAGAGGCAAACTCCGATTGCCTGAATTAAAAAATACAGTATAATGGCCCGACTGTACAGCAAAAAAAGAAGTAAGTACTCAGGTAGTGAGGGTTCAGGGGAATAGCCTGTAGGCATTTAGGCTGTAGGCTGTAGCAGGTGCAAGCACGGAAGACAGAAGCCAGTCGGCTGCGGCGAGCAGAATTCAGAATCCGAACTTTGAACCTTGAGTTTTGAACAGTTACAAAAAGAGCTGCTATGAAACTGGAAGATTTTGATTACACACTGCCACAAGAACTGATAGCCCAGCAACCCCTTGACCGGCGCGATACCTCGCGCCTGATGGTGCTCGGGCGCGAGAAACAGACGATCGAGCACAGATCTTTTGCTGATCTGCCTGCATACCTGCGACCCGGCGATGTGCTGGTGGCAAATGACACGCGCGTTATCCCGGCCCGGCTGTATGGCCGGAAGGAAACAGGCGGCTGGGTGGAGCTGTTTTTACTAAAGCCCGTATCTGCGGAGCCGGGACGGGCGCATGTTTGGGAATGCCTTATAAAAAGCAAGCGTTGCATAGAGCCTGATATGCGCGTGGTATTTGATAGCAGCTTAAGCGCCAGGGTGCTTGACCGCACGGATGATGAGGCATGGCGCGTATGCCTTGCCTGCGAGGGGGAGCTGCATGAAGTGCTGCAGCGCCTCGGCATAACGCCCCTGCCGCCCTATATACGGCGGCAGCGCGGCGCTGAAGCCGGGTGCGACCGGCAGCGCTACCAGACTGTGTATGCCGCCCGCGACGGCGCTGTGGCGGCGCCTACCGCCGGATTTCACTTTACGCCGGAGCTGATTGAAACACTGCGGCAGTCTGAAGTTGAGATAGTTTTTGTGACCCTGCATGTGGGCTATGGCACATTTCAGCCCATTCGAGAAGATATTGTGGAGCGCCATACCATGCATACCGAGGCTCTTGCCGTATCTCCGGAAACAGCCGATGCTGTGAATCGGGCCCGGGCCCAAAAGCGGCGGGTTATCGCTGTAGGCACAACGAGCACGCGCGTGCTTGAGAGCATGACCGATGAGCAGGGCATGCTCAGAAGCGGTGAAGGCTCAACCGGTATTTTTATCTATCCCGGCTACCGCTTCAAGGCTCTGGATGGGCTTATCACCAATTTTCATGTGCCCAAATCAAGCCTGCTGCTGCTCGTGTCGGCATTTGCCGGCCGCGACTTCATTCTTCAGGCCTACGGGCAGGCCATTGCGCAGCGCTACCGTTTCTTCAGCTTCGGCGATGCCATGCTCATAGTTTAGGGCTGGAAGTCAGAAGGGCGGGAAGAAGTTCGGAGTAACATGATTCAAAATTGGGGGAAACAGTTCGGAGTTGTGAGTCCGGAGAGGGGACTTCAAGATTCAAAATTCAAAATTGAAAAAAAATCATGAAGGGGGCAGATTTAAAATCCGCACCTTCATGATTGAGTAGCTATGCAGGATTATTTAACCGTTAAGGCTTTAAAGCAGGTAATCTTTTCCGCGCCTGTGTTCACCGTTACCTGATACGCCTTTTTTTCCGCAGTGGGGGGGACCACCACTACTGCATGCAGCTTGCCGCTGCGATAGCGTGTCGTAGCCACATTCAGACCATCAATCGTTACAATAGAGTTTTTAATAAGCTTAACCGAGTCGCTGTCAATGGTCAGCATAACCCTGCGCGGCAGCAGAAGGGGCTTGCCCACGGAACTGGGTTCGATCTGAAAGAGGCACTGGCCGGAATCTCCGGGCTCCATGCCCTGAGGGATAGCTGTCGAGTCGCAGCCGCCAGCAAAACCATCGGCATTAAAAGCATAGCTGAGCGCACCCGGCCTGTTTTTTACCCTCAGTGTCACCTTGTGATCGCCGAGGCGCTTGGGGGAGCAGTACCCCAGCACATAGCGTTTGCTGCTTTCGCTGCGGATGGTTTCGGCGATCTGGTCGAAGGCATTATTTAACTCGTCGGCATCATTGGCAAAAGCAAATCCCGACTTGCCGAGGTTTTTCAGATGGCTCTCATCGATCTCGCCGCCAAGGCCAATGGTAAACGAATAGTGCGTCGATGCCGTTACCGATGCCACGGCCGCTTCATTGGAGACGCGGCCAGCCTGGTCGGTGCCGTCGGTGAAGGTCACCAGGCTGCCGGTAAAAAGCTCCCCGGTGGCGATTGCGCTGCGGGCTGCGTCAAGAGCGGCAAGCCCCTGCTGCACCGCGCCGTTGAGATTCGTGGAGAGATCATATTCCGAATCACTCGTAATGGATGCTTTGGTGAGCAGATTGAGAGCAGCTTTCAGATCCGCAGTCTTATTGGTGAAATCAATTACCTTTATGATTTTATCACGTCCGTCAAAACGATAAATTGCAACTTGCTGGCCCTCATCGCCTGCTACTTTATCAAGAAATGTATTGGCCGACTGTTTCAGCGGGTCGAGCGTTTCAGATTCCAGTATCGAGCCTGACATGTCCAGCAGCAGTACCGTCGCCATGGTGTAGACAGAAGGGTTAGGGATTATGGTCTGAGCGCTTTCAAGCTGGGAGATTGGGGCGTCGTCTTCGTAAATCTCAAAATCATTCTGGGTAAGTCCGGTCACGGGCTTGCCGTTGCCGTCCTGCAGAGAAAAGAACAGATAAATGTTGCTGGGTTGCTGTACATGGCCGATAATGAGAGTAAAATCCACAAGCAGGTCAAGATTTTGGAGTGCGGCCTCGCCCGAGAAAAGTTTAAGGCCCAGCATGCTTCGAACGGTTACAGTGCCGCTCATCTGGCCCGGGGAGGTTATAGTGAGATCAGCAGTGCAGGTTCGGGGCAACAAACCATTGCCGCCCTTGCCTGTAAGCAGAAGGGTAACATTATCCGTGGTATTATCGGCTGAGCCTTCCACTGTGTAGGGTTCCTTGCCCAGCTCAATCGTTCCAGAAACCTGCAGGCCGTTCTGCGAAAGGGTTAATATTATATCCCGGTCATTGCACAGCCCTTTCCATATGCCGGCCTGGCCGGCTGCATGGGTATCGGCGCTGATACACAGAAAGAGAAGTCCACACATACAGGCTGCAAGTTTTGTTGTGATTTTTTTCATAATAGTTTCCGTCTCCATGTTGAAAATTAATTACGGCAGCACGTAGGAAATCTTTTGAACTTTGCCATCGCGCAGAATAGTGATTTTCAGTTTGTCGCCCGATTTCAGCTTGCGCATGAGCGGTATGATGCGCTGCGTATCTTTTTCATCGCCCTCTACGGCAACACCCAGCACCTCAAGAATGACATCGCCGCCTGCAAGAAACTCCTGTTCGTCCACTCGTACCTGCATGGTGCCTCCCTTGAGGCCCATCTTGCCGGCGGGCGAGTCCGAGGCCACCCTCTGAACCAGCAGCCCTGCATTTTGCGGCAGGTTGAACGCCTGGGCAAGATTGCCGGCAAGCGGGAAGAAATCGATACCTGTCCAGAGTGCTTTCTGGTCAAGCAGCAGCTGCTGCACCACGGAGGAGGTAACGGCGAAACCGAGCCCTTCCGATCCGCCCGACTGGCTCATAATATGGCTCACCACGCCGACAATCTCGCCTTTCATATTCAAAAGCGGGGCGCCTGAATTTCCCATATTCACGGCCGCATCGGTCTGCAGCAGCTCGACGCTCTGCAGATTGCCCAGCAGGCCCTTGGGCTTATGCCGCGCGCTGATATGTCCGGCCGTAAGCGTATGGCTGAGCCCATAAGGGGCGCCGACAACAAAAACCTCATCACCCGGCTCCATTTCATTGGAATTGCCCATTTTAAGGGGAGAAATATTTTTAGGCACGCTATCAAGCTGTATGATGGCCACATCGGCAAATGGTGCAGAGGTTATAACGCGCGCCGGCACCTGGCTGCCGTCCTGAAAAACCGCAGCCACAGTGTCGGCCGACTGGACCACATGGGCCGCCGTCAGAACCTTGCCGTCAGCTGAAATAAGCGCACCCGAGCCCAGGCCTCCCGAGGTCGTGAACCGGGGCTGATCCTCAGCCCTCGAGGTTTGCACCATGTCGGTCTGCATGGTTTTTATGAGCACGATGGCAGGGGCCACTGCCCGGTACAGCTCCCGCAGTTCGCGGGCCTCTGCTGCTGTGTTTGCAAATATCAAGCTGAGCGCGAGTGCGAAAATGGTTTTTACCTTCATGATAACGACCCCGTATTTTTTTAATTTATGAAACTATAGCACATTGCGCTTTTTGTGTAAAAAAATCTTGGTTTGTTGTTCCTGTTGTTTTTGTGCGGCACGGCTGTGCTGCGAAATTTGTCAAAAAAAAGATTGTATTTAAAAAATAATACCTTATTATTGCCACCTTTTACATTAACCGGAAAGCTGAACATGAAAACCCCCATTCTGATCTTACTCAATCTTGGGCTCATTGCCTCTTTTGTGTTCATTCTGCGCAAGCAGGGGCTTCTCTCATATTACTCCAAGGGGCGGTGGTGGCTCACCTGGTTGTCGGTAGCAATCATCACACTCATGGACGAGCTCACATCGGTTTTCTATGCTCCGGCTGAAGCCTATCGCTTCATTGGCCTGAGCGCGCTTTTTTTCATTCCTTTTACCTCTATTTTCATACATTACATGACCACGCGGCTGGTTGAAATTGCCGAAATACTGGAGCATCACAAGCTCATCGGCGGCGGCGTCTATTCATTTTCCTATCTGGTGCTCGGGCCTGTGTTTTCGTTTGTGGCTGTGGCATCAATTATGGTGGACTATATTCTTACAGCATGTCTTTCGGCGGTGAGCGCCGTGCTCAATACGGGCTCTTTTTTTACCCTCTCGCAACCGACTATGCTCGTGTGCGTTCTGGTTATAATCTGGGGTGTGGCGGGGCTCAACATTCTGGGTATCCGGGAAAACGCACGTTTCACTTTTGCTGTTTTTGTTTTTGCAATGTGCATATTTGCAAATCTTATTGTTTCCGGCGTGCTCGCGCTGGACGGGGGTTCGATCGGCCGCCTGAACGATGCCGCCGGCTTTACGGCTGCACGCTTCAGGGACGGCTCCATCTTTCAGCATTATGAAATATTTATCGCTTCAGTTGCCAGCTGTATCCTTGCCTATTCAGGCGTTGAGTCGGTTTTGCAGACGGCGGGGCTTGTGCGCAACTGGCGTGATATCGGTAAAGCATATATCTTTCTTGCCTGCACCGTGGGCCTTATAACTCCTATTGTTGCAGGGCTGGCGCTGCTTTCTCCTGTCGAATTTAAAGCCCATGAAGGTGATCTCATTACCTCGTATGCAACAATGGTGAACGGCAACTGGTTCGGCATTGCTGTGGGAACGCTGGCCAGCTTTGCGCTCATTATGGCCGTGAACACTGCATTTGTGGCATCAAGCGAGCTGATGGAGCGCGTGGCGCACCGTTACGGCTTTCATTGGATTTCCGCCACCAACAAGCAGCAGTCGTTATACCGAATCCATACCCTGAATGCTGTTTTTTTTTCCCTTATTATTTTTATAACGCAGGGCAGCCAGATGCTTCTTGCCGACATGTACGCCCTGGGCCTTATCGCCAGTTTTTGTCTCAACATGGGGGCGCTTATCATCTACCGCTATACCATGGGGACCAAAGAGGTTCTGCAGTTTAATACAAGCCGTTTAATAACGCTTATCATGTGGATTATCTTCATGAGCTGCTTTGTTTTTCTGGCTATCAACAAACCCCACGGCACCATGCTGTGGGCTTCGGTTACCGGAGTCGTACTTATCAGCGGTGTTCTTATTGCCCGCAAACGCGCACCGGAACTCAGGGAAATTGAAAAAACAGATTCTGAGATGGACATTATTCTCCATCTTGCCCAATCTTCAAGTCAGACGGTACACATTTATTTCCGTCGGCCGCAGGAGGAGCACCTCGAACAAGGCCGGGATGATGAGGTGTTTGTCACCTTTTTTTCCCCCCGGCAGGGCATTCCTCATAAAATGCTGCCAAATCATTACCGTCTGCCCCTTGTACAGACCGATATTTATGACCGTATCGTGGCGCTCTTGAAGGTGGTAGAATACGAGTTGTCAGAACATCATATAAATATCCATCTTGGCTGGCCCATGTCTTCGTGGCTGGACCGCTTCAGTATCGGTGTCATGGTCTTTAAATTGATGCGCCTGCCCCGCCATTTTCCCCGGTTTATTTTCACTATGAGCTATCTTCCTCAGCCTTTGCCTGCACCGAAAAATTAATCAGTTTGTATGTTTATTAGTTGTGCAAATCTGCCAGTTTTGTGCACATCTTCACAGCAGTATCGGAGGAAGAGCCGGTTGCTTTTTGATAATGATATAATTTAAACCAATAAAATTACCATTTCCTCCTGTATTTGTGCTTGTCTTTGAATTGGCATGGTTCCTGCAAATTTGGTGTATGGCAAGTACGAGAAGCACCAAAATCGAGAAAGGATCCGGCCATGAAAACACAGTATACAAAACGGATGTATGTATCAGCCCTGCTGATCAGCATCCTGTGCTGCTTTGCAGGTATGTCTTGTGCAAAACCGCAAACCCAGCCGCCAAAGCCTCCCTTTACCTTTGTAACACCGAACCATCTGTTCGCCGTTGCAAGCCCCGACCCCCAGCATATCTGGGTGATCGGTTTTGATTCGGTCATTATGCACAGCGCCGATGGCGGCACGACCTGGAAGCCGCAGAAAAGCCCCGTCACCAACAGCCTGTGCGACGCATCGTTTGTGAGCGCCACGACGGGCTGGATCGTGGGTCGCGTGGGCACTGTTTTGCACACGGCTGACGGCGGCGCAACCTGGCAGAAACAGGAAACAGGCTTTACCAATCATCTTTTTGCAGTGTCTTTTGCTGATGAGCGCACTGGCTGGGCCGTGGGCGATTTTGGCACCATCATCCACACGGCCGATGGCGGCGCGACCTGGCAGAAACAGGGAGCAGAGGAAGATAAGATTTATAATGACGTATCCTTTGCTGATGCTCTGCATGGCTGGGTTGTTGGCGAATACGGCACTATTTACGCAACAGCTGATGGTGGCGCAACATGGAAGAAGCAGGAATGCAAAGATATTATTCCCGTGGCGACCGAATCAGAGTGGGAATCTTTTGCGCCATCGCTTTATAGCGTTTATTTCAGCGACGCATTAAACGGCCTTGCCTGCGGCATGGACGGCACCATCATCGCAACCAGCGACGGCGGGACGGCCTGGCGCAAGGTAAAAAATCCGGCAGAGGCCAGTAAAGTAACTCTCTATAAAATAAAGCGCAGTGGCGAGACATGCCTTGTGGCCGGGCAGAAGGGCACAACGCTTGTTTCAGCCGATGGCGGCGCCACCTGGCGGATGAGCGGCACATCGGATACGACCAAGTCATGGCTTCGCGACATGGATATGGCCGATGCTCTGCACGGCTTTGCCGTAGGTGCGCGCGGCACTATTCTGAAAACCGATGACGGTGCCGGTACATGGAAAGTGCTCTCCGGTATTGCCGTTGCCCAGAAAAAATAAGGTATTCGATTAGTTTGTATACGGGAGTGATTTTTTTTGATTATTGAAAAAAGGAAGGTTTATCGTGGATAAAATAATGGGCCGTTTTACTGATTTTATAATAAAAAATCGTTTTTTTGTGCTTAGCCTTATTCTGGTTATAACGGTGCTATTCGGCTGGGAATGCCGCAAGCTTACCATTTCAACCAACTTCAATGAACTGTTGCCTCAGGATCATGAGTACATAAAAATACATAATCAGTTTCGTGAAACTTTCGGTGGCGCCAATTTTCTGGTCATGATGGTCTCGGTAAAAGAGGGCGA
>CAIWCT010000143.1 GCA_903911225.1 uncultured delta proteobacterium
ATCAGTATCGATGGCCTGGCGCGGTCAATGGGCAGGGTGCCCACAACAGAATTGCTTTTTTCACCATCGCGCAGGGGCGCGTCAACCCCAACGATCTGAACGCCCCTGAAATCAGCTATGCGGTTGCGCAGTATTTCAACTCCTGTGTCCGGAAGAATGGACTGTATTTTTTCCATATCGTCATACCTCTCGTGATTGCCGATGACAAAATATGTTTTCGCCATAAGCTTTGTCAGAGGCTCAATGGTCTGCCTGTTTACGGGCCCGATGCCGTCGAACAGATCGCCGGTAATGAGCACGAGGTCAGGGGAAAGGGCATTGGTTGTATCAACGATGCGCGTGAGAAAACCGGAATTGTGAATTGTGCCGACATGAATGTCGGAAAGCTGCACGATCCCGAGAGGATTTTTAAGGCCCTGCATGGGTATGGTGACCGTTTTTACCGTTATGAACAGTGCGTTTATGATGCCGTATATCGAAAGAGCTGCTGCGATGCCGGTGATTAGAAAGGCTGCTGTTTGCGGCTTCAGAGGAATAAAAAAGCGGACCGCTTCGTAGAAAAGCAGAATGCTCAGCAGCAGAAACACAATGCCCAGCCAGATGGACGCGGCGCTGTAAAGGATCATGGAGAACGTTGTAGGGTTGAATTTTTCAAGCAGGCTGAAGACGGGAAAGGTCAGTGCGACAAGCGTGCATGCGCCCAAGAGCATCCAGGTGTTCTGGCAGCCGAACAGCCTTCCCAGGCGCAGCCCGACATACAGATGCATGCCCCACAGAACGGCAAAAAAGACGGAATAGAAAGCTATATACTGCATCGTGCGAGTCATACTTCTCCTTTGTTGAATTATCTGAAGGTGGTATTCAAAGGGTGTTTATGGTACATGTATATCACATCTCAGAGCCGCGGGCTATCTGTGCCCGCATTATGGATCAGATGTAATTGAAGGACAGGCATGTCAACAATAGAGCCATATGCCAGAGCTTTTTTTGATGCCATGAATACGCGCGATTTTGCAGATCTCGAGCGCCTTATTGACCCAGTGGTCATATTCGATTTTCCAGGGGCTGGCGCTATCGACGGGTCCAGGCGGATGATTGTTTTTTTGAAGCTGCTTTTTCGCAAATACGCTCGTCTCGTATTCACGGTAGAAGAAGTTCTGGCAGATAAAGAGCGGGCCTGTGTAGTGTGGATCAATGAGGGCCAGACGGTTGAAGGTGAGCCCTACCGCAACCGCGGCATGACGTTTATGCGTTTTTCAGCTGCCCGGATTGTCTGGCTTAGCGACTATTTCAAGGATACGTCATTTACTAAGGGGACCTGAGGCATTCCGGCTATGAACGTACTTGCTTTTAACGGGAGCCCGCGCAGAAACGGCAATACATCGCTGCTGCTGGCAGAACTGCTGCGCGGCGTGCGCGATAGCGGCGGAGATGCTCAAGAGCTTGTCGCGCAGGATCTGAACCTTAAATACTGTACAGGCTGTCTGCGCTGCAATATGCTCAGACGCTGTGCTCTGCGGGGCGATGACTGGCCGGCTCTGAGTCAGCAGATTCACCAGGCCGATGCTCTGGTGTTTGCCTCCCCGGTCTATTTCCATCATCTTACCGCCCCGCTCAAAAAAATTATTGACCGTTTTCGTTCATTTATTAATGTGCAGATGACACCCGAGAGCATCCGGCACACGCCGTGGCTGCCCTGGAACAAGCGCTTCGTGCTGATTCTGAGCATGGGCTCATCGGACTCTGCAGATGCCATGCCCGTGGTTGATCTTTTTAAATTCATGACCGGCATACTTGGCGCTGCTAATACCCTGCAGGTTCTTTTAGGCACCAGGCTTGCCGCTTCAGGGCAGGTTGCACGCTCTGCAGGCGAGCTTGCCGCACTGTACGGGAAGCTGGGCCTTCCTGCGCACCTTGCTGAAGAGGATAGCCGGCATAATCGGAATTTACTGCAGAGCTGCTATGATACAGGCAAGGCGCTTATGGCAGCAAGCGGCGACGATAGGCAAAGGGTATGACTGGCATGCGTACAACGCTCAAAACAAAGCGTTTTTTTCGGCATTTTTTAAAAGCCTTTCACGTAATCGGCATACACACCTTCATTAGCAGATTTAAGCACTTGCATGGCGATCCCCACTGTATAGCCATGGGCATGGCAATCGGCGTTTTTATCGGAACAACACCAACGTTTCCCTTTCATACTGCCCTGGCAGTTTTGCTTGCGCTGGTTTTGCGCGGCAGCCTGCCTGCGGCGGTACTGGGTGTGTGGTTCGGCAATCCCCTAACGATGCCCTTTTTTTATATTGGCAGCTTTAAGTTGGGCATGCTGCTTCTGGGCAGAGAGCTGCCCGCGATTGTATTTGATCGGCTTTCATTTGCAGTGCTTGCAGAACTCGGGTTTGATGTAACCTGCGCTCTCATGGCCGGGGGTGTCCTCATCGGACTGCCGTTTGCAGTAGCAGCATACTGTATAACATACCAGCTGACCTGTCGTGCGCTCAGGCGCCGACAGCACCCAGAGGCGCTTAAATAAATTAGGGCAGGGCAGGGGTTTTATATGGCTGCTCAGGCCAATCCTGCCTCCCCACCTCCTCTGACGCTGCAGGGCGCTGGCAAGCCTGAAAGACAGGCTGTTGATGGCCGATTTTTTAGCTTTAGGTGTATACTGTGAAAAAAAATGATCTTTATCCTTCATCACTGTTTGAACAAAAAAAAGCATTTCGTATCGCTGCCCTGAGCTCAAGGGACCTTATCTCTGAGGAGCAGCGCAAGCAGAAAAGCATTCTCATCACCGGGCGACTGTGCGGGATGAGCGCTGTTAAGGATGCCTGCTTATGGTTTGTCTATGTATCATTTCGCAGCGAGGTTGAAACACGCAGCCTTATAGAGCTGCTGCTTGCCGAAGGCAAACACGTCTCTGTGCCCAGCATTGACAGGTCTACAAAGACGATGTCTGCATCGTTAGTGACAAGTATGGAGTCGGATCTTGTACCGGGTAGTCTTGGCATACTGGAGCCTGCGGCGGGTCGCCTGAAGCCGGTTGAAAGCAGCGCTATAGATGTGGTAATTGCCCCTGGTGCGGTTTTTGCAATAGACGGTTTTCGCATTGGTTATGGCGGAGGATGCTACGACCGTTTTTTAAGAAAGTGCCCGGCCGTTACAATAGGGCTTGCTTTTGATATGCAGGTTGTTGGCCATGTTCCCCATGACGAGCGCTGGGATGCACCTTTGGATTATATCGTAACTGAAACCCGCTTGATCGAGTGCAAAAGCCTGCGAAATAAATAAACATGGCAGCACCGCTGAAAGCGCGCACCTTATTCCTGCCTGAGGTAGGAAAGTGGCCCCGGCAGCGGCGTGCTGTTACCCATGGTATCTTCGCCGTAGTTGGCGTCGGCAAGCAGGGAGATGTCCCTGATGGCTTTTTTGTCGCCGCGAAACTCTATCGTGGTGATGACTTCTTTTTTTATCATGCCGCCTGCCCACATGATGTCGATAACGCTTGCAGCATCAAATTCTTTACCGTTGACCATCATGGACAACTTCGAACCATAGTGATGTGCAACCTTTGCAACAAGGGTTGAAGGCCGCAGATGAAAACCGAGCCCCATAGGCGCTTTGACGATCACCGAATCTACCACCGTAAAATTATCCTGTATTTCATTTGCAAGCTTTTTCCCATCATGTATGAATAGGGTATAGTAGTGGAGGGAAAAATTTACGATCACTTCAAGCAGTTTCTTGCGCTGAATGATTTTGGCTATTTTCATGCGCGTTATTTCTTTGCGCACGCCCATTTCATGCCGTTCAAAGAAATGGCTCAGTTCCTTGGCTATACCCAGCAGGTGCAGCGCTACAGATATATGCCCGCGCAGACTCACCAGCTTTTGATGATCGGCTTCAAAGGGTGTTTTCTGGATATAGGTGTCGTAGATGGATTGGGCATTATGCACATTTGCCTCCAGGTCACGAAGAGTTTCCTCGTTGATTCTATCGGGAATGATGCTGGTGTCGAGGTTTCGGGCGCTCAGTTTTTTTTCAAACATGATGCCCTGGGATTTATCGTAGGCGTTTATAAGCTCTGTTGCTACTCGGGAGACTTTTTCTTGAATGTCGCAGCTGCCTTCATCATTAATATTGTGCGGCAGAACCTGAGTTATAATGCTTTCCTCGAATAAATTTTCATCCAGCACAACCGGTGTGCCTGTCAATCCCAGG
>CAIWCT010000144.1 GCA_903911225.1 uncultured delta proteobacterium
CCCCAAAATAGGGGCATGCTGGAGTTGCAAACAGATAAAATAAAAACACCGACAAAACTATTGGTCGAAATTTGATCAGCTTGTCCCACGGATTTTAGCTGTTCACTTGGATGTCAATTTTAAGTCCGACAGACTCCTAGCATCATATAATGCCTCCTAACTTCTATTCTCGGTTGCCCGCTTGCGGTCTTTCCCTGTTCTGAAGCCAAACTCCGTAATCCTACCTGCCCCCACCGGCCCTCTATGGCGGATTGCCATTTGCACTTCCTTCCGCCTGAATTTTATTCCATTGACATACAAAACTATTTTTAATAGATTTGTTCGCTATTAAGCAACTTTTGCTTCTTTAAAATAAGTTTGGTTAAAAAAACGGGCAGCAGCATTTTTTGTTCTTCGTTTACAAGAGGGGAAAAACGCGCGGCAACCATTGTAAAATAAAAGAAAGATGTGGAAAAGAAAAGGAAATCACAGCCGGCCCTGATTATTCTAAAAAAACGGAACCTGAGTAGAACTGATTGTTAGTTGTAAAACAAAACGAGGAGGGCAAATGGAGGATTCAAGGAAAACAAAGCGTATATCGGTTAATCTGGAGCTTATATCGCGCAATTCGGGCAATTGCATAGATTCTTTCGTAATGAATATGAGCAGTGGAGGTATGTTCATTAAAACCAATCACCTCTTGCCTATCGATGCTGAATTTGCTTTAAATCTTCAGCTGCCTGACGATCCTGAAATTATGGCCATTGATGGCCGTGTCGTATGGACGAAGTCTGTTTCCAACGCGTCTCCTGCCGGCATGGGTATCCAGTTTACTAATGTTTTGCCGGATCATGAAATAAAACTTTCAGCTTTTGTTAAACAGAACATTGAACAAAAAAACAGTGCTGTGCCGCTCAAATTATATTTATAAGAGGAAGTGTCTTGTGGAGGCATTTTATTTATTCACGTATTATGTGTACGCTTTTAAGTGTTACAACATTTTTCAAAACAGTATAGCCGTTTTAAAAAAAAGACCCGCCTGTCTGCCAGGCGGGTCTTTCGGTATCTGTGTGACGGCCTCTATTTCGTGATGATGTAATCCCTGGCCTGTATTTTTGAAGGGTCAAAGTCGGCCACAAGCTTGCCCACAGACATGTCGTCCATGACATTGACAACGGTTGCCACGCCAAGCTCTTCAGTCTGGCTCCCGAGCACCTTGCCGGTTATGGGGTGCATGATCTTTTCACCCTCCCGGAAAACGATAAATTTCATATCTTTCCTGATTTTCTGGGCTGTGCCGAAGTCTGCATATATATCCCGGCCCTTGACCTGCACGACCACGCCTTCAAGCAGCGGGAAGCTGTGCTTGAACTTGAGGGCAAGCCCATTGGTCATGTACTGAATCTGTGACAGTGACTTGTCTGCGCCGTAGACATCTTTTGTGTCGAACAGGGCTGAGGTTTCCGTGTTGACGAGCCGGGCATAGACCTCTATGCCATCTTTGGTTTCACGAATAGTGCCCATGAGTATGCCTTCGGCTGCAATCATTTTGCCGATCTGCACGGCCTTGCCTTTATCGACAAGGTCAGTCTGGGAGAGCTTCATTTCGCTCAGGGCAGCTTCAAGCTCCGCCCCGCGGCTCACGATTTTAAAACGCTTCTGATTGGCAAATGCGCGCACCAAATTGTCATAAATAATGTTGGCGCTTGCAGAGAGCTCGCCGGTTTTCTGAAAGGGCATGATGGCGATGCTCATGCGCGAGCCGATTTGATGAACCTTGGGAACCTGGCGATTAATGGTGATGGTTTTCGACTCGGTATTGCCGCCGGCATCCTGCACCTCAAGAACGATTTTATTTTCGCCTTCCTTCAGCTCTACCAGCTGATTAAAGAAAATATTGCGGCCCGGCATGATGAACAGGGGCGAGCCGTTGATCTTAACCGACTTGATATCGTTTACGCCCGATACCATGCCGTCGATATAAATATTTTCATAAAATACGGTCTGCGCCTCGGTCAGGTCTTTCAGGCTTACACGGAAGTTTGGCCCCATCTGCCGCGGACCGGCCGCAGCAACCCTGAAGGGGGACCCGGAGTCTGAAACGCCCGAGCCCTTCAGCGCTACCCGTATGGGCTCGCGTCGCCAATAGGGCGTATCGGGGGCCTGTTTGCCGCGGGCAAGCTTGGGCACATACACAATATTCATCTGGCCGCTGGTGGTGTTGCCCACGCTGTCGGTTGCCGCAAGCATAATTTTGTTGGGGCCTTCCTTAAGCTGCACGGTGAAGGTGAAGTCGAGCTGCTTCTCCTTGTTGTAGGCAAGCACCTGCTCATTGACCTGAAGTTTGGCAACGCCTGTAGAGTCGGCAAGAGTTCCGTTGAGAACTATTTTGTTCTGCCCGACCTGCTGCCCGTCAGAAAGATTCTTCACATTCATGAGCGGGCCTTCAAAATCGCCGAACACCTGCACCTTCTTTTCGGTTACTTTGCCCAGCAGGTCCGTTGACTTTATCTTTATTTCATTGATGCCTTTTTTAAGCTTTATCTCACTGGAAAAGGGGAGCCGCTTGTCCGCCAGCTCGACAAACTGCGCTTCATCATTAATGGCTAGCTTGCTGGCATAGGCATCGCTTTTTACCTCACCCTGGATATTCATCTTGAAGCTATTGGTCACCTGGCCTTCCTGCATGGCCCCGAGGCTCACCGCAGGCGGGGCTGCGTCGGTGCCGGCCTGTTTGAGCAGAGAGCGCCGCACTTCATTTAAAAAATGTTTCGCCTTGCCGGTCTCAGCCTGCGACAGCGACAGCTCAAGCTCCTTCTGCGCTTCATCGAATTTGCCCAGATTATAATAGGCAACTCCCAGATCGCGGTGCGGGAAGTAGTCGGTAAAATGCATGCCGTAGGTGCGGGCGCGGCGCTGGTCGCGGTCGCGCTGCTTGAGCGCTTCCTGGAAATCGGCCACTGCTTCCTGCCAGAAGCCGCCATCGGAGTATGAAAGGCCCCGTTCATAGAAGTTCCACCAGCGTTCGCGGAACAGGCCCTTGACCTCGCCGTAGGTCTGCCCGTCTTTGGTGTATTTGGGGTCCGGCGGGGTATTGCAGCTCATAAACAGCAGCATCACCGCAACGGTGCATAGCAGACTGGAAATGAAAGCTCTCTGTTTCACGTCATGCCCTCTGCTTAAAAGTGATAAATCATTGACACATAAATATTGTGCTGTTTGATATCAAGCTTGGTGCCCTGCTCCCCGATCTGAGAGCCTTTTACACTGCGGCCCCAGCGATAGATATAGGCGCAGTCGAGCACCACGGGCCCGAGTGATATGCCCGTGCCAAGGCTGAAGCCGTAAAAATCGTCGGGATGCTTTGCCGCCGGCTCGGGATCATAGAAGACGCCCCATCGCAGCGGTATGATGGTCTTTTCAAGCACGAACAGATATTCGCACCCCGCTCTTACCTGGGTGGTGTCACGGGTATGGCTTTTACTCATCAGACCGCCGGTAACGGGGTTTGTTTTGCTGCCGTTTGAGCGTATCCAGTAATCTGACCACTCGGTGTGGTACACATCAAAGGATGTGGTGAACGCATCCGTCAAACGAAAAGCTATGCCAAGGCCGTATGATGAGGGGAAATGCATTTCAATTCTTTCCCTGGTTTTCGTGCTCTTTATGAAATTGCTGGAACCCGTTCCGGCACTGCCAAAATTTACAGTACTACTATCCTGCCAAGTGCGGCGGACAACGCTGGCGGTGTAAGGTGTTTTGTAAACACCGCCAAGGGTCACCACGCTGTTGATACGCCACAGGAAGCCCAGGTTCATATTGAACGCTTCAAAATTGGTATTTTCTTCATGGGTGTAAACTGTCTTTTCCCCTCTAAACACTTTGTTCGGTATCGACGGAGAAAACACTGCAGAGGTGGTTTTATCAACCCTGTGGCTTTCCCACCCATTGTCATAGCCGAGATTGTCGGTCCAGAAATTACAGGTAGCCCCCAGCGACAGCTGCGGCGTGAGCTGTATTGCATAGGCCGGCGAAAAGGCCTTGAGCGCGCCGGACTGTTTGAAATCGGTATGTGTGTCGGTTGAAGTAAAACCTCCACTGACACGATTGAAAAAACCCTTGTTGATGTCAAATGAAAGATCGTCATAGAGATCATACAGGCGCTGGTAATTGAGCGATACGACCATGTTTTTGTTAAAGGCTCTGAAGGGAAGGTCAAAGCTCAGATAGTTGAGATCATCGCGGCTGATGCTGTTCATGCCCTCCATACTGGGCGTGCCGGGGTTGTTGACTTCCTTGCGGTTATGGGAAAAATTGAAAACAAAGGAGAGCTCGGGCCGCTCAAGCTGCATAAGGCCGCCCGGGTTCCATGAGGCCGCAGTTGCATCATCGGCAATAGCAATGAACGCGCCGCCCATACCCTGTGCGCGGGCGCCTGAACCTATGGGATTTGGGGAGGAATTAATCCTGGTCTGAGTCAGCGAAACCTCTTGAGCAGGCACATCGGCTGCCAGGAAAACGACTCCCAATAAAAAGAGTAAGAGAGCTGTTGTCTGTTTCAAGAAGCCCCCCCTTCCTAAAAAAGGTTAATGGTCTGCTGTCAAAATAAAATTGCCTGCGGCTACAAGGCATAAAGAGCTCATCGGCTCTTTTGCCCTGCTTCTTTATTTTTTTGTCGGCGGCGTATTCTTCGAAAACCCTGAATTCCATGCCGCTCTGCGCCTCTGCGGCTGACCCCACATTGAGCACGATCCGTCCTTCTGCACTGTGCCGCGTATCGGGTAGCCAACTTTCAGTTTTTCAAAATTCTTTTTTACCACGTTTTGCGCCAGGATGTCGATATCTTTTGCTGATTCGGGAATGGCTGCTTTGAGAACCGTGGGTTCGGTGTCAGTAGGGCGCAGGGTGAACTAAATGACTTCATTATAGCGTACTACCGTGCCCGTTGCAATAACCCTGGCGGCCATGCCCCGGCCCGGTTTCAGTGCCGTGTCGGGGTTCACAAGCCCGGTTGAGTTGAGCTTCAGATCGGCAAGCTCCTCTCGGCTTCACGCGGAGCTGTGGGCATACAGCACTTTGCGGATGGCATAATAGACAAGGGGGGGGAAGCGTGTAATGAAAGTGCGCCATGCACCGGTTTTTCCCTGTATGCATGTTTCTATGAGTTGCAGGTCATCAGTAGGGGGTTCAGTCGTCATGGCCATACTGGTTACGGCGGTTTTTGGCCGGGCCTCTATAGGCCCTGCGACATTACATGTTTTTAATGTCCCGCAGATTGAGCTGCACGAGCTTCTGGCCATTATAGAGATTAAACTGCGGAACGAAAGCCAGGCGTATTGCCCCGTCGCTGAGACTGTAGCGGTCTCCCATATTGAAACCGATAGCGTCGAAGGACTGCCCGTCTTCCTTGATTTTCATTTTTAGATGGCCCTTGCCCACAACCATGGAGCTGTAGGATTTTATGTCGCGGCTGGAAAAAACAGGCTCTGCATTGCCGGTGCCAAAAGGCTCAAGGGACTGGATCTGTTCAAGCATGGTGTGGGAAAGCTCCCCCAGAGGTATCTCTGCGTCGATTGCCAGCATGGGGCTAAAGTCGCCTACGGCGAACTGCTCGCGCACAATGGCATTGAAGGCCTTCATGAACATTGGCATTTTGTCCAGGTGAACCGTCAGGCCCGCAGCGTCCCGATGTCCGCCGAATGCCTTAAGCATTGAGGAGCATTGCTTGATGGCGCCGTAGAGGTCAAAGCCTTTTACCGTGCGGGCCGACCCTTTGCATTCGCCGCTTTTTTCGTCGACGGCAAACAGAATGGCCGGCCGGCTGAATTCTTCGCTCAGGCGCGAGGCGCACAGGCCGATGACGCCGGGATGCCAGCCGGGAGATGACAGGATAAGCGAATCGGGAAGCTCATCATGCTGTTTGACCATGTTTCGGGCCTCTGTTAGTATGCTGCGCTCGCGCTGCTGGCGCCGCGTATTCTCTTCATCGATTTTGCGGGCCATGGTAATGGCCTCATCGTCACTCACGGTACGCAACAGCTGAACCGACAGTTCTGCTTCAGCCATGCGGCCTGCGGCATTGAGCCGGGGGGCCAGGCGGAAGCCTATCATGTTGCCAGCAACAGGCCCATCGGGTATTCCGCACAGGTTTTTAAGCGCCTTAATGCCGGGCCGGCATCCCTGGGCTATTATTTCAAGCCCGTTGCGCACAAAAATACGGTTTTCATCAAGCATAGGCACCATATCGGCAATGGTGCCGAGGGCCACAAGATCAAGATATTGTTTGAGGTTGGGCTCCTGGCTGTTTTGCCAGAGCCGGCTGTCTCGCAGCTTTGTGCGCAGTGCCATCACCAGGTTGAACGCCACACCAACTCCCGCCAGCCCCTTGAAGGGAAACGGGCAGTCGAGCTGTTTAGGGTTTATAATGGCATAGGCTTCGGGCAGCTGGTCGGGGGGCTCATGGTGGTCGGTGACGATAACATCAATGCCATGGGACCGGGCGCAGGCTACTTCATCAAAGGCTGAAACCCCGCAGTCGACCGTGATGATGAGAGAGATACCGTCTGCGTGCAGTTTTTTCACCGTTGCTATGCTCATGCCATAGCCTTCAGTAAGGCGGCTGGGAATATGAAATGCCACCTGCGCGCCCGCACTTTCAAGAAAAAGCAGCACAACGGTTGTGGCAGTGATGCCGTCGACATCATAGTCGCCGCATATGCAGATTTTCTCCTTGTTGGCGATAGCAGCTGCAATGCGCTCTGTTGCCCGGCCCATATCTTTCATAAGCAGAGGGGAGTGCAGGTCGGTCAGGCGGGAAAAAAGAAAGGACTGCGCCGCTTCGGGCGTTTCAATACCGCGGTTGATCAGCACCTGCGCCACAAGCGGTGAAATATTGAGGCAACTTGCAAGGGCGCGGCCCAGATCATGCCGTGTTTCCCGTATAGTCCATCTTTTTCCCGGTTGTGTACTGGTTTGAGCCATGTAAAATTATTCAATTAAAAGGGTTTAATGCGATACCACAAAAAATAAAGGGGGAAAGCATGCAAAAAAAGCCGTTGCTTTGTTTGGGTTGCTTTGGCACAATGTTTAGCACAATAGACTATAACAGTTTTTTCCCTTTTAAGGAAAGGTAAAAATATGCAGATCCCTGCGGCGCCGACATGGCAGGCCCTTGTATTTCACGCACAGGAACTCAAAAACACGACCATAAAGGAACTGTTTGCTCGTGACCCCGGGCGATTCGAGACCATGAGCATCGAGGCGGCAGGCATACTCTGTGATGTATCAAAAAACCTGATGACGCAGAAGACCCTTGACCTGCTGGTGCAGCTTGCCTGCGAATGCAGCTTGCCGGACTGGATCGAGCGGATGTTTTCAGGCGAAAAGATCAACAGCACCGAGAATCGGCCGGTGCTGCACACGGCCCTGCGCAAGCGCTCGAGAAGCGCCCTGCTGGTAGATGGCAAAAATGTGATGCCGGGAGTGCTGGCCGTGCTTGCAAAAATGCGCAGGTTTTCCGAAGCAGTGCGCAGCGGCGCCTGGACGGGCCATACAGGCATGGCTATTACCGATATCGTAAATATCGGCATCGGCGGGTCGAATCTCGGACCGGCCATGGTCACCGAGGCCCTCACGCCCTATGGCAGGCGCAATCTTGCCATGCATTTTGTATCCAATATCGACGGCACGCATATGGCCGAAACCCTTCGCCGGGTGAATCCCGAAACCGTGCTGTTCATTGTTGCCTCCAAGACATTCACCACCCTTGAAACCATGACAAATGCGCATACGGCACGGCGGTGGTTCATGGAGAAAACCGGCAATGAGGCTGCAGTAGCCCGGCATTTCGTGGCTGTTTCCACCAACAGCGCCGAGGTGGCCCGGTTTGGCATCGACACGGAGAATATGTTTGAGTTCTGGGACTGGGTGGGCGGCCGGTACTCGGTCTGGTCTGCAATCGGGCTGCCGGTGGCGCTTGCTGTAGGCATGGATAATTTTGAGCAGTTCCTGGCTGGCGCCTACGCAATGGACTGCCACTTCCGCGAAGCCGAACTGCGACGCAACATTCCTGTTATTCTTGCCCTGACGGGCATTCTCTACAATAATTTTTTTGGCAGCGATACGCATGCCATACTGCCCTATGACCAGTACCTGCGGCGGCTTCCGGCCTATATTCAGCAGCTCGACATGGAGTCAAACGGCAAGAGCGTGACGGTCGCCGGCGGCCCTGTTTCATGCTCAACGGGCCCGATCATCTGGGGCGAGCCCGGCACCGACGGCCAGCATGCTTTTTACCAGCTCCTGCACCAGGGAACCAGAATTGTGCCCTGCGATTTTCTTGCCCCTGCCGTGTCGCACAACCCCGTTGGCGATCACCATGCCATGCTGCTGTCCAATTTTTTCGCCCAGACCGAGGCACTTATGAACGGGAAGACCGGCGAGCAGGTGCGCGCCGAACTTACAGCCCAGGGCATGGCCGGTAAACAAGTCGACCTGCTTGCCCCTCACCGCGTTTTTGAAGGCAACCGGCCCAGCAATTCAATCATGTTCAAAAAGCTCGATCCCCATACGCTAGGGGCCCTTATCGCCATGTACGAACACAAGGTTTTTGTGCAGGGTGTCATATGGGGCATTTGCTCCTTTGATCAGTGGGGCGTGCAGCTCGGCAAAGAGCTTGCCACAAAAATCCTGCCCGAGCTTACAGGCACGGAGCCCGTCACCAGCCACGACTCCTCCACCAACGGGCTGATCAACTATTATAAAAAGCTCCGGCAGGGATAAACAGGCGCAGGCAGTTCTGACTTCATACGGGCTGTATTTAAAAATTGAGGGTGCCTCATCTAAGCAACCTTGATGTTTTGGGTAAAAATAAACTTCTTCCTGTTTTCTAGGATCTAACCGAAACAGCCCAAGCCTGTGGCTGCGGGGATAGGGGTAAACGGGATTTTATAAAATTCCTATTGCTGCTCTTAAAAATACCGTCCGACGGCAATGGAAAAGCATGGGCCGGATAAATCTATATCCATCCGCTGCCGCGTGGTTATATCAACAGGTATTCGCCTGCCGCCAATTTTGAGTTCATCGGTCAAATGCATCTTCGCATGGCCCTGGAGCCTGTTCCAGATCTGAAAGGCCGAAACCGTTATAATCCACCGCTTCATCTGCGGGGAAACATTGCCAAGGTTGACATTAAACCCCGTCATCATTTTATAGCCCCATTCATTCTGGCTCCAGTTGCTTTGGGCCCTGTCGTAAAAATAGCTCCCTTTGCGAAACTTGAAGGCTGCTTCACTCCTGAAAAACGTATAGCCCAGCCCCGCGGCGATAAAGGGCTCAATGATCCTGCCGGAGGCATACTGATCCTTGTAGTCCGTGGTCAAAGGATAAAAATAGATGTTTGACCATAGCTCAACAGCGCTGTAGCGCTGCCGCATCCGGATGGCGACATCAAGGGGTGTTTGTGAAAAGCCGGTGCTTGATGATATGAGAGAGCCCGTTGCCCCTGCAACCGCAAAATCAGTCTTGAAATATTTCGACAGATCTTTCCAGAGCACAAGATCAATCGTCTGTATGGTCATGGTGTCCCAGTTTTTCAGATCACTGCCGGTGAGGTGGTTTATATCACCTATCACATGGTTGGCATTGGTGAGCTTCGGCTGGGAGTTAGACGTCTGGAGCTTAATGCCATCAAAAAAAGGTATCTTAAATTTGCCGGGGCCGGACTCCCCGGAGGCAGCAGGCGCTCCACCGGCAAAGCAGGGCGCTGGTTGGCAAAAAAAGAAAGCTGCGCACAGCAGCAGGGCCAAAAAAAAGGCCGGCACTAAACAATGATGTCCGGTCATTGAGTAATGCTCCGGTCAAGAACACCGCGTATTGCTTCTGCCATGTCATGCATCAGCAGCGGTTTTTTTATAATGTCACTGAAGCCCAGCTCCTTTGCCTTATCCATATCATAGAGATCCATATAGCCTGTACAGAGGATTACGGGGACATCCGGGTTTATGCGAAGTATCTCTCTGCCGAAATCAAAGCCCGTCATAGAGGGCATATTTTTGTCGGTTATGATTAGGTCAAACCGGTCGGGGTTTTCGTTGAACAGGTCAAGGGCCTCAAGGACATTGGTCGTGCTCACCACCGAATACCCCATTTCTTCAAGCATTTCCTTGACTACTTCGACAGAGGTATCTTCGTCATCGATAAAAAGGATTCGTTCGCTTCCTTTGAGCATGACATGTTCCTGCTTCTTCGCCTCATGGCATGCCTTTTCTTCAAACCGGGGCAGCAGCACAGAGAACGCTGTTCCTTTGCCGAGCTCCCCGCTGACCAGAATTTTCCCCCCGTAACTTTTCACAATGCCATGCACGACTGAAAGCCCCATGCCGGTGCCTTCCCCGAGAGGTTTGGTTGTAAAAAAGGGGTCAAAAATCCGGTTAACAACTTTGGGGTCTATCCCTGCCCCGGTATCGCGCACCGTCAGTTTGAGATACTCCCCTGGAGCAAGATCGGAAAACTGATCGTTGGATGCCGGATCGATATGCAACTCATCAAGAGCCACCTCAAGAATCCCTCCTTTTTCCTTCATGGCCTGCGCCGCATTGGTGCACAGGTTCATGATTATCTGATGCAGCTGCGTCGGATCGGCAAAAACCATATCGGCCGCAGCCCGTAAGTTCTCCTGAATTTGAACCTGCCGCGACAGGCCCACGCAGAGCAGCTTGAGCGCTTCCTTGATAATGCTGCCGAGCCTCACGGGAATTCGTTCCTCATCCCGCTGGCGGCTGAACGTCAGAATATGCTTTACCAGGTCTTTGGCGCGGTTGCCCGCAGTTAATATCTGCGTCAATATATACTCTGTTTTCCCCTGCTCAATGAGCTTTTTGTGCAGGCCGAGTTCGGCATACCCGACCACAGCAGTCAGGATATTGTTAAAGTCGTGGGCAATGCCGCCGGCCAGCGTGCCGATCGCCTCCATTTTCTGCGCCTGAATGAGCTCCTTTTCCGCACGCTTGCGCTCCTGCATTTCATCCTCCAGGTCCCTGTTTGCCTGCATAAGCTGCTCCGTGCGCGCCTGAACCCGCGCCTCAAGCTCTCTGTTTGCAGACTCTACCTTTTCCCGCTCCAGCTCAAGCATCTTGGAAAAATAAAAATCCCGGCGGGAGGACATTTCGATGAAATAGCATGAAAACATACCGATAATGTTTGCGCAGATAAAGAAGAAATTATTATTGATAAGCACGAATACCGGCGCCTCAATAAGCAGTGATGCCAGCTCATAGAGCATAACAATAACCCATCCGGCAAGGGATGCCCAGACAAAGCGAAGGCCTACAAACGTGTAGCCGTACATGAAGATAAGAATAAGGCCTGCGTAGTATGAATAGCTGGCAGGCGGGGGCGCAACCATTATCATCTGAACGACACATAAGCCGACCCAGATCACCCCCAGGGCAGAGCTCTGTTGCATATACTTCTTGAAATGAGGCGTGAAGGAGAAAAGAAAAATTGCAAGCAGGCCGGGGCAAATAAGCACATACCGTATCAACCACAGAACTATTTTTTTATCTCCTGCCAGGGCCGCATCAAGAAAACCGAAGACGGCAAAAAGCACAATGGCAAGAAGCAGAGAAAACCGTATCCTCCTCAGCGATTTATTAAAAAAGTCATCAAAGTACTCCTGTTCAAGCGGCGAAGAAAATTTGAGAGACAAAGGATTGAGCTGCATATCCCGGATGCCCGGTGATGCGCCGCTTCCCGCGAAGAGCATGTCAGCATACTTCGCTGTTTGAATTTTTATAAATTTTTTCATAAAATTATTGAAACACCATTACATAAAAATGCCGGTGCAAAAGAAAAAACCAGGCACTACCCGATGCACATACCTGCACTTACTTTGTTAGCGGCAGGTGATCGGGTATGCCTGTGACTACATAAAAAAGAGCCCGTATCTACCGGCTCTTAAAAATTACACATTTTTTATGTTTATTTGACTTTTGTTATAGTGGCAAAAAATATTACACCTGAATCTTCACGCACAATGCTGATGGAAATATTTTCAGCGCCCATGGATGCATTAATCAAATCAATCAGCTCATCCTCATTGCGGGGTATAAAATACCAGTCGCAGAACCAGTTGAGCACTATGGGCCGGTGAGATTCTCTGTCCTTATAGGCAACGACCAGCTTGCCTCCCGTTTTGAGCTTGGCATATGAGTCGCTGAATATTTTTTTCAGCATCCGGTCCTGAAGGTAATCGGCAATGCCGATGCTGTATATCATATCTACGCTGCAGTCAGGCCCGAGATCAAGGGCTTCAAGGCGCAGTATGTTGCCCTGCACAAGCTCAACATTTATGTTGCCCGTGCTGATCTCCGACAGCGTTTGCCGCGAATACTCAAGAGCGATCGGATCCTGGTCAATGCAGGTAAGGGTTACCGTGCCGGGGTACGTTATAGGCCTACTGAACATTTCGCGGATGTCCCGGCATGCGCCGCTGGCGAGGTTGATAATATTCAGCGACTGCTCCCGGCTTGTGTTAATGAAGTCATAGAGTATATCACGCATCTTATCTTTGCGATGCCGGATGGCGCCCGCGTAGGGCACATTCAGGCCGTACCGGTCGAGATAATGGCCGATGCCGCCTGACAGCTCGCGGTTGTTGTAGACGCCTTCGAGCATTTGGAAGTCACCCGGATAGCCGAGCGGCTTTTCAAAGCCCCTTTTGCACACCATCGACTGGTAGAGGAAATGCCCCAGCAGCTGGCGCACCCTGTTTTTGATTTCGCCGCCCAGGTAAGGGCTCCTCAGGCTGTTTTCAAGCCTGTCGCCGGCCTCTAGTAGGTTGTCCAGCGTATTATTGCATTCTTGCTGCACGAACTCCTCGGGCTGTCCCAGTTCGATCATGATATCAATATCAATAAGGCTCTCAAGCGCAAGCCGCACATCGATCAGAAAAAAAGTCTTTATTTCCGTGATTGCGGCCCGATCCTGCGCTCTGGCTGCAACGGCTTCGGCATGACTCAGCAAAAGCGGTTCATTAAGCAGAAATCGCTTCCTCAGTTCGCTGCGCTCCTGCATCGAGAGGTCGAGAAAGCTAACTCCGTATTGCCCGCTGCCGCCATTATCACTTGTTTCTGCCCAGATTCTTTTACACGCGAGCTTCTTATTGCTCAAAAAAGGCACGCCCATGGTAAACAGGGAGGCGCCATTGCCGGGAGCTCTGTCCATCTCGATGCGGGCGCCGGTATCGCTTATATCCTTCAGCGCTCCATAAAAGACTTCATCCCCTTCATGTATAAAGGTCAGGGTATTCAGCCCGATGCGGTATGCCCCCCTCCGGTCAAAGTTCCGTCTTTGCCGTGTCCTCATAAACGGATTGGTTCTTCTGTCGCCGAGCTGGCCCCACGTCCCCGCCTGTTCCGTCTCTTGCAGCATGCCTGTACTCCTTTCTTATGTTAATAAAAAAATAGCACCTCACAAATACTAGATATCGCAATAACCGGATGAACAACCCGCCGGGAAGGGTTTCGTTCTGTGGAGTCTAAGCGCCTGTGCCGCTGTGGCTCAAATCAAAAGGAGCGCAATGCTTATGCCGTGCGCTCTGCTTTTTTACTAAATACCGGGCAGACTTGCGCTGTTTCCTTTTGCCGTGCCCCCCGATGAAGAAACAGAGAATGTAGCACTGCAGCAAACCCCGATATATGTAACCACTACTGTGTATCGGAACTTTTCAGCATCTCTTTAATCAAATGGCGCACGCTGCAGATGGTTTTCCAGGCGCAACCCGGATCCGCAGGGCACAAGCATTACGCGGCGAGGCGGTCTTTTGAATTAAAGCGGACGATAAGAGGAAGCGATAAATGGAACTCTGATAAGAATAGATAAAATTTAATCCGTTTTTTTACAAAATGCCAAGACATTATTTAGTGCGAACAAATTGTTTTTCCCTGCTTAAAATCAACCGGTAGCTGACTGCCGATTTAAAAAAGTGCGGGCTGTTTCACGCGGCGCTCGCCAGCCGATACTATGCCAACGGTGCCGTACTCACCGTCATAGCCGGGGTTAATGTCAACCTGTCCTCGCCTCATTCTATCGATGGCTTCTGCAAGCAGTTCCCAGCCTGCAGCTCGCAGATCGGCAGTGGGGCAGGTACGAAGGATTGATAGTTCGTTTCCGTAGCGGGAAAGCAGTTTTGCATACTCACCTTGAACACGTTTGGTGTTGACGCCCATGCCCTGCACTTCGGCAATGATTTCGGCAAGCGGTATGAGGCTTTGAAAGCCTGCAGCCTGCGCAGGCCGGAAGCCCTCGGCACGGTCGGCAAGCAGGTTCACGCGGTGCATCACACCCACCGTCACTTTCCGGCCGCATACCGGGCACAGGCCGTCATGGCTGCGGGTTTCCTGCGGAGTCAAGCGTGTATCGCAGGCCCTATGGCCGTCGAGATGATATTTGCCCTCCTCAGGAAAAAATTCGAGCGTGCCTTTAAAACCGGCTGTGTCTTTGTCGCGCAGGCTTTTCATCATGGCAGGGTAAGAAAGATCACAGGCAAATATGTTTGCCTCCCGCGCGAGCTTGGCAGGCGAATGGGCATCGGAGTTTGACACGAGCGTGAAACGGTCAAGAGCAGAAAGCGTCCAGTTCATGGCGGGATCTGATGACAGACCTGTTTCAAGGGCGAAAATCTCAGGCGTTAAATCCTCAAAGCATTCATCGATAGAGTCAAAGCCGCTTGCCGCCCCAAGCACGGAAAAATGAGGCGTCCAGATATGGGCAGGAATAAAAACATTATCGGGCGAGGCAGCAAGTGCAAATTCAAGCAGGCGCTTGCAGTCCATGCCGATAATGGGCCTGCCGTCGGAGGTGATATTCGCGCCCATATCCTGCAGCCGGGCATTGAGCCGTCCGGCTCCGGCAAAGTCGGGTGAGAGAATAACGCTGTGAATTTTTCGCGTACGGTCGTTTTTTTTGTAGATGGTGCTTACCTCTGCGCTCAGCACAAAACGCACCGCAGCGCGGCATGATTCAGGCACTTCAGCATCAATAGGCGCGCATAAAGCGTCTTTCAATTTAAACAGGCCGGGCTCGGCAGGCTCCAGTTTTTCCTGCATTTCGGCTAGCCAGCGCGGATGGGTGAAATCGCCCGTTGCCACCACGGCAAGCCCCTTAAGCTGCGCCCACCGGTACAGCGATTCAAGGTTCATATCTTTACTGGTGGCCCGTGAATAGGCGGAATGAATATGCAGATCAGCGATGAATTCCATGAGTGCTCCTGTTGTTCAGCTGTTGAAATAAGACAGAAGCATAGCAATATGCCGCCCGTGCTTCAACCTATTATTTCAGTTATAGGAATCCTCCACGCCGACCCCTGCATTTCAAAACCTCCCGTTCTTATCATTGAACGTTCGCACTAACTATTGATGAAAGCTTTTCTGAAACACCATCGTTTGACAAAATAAATAAAAATTGCGATAAGCCACATAGGCGGAAATTCAGAAAATACAGAGTTCTTAATATACGCAATAACAGGAACTCCTCATGACAATAATAGAAGAACGCATCCCATTGCTGGAAGAAATATTTGGCACATGGGAAAATGAACTTGGAAGTGATTATGAGGGATATAAAAACCACGTCTATCAAATGATCCATTTCTGCTTTGCTTTACACGCCTGCACGGATGAAGAGCGAAAAAAAATCATCATTGCCGGCTGTTTTCATGATCTTGGCATTTGGACGAACAGCACAATTGATTACCTTCCGCCCTCTATCGCTCTGGCAAAAAAGTATGTACAACAAAACAATCTTGAACAGTGGGCTCATGAAATTGAACTCATGATCGACCAACACCACAAGATCAGAAAATATCAGTGGTGAGCGCTACCCGCTTGTTGAAGTGTTCCGCAGAGGCGACCTGGTTGATTTCTCGTTAGGGCTCGTGAAATGGGGCCTGCCGGAATCTTATATAAAGAGCGTTAAAGACCAGTTCCCCAACGCAGGGTTCCATAAGCGACTGGTGCAGCTGGCGAAAAAATAATTTGCCAAACATCCATTAACTCCGCCACCATTTATTAAATGGTAACGCATAAAGCTACACACACCATCAGGGCTGATCAATGTCCCCATGTTTAAAAATCCGCAACGATCGCTGCTCTCCATCAAAAACCGCAACTGGCATCGTGCTTCTGTTGATGATATTTCGTGCAATGCTGTCACCGTACTCTTTTTTTCGCGCAGGGGTATCGTGGGTATTGGCTGTTTCAGAAAATGGAGCAATATCGGCGTGCGGGTCAAAACCATGCCGAGCCACAAAACGATCTCTCGGGTATTTATAGCCAAGCTCCACAGGGTTCACAATTTCGATATTTGGCTTTTCGCCATAAAGGAGCTGGTATCCGATAAATCTCTCGTAATTGTCATCACTCCAAATAAAAAAACCTTTATCAAACGGCAGCGACTTCCAGACAGAATGCGTATAGTTATAAAAATCATTAAAAAGATTCCGCCGGTATACGGATGTATTAATTCCTTCAACGCTCAGAAGGATAATAAGGGGCAGCAGAACCGCTGCGCATGCCGCCCGAAATCCTCCGCGCAGAGCTCGCATCCCGGCAGCCATATGCAGAGCGGCGGTCGCCCCGCACAGGGATATCGCCATGGGAGCCAGAAAGTACGCGCTCGGGTCGCTTACTCCGTATAAAAAGCAGAACAGTATGCACGCTGCAGCAGTCACCGCCAAAGAGCGCAGAATAATCGATTCGGGACGAGTGCGGATAAAAAAAGAGCTGACTGACAATACGAGAAATGAGGGAAAGAGCCAAAGATAAACATATCTTACCAGAAATCCCTGCTGAATGCTGTCAGGCTGAAAATACCCCAGATAGCCCCCGTATCCGGCTGCCGTCACATGACGGTAGATGCTTGACCATTCGGGCGCCAGGACGGGCCATTGCCAGGCGGCAGGATTAAAAGCCCGCCAAACGATAAACCCATAACTTACCAAGGGCAGGAGCCCGGCTATAAGCATCAGGAAAAGTGTGCTGTAATGAAGCCGCTTCAGCCGCAACCCCATCCACACCAGCGATATTGTCAGGGGAAGCGCAACAAGGCCCGCAGTTACATGATGCGCGGCACCGATGCCGCAGAGAAAACCCCACGCTGCAGCGTCCCGTTGTGCAAAAGTGCCGGCGGATAGATTTTCTGCCGGCACCAGCTTGCGTATGAATACTATATAAGTAAAGACGATGCCGGTCACCCATGCTACATGCCAGCTGTTAACTTCGGCAAGCGTCGTCTCATATGTCCAAATAGGATTGCATCCAAAAACAAAGGCCGGCAGCAGTGCTACTGCAATGCGCTGTCCGTTTGGAACAGGCGATGAAGAAGGCATAAGTCGTGCGCAGGCGGCATGGATAAAAAAAACAGCAACTGCGCCGCCCAGTGCGCTCCAGGCATTGGCGGCCAGCTCCCATGATACGTTCAGCGCATGCAAAAAAGTAACGAATACATGTCCGAGCATTGCGTACAGCGGGTACCCTGTCTGATGCGGCGCCCCATTCACGGCGAGCACGAGCGAGAATTCGCAGGCATCTTTATCACCGCAGGCAGACGGAGCAAGAGCAATGTACAAAAGGAGGGCTGCTGCTGCAAGTAAAAAAGACCATTGCAGCGATGGAGCGGGCAGTGTGTTGTGGGGCTTTTCCGAGGCGGATTTTATGTTGCTGCGTTTCGTTTTTTTCTTCATGTAAGCCATTGGGAAATAAAATTTTTTAGCGGGAACCCGTCAGCCCTTTCAACAAATATAGGCAATGATGCCCATGTGTCAAGCACAAACAACCCTAACGGGCTTTGATTAAGGGCGCTGTAATCAGCACAATACAAACCCGTAGAAATATCGCAATATGCGGCCTGCCATTCAACTTAATTTATTTTAAAAGCAACGGATTAATGCTATAAAGCATTCAATTGAAGAGCGGAGGTTTTATTTATGAAAAAGCTATCACTGGTCGGCGCTGCGCTTGCCTGCTGGTGCCTGTGGGCTGCGTGCTCTGCCTCAGCCTCGGACAATAAAACCGAAGCTCCCGTAACGACGTCGCATACCATGCTGTCGGGCGTGCTGCCCCTGTTCTACAAGGCCACAGCCGGACACCTTATTTTAAAAAATGACACGGGCGCTGAGACCGCGCGCATTTTCTATATTGCCTATGAAAAGCGGGGGGAGGCAGCAGGCAAGCGGCCCATAACCTTCGCTTTCAATGGCGGACCGGGCTCCTCATCGGTATGGCTGCATCTGGGAGCACTGGGCCCCAGACGGGTGGCCTTCAATGACGACGGCACACCGCCTGCGCCGCCCGCGCGGCTCATCTCAAATGACTGCTCCTGGCTTTCCTTTACCGACCTTGTGTTCATCGACCCCGTGGGCACAGGCTACAGCCGTTCGGCAGATGATAAAAACGATAAGCAGTTCTACGATATGAAGGCCGACATTGAGTCTGTCGGAGATTTTATAAGGCTGTATCTCACGCGGGTGCAGCGCTGGTCTTCTCCTGTCTATCTCTGCGGCGAAAGCTATGGTACGACTCGTGCTGTTGGCCTGCTGGGCTATCTTCATGACAAGCATGGCATCGACACAAGCGGCATCGTGCTCCTGTCGCCCGTGCTTGATTTTTCAACCATTGCATTTGGGCAGACAAATGACATGGCCGCAGCCCTTGCCCTGCCAACATATGCAGCCGCTGCCCGGTATCACAAAAAATCGACGGCTGCATTTTCGCAACAGACAGAGGTCCGCGCGGCGGTAGAACAATTCAGCATCGGGCCCTATTTGAGCGCCCTTGCCCAGGGCAATGCCCTGAGCCCCGGGCAGCGGGACGACACAGCCACGCGCCTTGCCGAGGTTGCGGGCGTTTCAAAAGAATATACGCTGAAAAGCAATCTGCGCATTGAGCCTGCCCGCTTTCGCAAAGAGCTGCTGCGCGACAGCGCCCGCATCATCGGCCGCATGGATGCCCGCCTGACCATGCCCGACACGGACGGGACAGGAGACGGCGCTGCTGCTGATCCGTCGCTTGACCGGTACAGCGGTCTTTTTGCCTCGGCTGTCAATGATTACCTGCGCCGCGAGTTGAACGTGCGCGATGACCTGCCGTACTGGTTCCTGAGCGGCGACGTCGGCAGATCATGGAACTGGAGGACAGGCATACAGGGCAGGCAGGGCTATGTGGACGTTACGCAGCAGCTCACCGATGCGCTGCACCTGAACCCGAGCCTGCGCGTTTTCATCGCCACCGGGCTCTATGATCTTGCAACGCCTTACTTTGCAGCCGTCTACACGGTCAATCATCTGGCCCTTGACCAGAGCCTCGGGAAAAATATAATCCTCCGCACCTATCCTGCCGGGCATATGATGTATACCGAGCGGGCAACACTGCAGCAGCTTAACCGGGATGCTGCGGCATTTTACAGGAACCGGTAATATGCAGCAGCTGCACGAGGCCATCATCTGGCTCAACAGCTGGCTCTGGGGCCCGCCCATGCTCGTGCTGCTGTGCGGCACGCACCTGTTTCTCACCTTCCGCTTAAAAATCATTCAGCGCTATCTCTGGGTGGCCATAAAGCTGTCTTTTAGCCGCGACAAAAGCAGCAAGGGCGATATAAGCCAGTTCGGCGCGCTTATGACGGCCCTTGCCGCAACGATCGGCACGGGCAATATCGTGGGCGTATCCACCGCCATAGCGCTGGGTGGGCCGGGCGCGGTGCTGTGGTGCTGGCTTACGGGCGTGTTCGGCATCGCCACCAAATACAGCGAGGCAGTTCTTGCCGTGCGCTACCGCGTGCAAACCTCCGACGGCACCATGCTTGGCGGCCCTATGTACGCGCTTGAGCGGGGGCTGGGGCAGAAGTGGCTGGCTGTTATCTTCTGCATCTGCACCTCCATTGCCGCTTTCGGCATCGGCAATACGGTGCAGGCCAATTCGCTGGCAGCAATCATGAAGGAAACATTTGCCGTGCCGCCTCTTGTTTCAGGCTCTGTCATGGCAGTGCTGGTGGGGCTGGTGATGCTCGGAGGCGTGCGCTGGATAGCCCTGACCTGCGAGGCCCTCGTGCCGTTTATGGCCCTGTTTTATATTATCGGCTGAGGGATAATTCTTTTTCTGAATGCGCAGCATGTGCTGCCTGCCATTGTGCTGATAGTAAAATGTGCTTTTACGTCGCAGGCTGTGGGTGGCGGTTTTGCCGGCGCAAGTGTCATGATGGCTGCTCGCTATGGCATAGCCCGTGGGCTTTTTTCAAATGAGTCAGGCCTGGGGTCTGCGCCCATTGTGGCCGCAGCTGCCCAGACCCGCAATCCCGTGCGGCAGGCACTGGTATCGGCCACCGGCACATTCTGGGACACGGTGGTTGTCTGTGCCATGACGGGCCTTGTCATCGTGAGCAGCATACTGCGGGATCCTGCGGCCTTTGAGGCCCTGCGCGGCAACGGCGCCCTGTTTACAAAAGCCGCTTTTGCGCAAATCCCCTTTGTTGGGCCGACGGTGCTTGTGGTGGGCCTGATCACCTTTGTTTTTTCAACCATTCTCGGATGGTCCTATTACGGCGAGCGCGCAATGGAATACCTGTTCGGCAAGAGGGCGATCCTGCCGTACCGCATCGCATGGGTCATGGCAGTCTATGCAGGTTCGGTCATGACCATGCCTCTGGTATGGGATCTGGCTGATGCCATGAACGCGCTGATGGCGCTTCCCAATCTCGTGGCGCTGCTTTTGCTCAGCAAAGTAATCGTTGCCGAAACGCAGAAGTATCTCTGGAGCGGCAGGCTCGACGATGCAGGGGATTAAAAGAGTTTCGGGCACAACATTAATCATCAATGAAAGGGCACGGTATGGCGGAAAATGAAAATGAAGAAGCAGGCATGGAAATTAACGACGAGGAAATAACAGAGGATACCGACATAGTCTTTTATTCAAACGATGCCGAAGAAATACTGCGGCTGTGCGACAATGGCGACATTCATGTTCATGGAAACCTTGCAGAAAATGACAAGGATGTGGTCGAAGGGCTTCGCGAATTTCTGAAAAAAGCAGGCTATATCGGCTGAACAGGTTTTTCTAGCGCAGCGCATTATTTCTCGAACAATTCCCGCCCGTCGTGCCAGGGCAGGCCGAAAGCCTGCGCCACGGCATGATTTGTAATTTCTCCTTTATAGATGTTCAGCCCCCGCAGCAGTTCCGCGTTGTTAAAAGCCGCACACCCATCACCTGCAAGCTGAAGCACGTAGGGCAGCGTTGCCCCGGTTAGCGCAAGGGTTGACGTGCGCGGGAATATGCCGGGCATATTTGCCACGCAGTAGTGCACGGCTCCTTCTTCGATATATGTGGGATGAGCATGCGTTGTCGGCCTGCTGGTTTCGATGCAGCCGCCCTGATCAATGGCGATATCGACAATGACCGACCCTGGCTCCATTTTTTTCACCAGCTCGCGCGACACCAGACGGGGCGTCTGCGCGCCGGGTATATGCACGCAGCCGATAAGCACGTCGGCTGCGGCAACAAATTTTTCGATAGAACCCGGCGTTGCCGGCTCGCATGCAGCGGCAGGAAAGCGCTTTTTCAAGCGATCTATCTGCGCTGCATCCCTGTCCAGAATGGCAACTTCAGCGCCCAGGCCTGTGGCAATGGTTGCTGCAGCCTGCCCTGCCGTGCCCCCGCCCAGTATCACAAACCGCGCCGCCGGAACGCTGGCCACCGGGCATGCCAGAACGCCCTTGCCGCCTGCTGTTTTTGCAAGACAGGAAAACGCCATCATGGGCGCCATTTTCCCGGCTATTTCGCTCATGGGCGCAAGAAGGGGCAAAAACCCCTCAGCTGTCTGCACGGTTTCATAGCCGATGCACACGGTGCCGGCATCTATCATGGCCTGCGTGAGCTGCCTGCTTGAAGCGAAATGAAAAAAGGTAAAGATGATCTGCCCGGGCTTAAAAAGGCCGTACTCGCCCGGCAGGGGCTCCTTGATTTTTACGATGAGGCCTGCAGCCCTGCAGATGATTTTGGCATCGGCAGTTATGCTGGCTCCGGCAAGCTCGTACCCCGCATCGCTAAAACCGCTGCCAGCGCCAGCATCATGCTCCACCAGCACGCTGTGGCCCGCAGCAACAAGAGCCCTGGCCCCGTCGGGCGTGACCCCCACGCGGTTTTCATTGTTCTTTATCTCCTTGAGAATCCCGACGATCACGGCTTGCAGGCCTCCTGCGTGTTGTTGTCTGCCGGCTTGTCGGGCAGGCGGCCATAGAGGCTTGCCATATGCTTGAGCTGCTCCATGACAGCTGCGGTCAGGCGGCCCGGCAGCAGCTCCCAGCGCCAGTTGTCCTTCGTGGTGCCGGGAGTATTCATCCGCAGCTTTTCCCCGAAGCCGAGTATATCCTGCGCAGGCAGTATGGCCAGATCAGCTACTGAGCTATAGGCAAGACGAATCGCGCGCCGGTGAAAATCAGCTGAACTTTCAGCCCCCATATAGTCCAGTATATGGCGCCGCGCTCTGTCGCCCGTCTCGGTGCCGTAGAACCAGCCATTGGTGGTGTTATTGTCATGCGTGCCGGTGTAGACCACGCAGTTCGGGTCGGTATAGTTGTGCGGCAGATAAAAATTGTTGCTGCTCCCGTCAAAAGCAAACTGCAAAATTTTCATGCCCGGCAGCTTCAGGCTTTCGCGCAGCTTTGCCACAGCAGGGGTGATGACGCCAAGGTCTTCGGCGATGAGGGGCAGCTCGCCAAGCTCATTCCGGATGCGCTTGAAAAAAAGCGCGCCGGGACCCTTTTTCCATGAGCCCTTCACTGCGGTTTTTTCCTGCGAGGGGATTGCCCAGTATGATTCAAACCCGCGAAAATGATCAATCCGCGTGACATCAAACAGCCGGCACAAATGGCGCAGGCGCTCAGTCCACCACACTATGGTCGGCTCAAAAAGTTTTTTGTCTGAGCCATGCCAGCGGTACAGCGGATTGCCCCAGCGCTGCCCGGTTGCGCTGAAATAATCTGGCGGCACGCCTGCAACCGCTTCAGGCAGCAAGGTGCGCTCATCGAGCTGGAATACCGCGGTATGTGCCCAGGTATCAGCGCTGTCGAAGGTAACATAGATGGGAATATCGCCGATGATTTTAATGCCGAGGCTAGTGCAGTAGTTTTTCAACTCGCTCCACTGCCTGAAAAAAAGATATTGCATAAAACTGTGGAAACGCAAGGAGGGCCCAAGTTTGGTGCGCCATCTCTCGATAGCCCGGGTCTGTCTGCGGGCGATATCTTCGTCCCATGATGGCCAGTGATTGGTGCCGAAGTGATCGGCAAAAGCGGAAAATAGTGCGTAATCGTCAAGCCAGCATGCAGCCTCTGCGCAGAATGCCGCAAAATCATCCAGCTCATCCTGTGCGGCATTCAGAAAAAAACTTTCGCAGACCGCGCGCAGCAGGGGCAGCTTATACTGCCAGGCGCCATCAAAATCGCAAAAATCGCTGTCGGGGAAACCCGCCGTATCACTGAATCCTTTGAACCAGCTGCTCTCCCTGAATTTTTCAAGGCTTATAAAAAGCGGATTGCCTGCGAATGTCGAGGTTGAAGCATAGGGCGAATAGCCCAGTGCTGCTGCAACCGGGCCGATGGGCAGCACCTGCCAGTAGCTCTGGCCGCCTTGCGCAAGAAGCTCGGCGAACTCGTATGCCTCAGGTCCGAGCGTTCCCGTGCCATAGCGGCCCGGAAGACTTGAAATATGCAGCAGTACGCCGCAGGATCGCTCAAATCTCATACCAACCCTCTTCAATAAGTGTCGTGGCTATCAGCGCAATACGAAAAATATTTTTAATGTAGGCTGGGCAAAGCGCAGCGTGCCCAGCATTGAATTGCTGCTTCATAATTCATAATAATTGTTGGGCACATTTCATTTTGCCCAACCTACCAGCTAAAATAAAAAAAGCCGCCCAAATGGACGGCTAAATTTTTTTGAGCATTTTTTTAATTAAATAATGTCCAATGCCGGTTCTAATATTTCGCATCGATATCGATCAATTTTTTCGGATGTTCTTTGCGCAACAGCTTTTGCCTCAAGCACCCTTGAAAAGACCCGTGAGGAAATTAATTCAGTTATGGCCGCTAAAAAAGGCAAAGTCCATTGTAGAACACGCAAATCTCTATTAACGACTGGCTCAATAATTTTAAAAAAACTCAATAATATAGGTTCAAGATTTGGGTTTGTTTTTATTCTATGGATCATATCATGAACATGATTAGTCTTTTTAAGTTGTTCATCAATAAAAAGTTTTAAAAATCGTGTGATGCTAAAAGCATCCTTATACAAAAGAGCTATAGCTACGTTTAGATATGTGATCAAGAATTCGTATTCATCAGATTCCTGATCCACAAGCCCTCGCATCGCGATTAAATTTAGTTCATCTCTTAAAGAATACAATTTGAATTTTTTTGCATTTACCCTTGTTTCATAGATAAATTTTGAGTAAATTATCAACCCCACGCACACAGAAGCTATAAATATATATAAGTTTACCTGTAACATAAAATCATTCTCCTTTTTTTTTCACTTTACTGCTGTGGTGGTTTTTAACTGGCTTTAAAGAGCCGTTTTGCAGTCCGTGAATTAAAACTTTTCGCTCCGCACATAAACGATCAATTTCTTTTTTAGATGTAACCCGCTGATAAATATTACCAGCTAGGAGTCTGTCGGACTTTCCAAGCATCCTATGATATAATGGCGTAACATTAAACAATTGATTTCAAAGGATACG
>CAIWCT010000145.1 GCA_903911225.1 uncultured delta proteobacterium
GAGGTGGCGGATTTCGGTTGAAAACTTTTCAAGCGAGCAGCCCACCTGCGCCAGGGTGCAAAAAAACTCGGCATACACATCCCGCTGCACGATCTGCGACGACACGGGCGCAGGCTTAAGACCGAGCTCGGCGCAGACATATTCCTCCACAAAAGGCGGTATATAGGCAAACGTGCCCACGGCGCCAGAAATTTTGCCAACGGCGACATTATCGGTTGCAGCCTGCATGCGTCTCTTCTGCCGCTGCATTTCGTCGTACCACAGGGCCATCTTGAGGCCGAAGGTGATGGGCTCGGCATGGATGCCGTGGCTGCGGCCGATCATGACAGTATCCTTATACTGCAGGGCCTTGCCCTTAATGACTATGAGCAACTCGTCGATATCGTTAAGGATAATACCTGCCGCCTGCTTCAGCTGCATGCTGAAGCTCGTGTCGAGCACATCTGAGGATGTCAGGCCCCAGTGAATGTACCGGCTGGCTTCACCCACATACTCGGCCACGCAGGTCGTGAAAGCGATTACGTCGTGTTTGGTCTCCTTTTCAATCTCAAGTATGCGCTCGACATTAAAGCTTGCCTTTTCCTGTATGGTTTTCAGCGCCGCCTCAGGAACCTGCCCCAGCTTGCACAGCGCTTCGCAGGCCTTGATCTCGATCTGCAGCCAGGTTTTAAACCTGTTATCATCAGACCATATGCTTGTCATTATGTCGCGGCTGTAGCGGTCTATCATGTAAGCATCCTCCCATTTTGTATCAACATGAAGATGACAGTTTTAAAAGAAAAGTCGCCCCCCGTCAATATAAATCAGCTCCAGGCAGCGTGAGGCGCCGAACTCAGCCTGTACATTTTTGGAATATTTGCTATACTATTTTTTACTTCCTTGAATATTGGTCCATCTATGCTGAAAAACCAAATCGATAAACGCATGAGCACCTGCATCGCGCAGGCCTGTGACGCACTGCAGGAGGGCCTGTTCTTTGTGGATGCCCAGGGCAAGATACTTACTGCCAACGCGGCCTTTTGCAGCATGCTCGGCTACGGCGATGATGAAATAACGGGTAAAAATTTTTTCGACCTTTCCAAAACAAATCTCGACAGACTGGACGAGCCCCTGCGGGCAAACCTGGCCATTTTCAAACTCTACTATTTTCAACGCTCAGAGCAGCATCCCCTGCCCATGAAGCTCATTGCTCGCGACGGCACGCAGATACAGGTGGCCATGCGCTCCATTATTACGCGCGATAAGGCAGGCGAGCCTGCCGTGGCTGCGGGCATCATCACTTTGACAGAAGAGCAGTTCCAGGAAGATAAATCCTATGATCAGATTGATCTGCAGCACATATGGGCCCTTGAGCAAAACTACCGCAATATCCTGCAGCACTCGGGCGACGGCATTATCATCACCGATTTCAACAGCATGATAGTCACTGTCAATGATTCGCTGGTAAGCATGCTCGGCTATGATCGCAGCCAGGAGATTGTAGGAAGGTATCTGCTGGAGCTGGCTGCCTTTGAAGGCGGCCATACATGCACCACAGGAGACCTGCTCTGCATCGACAAAAGCTATTATGATTCGCAGGTAGAGGTTACCAATCAGCTTTTTGAAACCGGCCACGCCCAAAGCATGGTTTACATGTTTAAAAAAGACGGCGTTGTCGTGCCCGTGGAGGCGACACTGTCGCTTCTGACCGACCCTGAAGGCAACCGCCGCGGCACCATTGCCATCTGTCGTGATATCACCCAGAGGGTCAAGGCCGAAAAGCAGATTCTGGATGCAAAGTTTTTTCTTGAAAACGTTTTTACAACCACCCGCGACGGCATCTATGTAACCGATGCGCAGGGCCTCTGCATCATGGTCAATCAGGCCTTCACCTCTATCACGGGATATACGCAGCAGGAACTTATCGGCAGCTCGCCGGCATCACTTCTGCCCGCTGACGCTGATGAGCAGATGTCTCAGCAGATGATTGAGGCCATGAGCAATCATGACGACCTGAGCCTTTTTGAAGCCCGCTGGCAACGCAAAAACGGCACAATTTTTCCGGTCGAGGTTCGCCTTGCGGTGCTGAAAAATGCTGCGTGTGAAGACAATGGCATTGTGGCCACAGTGCGCGACTGCAGCGAACGCAAACGCGTGCTTGAGGAACTGCGGCGCTCTCATGAAAGCCTTGAAGAAAAGGTAAGCGAACGAACCAAGGGCATTGAGGATGTAAATACCGCGCTGCGCGTTTTATTGAAGGGTCGCGAAGATGACAAGCATACCCATGAGGAAAAAATACTTGCAAATGTCAATGAGCTGGTGCTGCCGTACTTGGACCGGCTCAAGACCACGCGGCTTGATGAGCGGCAGCGTGCCTCCATCGCTATCATTGAAGCAAATTTGAAGGATATCGTTGCACCGTTTGCAGCCAGGGCGGCTTCACGCAACCTGTCGCTTACGCCCTCTGAAATTCAAATCGCCAACCTGATCAAGCATGGTATGACGGCCAAGGAAATCGCCGAAATCATCAGCCTCTCACCCCGCACCATCGAATGTCACCGCGCGAGCATCCGCAAAAAACTGGGTATAAACAACCGGAAGGTAAACCTGCGGGCCTTCCTGATGTCCTCATACTGAAACAGGTTGCGCCCACTGAAAAGCTTGAAACAGCGCGGCTGATACATTTTTTATAAGCACGCAAAAAAAAAGCTGTGCGGTTGTATGCCGCACAGCCAGGATGCATTTAAAAAATTACCCCTTATACTCAAGCACGATGCGCAGAATGCGGCGTATCGGCTCGGCAGCACCCCACAGCAGCTGGTCTCCCACGGTGAAGCAGGTGAGATAATCCGGGCCGATATTCATTTTATGGATTCTACCAACCGGCACGGTAAGCGTACCTGAAACCGCGGCAGGCGTCAGCTCGTGCAGCGTTTCTTCTTTGGTATTGGCAACAACTTTCACCCACTGGTTGTCCGCTGCAATAATAGCAATCAAATCATCAAGGGGAACATCTTTCGTAAGCTTGATCGTCAGGGCCTGGCTGTGGCAGCGCATGGCGCCAACGCGTACGCAGAGGCCATCGATGGGAATCGGATTTGACTCTCTGCCCAGAATTTTATTGGTCTCCACGAGGCCCTTCCACTCCTCGCGTGTCTGTCCCTGCTCAACGCCCCGGTCTATCCAGGGAATAAGGCTTGCCGCCAGCGGTGCGCCGAAATTCTCGGTGGGCAGGCTGCCGTCGCGAAGAGTCGCTGTCACCTTCCGGTCGAGATCAAGAATTGCCGATGCGGGTTTTGCCAGTTCGGCCTCCGATGCCTGACCAATGCCTGCCATTTGCGCCACGAGTTCACGCATATTTTTTGCGCCTGCGCCCGATGATGCCTGGTAGGTCATGGAGGTCATCCACTCAATAAGGCCCTTATGAAAAAGCCCGCCCAAAGCCATAAGCATAAGCGAAACGGTGCAATTGCCGCCGATATAGTCTTTAATGCCGCCGGCAAGCCCCCGGTCGATGACATCGCGGTTGATCGGGTCGAGCACGATGATGCTCTCCTTCTCCATACGCAGTGTCGAGGCTGCATCGAGCCAGTAGCCCTTCCAGCCCGCGGCGCGCAGCTGCTTGTAGACGCTGCCCGTATAATCGCCGCCCTGACAGGTAACAATAATATCCAGAGCGGAAAGCTTCTTTAAGTCATGGGCGTCCTCAAGAGGCGGAATGGCAATGCCGATATCCGGCCCCTTTTGCCCGACCTGGGAAGTGGTAAAAAAAAGCGGCTCAAAGCCCTGAAAATCTTTTTCAGCCA
>CAIWCT010000146.1 GCA_903911225.1 uncultured delta proteobacterium
GTAAATACCAGATGACACTCGAATTTCGCGAACGGCGGCCAGTAGAGGAATATCTCAAAGCCCAGGGAAGATTCCGGCACCTGACCCCTGATATGATAGAAAGAATTCAGAAACGGGTAGACAGAGAATATAAAAGGCTCAAAACAAAAGAAATTTTTGAAGAAATATGGTGAGGCAGAGCATGCAGGCAAAGATACAGGCGATCATTTCCCGCTACGGCTCGGACAAAGGCTTTCTGGTTCCCATACTGCAGGATGTGCAGCGGGAGTTAAATTATCTGCCCGAAGACGCGCTGGTCATGGTGAGCACGCTTCTGGAGATCCCCCTCAGCCGCATCTTCGAAGTGGCGACCTTTTACAAGGCCTTCAGTCTCACGCCCCGCGGCAAACATCTGTTGAGCCTGTGCCTGGGCACGGCCTGCCATGTGCGCGGCGCGCCCCTTCTTTCGGGCCATATCGAGCGGGCGCTGGGCATCAGGCCCGGCGAAACATCACCTGATCTTGAGTTCACCTTTGAGACGGTCAACTGCCTCGGGGCCTGTGCCCTCGGGCCGGTCATGGTGGTTGACGGCGAGTATCACGGCCAGCTCACCATTGCAAAAACCAATGCGATCCTGCGGGATCTTGGCAGGAAGGTACCCTCTGATGAAGAAGCTTAAATCACCCGGTGAGCTGGCGGCCCTGCAGGCGGAAATCCGCGCGGGGCGCGACCCGAAAAAACCCTGTATCACCATCTGCGCTGGCACGGGCTGCCTTGCCTATGGCACGCAGAAGATCATTGAATGTTTCAGGCAGGAGATTGACAAGCAACATCTGCAGGACAGGGTTCAGCTGCGCACCAGCGGCTGTCACGGTTTCTGCGAGCGCGGCCCCATGGTGGTCATACATCCGCAAAAGATTTTCTACCAGCGCATCAAGGCCGAGGACGTGCCGGATATCATCTCAAAGACCGTGCTTGCCGGCGAAATCATCGACCGCCTGTCCTACGTCGACCCGGCCACAAAGCAGAAAATTGTCTATGAGCATGATGTGCCTTTTTACAAGCGCCAGACGCGCTATGTCCTCGGGATGAACGGCGATATCGACCCGGCATGCATCGACGACTATCTTGCAATCGGCGGCTACAGCGGCCTTTCCAAGGCCCTGTCCGGCATGAAGCCCGAGGCTGTGATCGAAGAGGTGAAAAAGGCCAATCTGCGGGGACGCGGCGGCGGTGGTTTTCCAACCGGCTGGAAGTGGGAGTCGACCCGCAAGGCAGCTGGTGAGCCCAAGTACATAATCTGCAATGCCGATGAAGGCGACCCTGGCGCCTATATGGACAGAAGCCTGCTCGAAGGCAATCCTCATCTGGTGCTGGAAGGCATGCTGATCGGCGCCTATGCCATTGGCTCGTCGCAGGGCTATATCTACGTGCGCAATGAATACCCGTTGGCTGTGCACAATATCACCCTTGCAATTGAAAAGGCGCGGGAGGTTGGGCTTTTGGGTGAGAACATTCTCGGTTCCGGGTTCAGTTTTGATATCAAGATCAACCGGGGGGGGGGCGCTTTTGTGTGCGGCGAATCATCTGCCCTGTTTGCCTCCATCGAGGGCCGCAGCGGTGAGCCCCGAGCCAAATATGTGCATGCAACAGACCAGGGCCTGTATAATAAGCCCACCAACCTCAACAATGTCGAGACCTGGGGCAATGTGCCGCTCATCATCAACCGCGGCGCCGACTGGTATGCCAGTATCGGCACAGCAAACAGTACGGGAACAAAAATATTCTCCCTTGTTGGCAAGATCAACAATACGGGCCTGGTGGAAGTGCCCATGGGCATTACGCTGCGCGAAATCGTCTATGATATCGGCGGCGGCATACCAAATGGGCGAAAATTTAAAGCTGTGCAGACCGGCGGCCCGTCGGGCGGCTGCATCCCCGAGCAGTTTCTGGACATGCCTGTTGATTTCGATGAGCTTGCAAAGATCGGCTCCATGATGGGCTCGGGCGGCATGATCGTTATGGACGACCGCACCTGCATGGTGGATGTGGCAAATTATTTTCTCAAATTTCTTGAGGAAGAGTCCTGCGGTAAGTGTACGCCCTGCCGCGAAGGTGTTCTGCAGATGCGCCTCATCCTTGACCGGATCTGCGAGGGCCAGGGAAAGGAAGAAGATATCAACACCCTTGAATGGATGGGCCAGGCGATCATTGACGGCTCCCTGTGCGCTCTTGGGGGATCAGCCCCAAATCCTGTTCTCACCACCATCAAGTATTTCCGCGACGAATATGAGGCGCATATAAAACATAAAAAGTGCCCGGCCGGCGTGTGCAAGGCTCTGATCACCTACAGCGTTGATGCTGAAAAATGCACGGGCTGCCATGCCTGCGCCAGAGTCTGCCCCACGCAGGCGGCAACGGGTGAGAAAAAGAAAACGCATGTTGTTGATTTAGGTAAATGCATCAAGTGCGGCGCCTGCTTTGAAGCCTGTAAGTTTGATGCTATAAAGATACTCTAGGGTACGGGAAACTTTGCACCTTTCACTTGACAGGGGATACGCCATGTCTGACACGGTAACCTTAAAAATAAACGGCCGCACAATAACAGCTTCAGCGGGATCAACCCTTCTTGCTGCGGCACAGTCAGCAAATATTTATATCCCCAATTTGTGCAGCAATGAAGAGCTCACACCCTATGGCGCGTGCAGGCTTTGCATGGTTGAAATAGCCCATGGCAAAAGAACCCGCATGGTTGCTTCATGCATTTATGAGGTTGCCGAAGGCCTTGAGGTTCAGACTGTTACCGAACGCATTCTCAATGTCCGCAAGCTGGTGATTGAGCTGTTGCTGGCGCGCAATCCCTATCATCCCCGGCTTCTTAAGATATCACACGAGCTGGGCGTGCAGGCCAGCCGCTTTAAAGAAGATGTCAAGGGCTGTATTCTGTGCGGTCAGTGCGTGCGCACCTGCCGCGAGGTTGTGGGCGTTGCCGCCATCGGCTTTAAAGGCCGAGGCCGTACACGTACCGTTGCCACTCCTTTTGACAAGGCGCCGGCCGACTGCATCGCCTGCGGCTCCTGCGCCTATATTTGCCCGGTCAAAGTAATTCCGCTGGAAGATAAAAACAATGTGCGCACGATTTGGAAGACCGAATTCCCCATGGCGGTCTGCAAAAAGTGCGGCAGACCCTTTGCCCCGGAGAAACAGCTTGCTTATTTCCGCAAAATCGCCAACCTACCCGAAAACCATTTCGATACCTGTATTCAGTGCAGGTAGCAAAAAATCCGATGGCAGTAAAGGCCGCCCCCTTTGTTTTTAGAACGTAAAAAAACAATGTGCCGCTTGTGGTCTGTCCGCGAGGTTGCGATTGGATTTTTTGTGAAGTGCTGGAATTTTTCCAAATTAAAGACTTTGTTTGCTTTTATGAATTTGTAGCAGCTTTTTTTCTTATACCTTTTTATCCCTTTTTTAATAAGGGTTTTTTGCATTTTTTACAGATGGTTGCTTCTGCATAATTTTTTCTAAAGCATGACGGGCAGGTTGTTACTCTTTTCACGGTGCGCGGCATACCGGCGGTATATATCGCGATGCCCGTTAGTGCCAGTATGATACCAATTGCGCTTATGGTAAAGAGTTGATTTTTTTCAAGAGCAAAAAAAACATCAATGCGCGCCAAAAAAACGCCCATGGCAACAATCATCAATCCCTGTATTTTTTTTTTGTTAATCATTGCTTTAAATAAAGCAACCTCACGGGCCATGCCCTGTGAGGTTGCATATTGCTGGTTTTTTAACCGGTCAAAATCCGCATTTTGGTATCATGGTGACATACACGGCGGTTATTATCGCCGTAGTAATAACACCGGCTATATTGGGGCCCATACAATGTAAAATAATGAATGCCTCGGGGTTTGCCTCGTTTGCGCACTTGTGACAAACTTTGGCCGTTGTCGGCACGCAGGAAACACCTGCTATGCCAAGCAGTGGATTGAGTTTTTTGCCGCTGAAAAACCAGGCAACGTAGCCGCCGATAAGCCCCCCGAGGCCGGAAAGAAAAAGTGCGATGAAACCGAGGATGATCAATTTAAACATTTTGGGATCCGTGAAAACATCTGCGCTGCAAAGACACCCAAGGACAAATCCGAGAAAAAGGGTTGAGCCATAAAGAATGACGTCTTCGGTAATCTGAATAAAACGCGAAACCTTAGACTCTCTAATGATAATGCCTAGAAAAAAACAGACAAAAAGCGGCGCTGCCACAGGGAAAAGCAGGCAGAGCACCGTTCCGCCAATAAGGCTGAACGCGATTTTTTCCGCGGGAGATACTTCCTTTATTTCAAATTCAGACATGGCGATACCGCGTATATGCTTGGGCACCAAAAGCTTTATCATATACGGATATCCCGCATAACATACGCTTAGATAAATATATGCCACGATGCCTATGGGAACAAAAATCTCGGGCGCAAGCCGCAAAGAAGCAAACAGAACCATGGGCCCATCGGCGCCGCCGATGATGGCTATGGAAGCTGCTTGGGGAGAGGTAAAACCCATTGCCATGGCAATCGGAAAGGTAAGTATGGATCCAAGCTCGGCGCAGATGGCAAGAAGCAGGCTCATCCGCGGATTGGAAATAAAAATGTCCAGCTCCGTAATAGCGCCGATGCCGAGAAAAACAAGACAGGCTATCAAACCGTTTGGAAATGTTAGCGTGTAAATCGGCTGGAGGAAAAAAACTTGCATTGCGTTCACGATCTCATTTGGGTTCGAGATCATGGAGTTAAGAAACATAGTGCCCGGCTTCATAATGCTCGGGTTGGTTGGATCGGGCATCATGAGCATGCCGGCATTTACCATGGCCATACCGGTTCCCATGGGGATCATGAGAAGCGGTTCCAAAATTTCTTTATATCCCAAATAGCAGAGCGTGAACCCGAATAAAATTAAAAAAACCCGCGCCAGCGAAGTAATGAGCGGCACTTGCGTAAAAAGCTCAAGGCCTGGAAAGACGCTTAAAAAACCCATTAGTATTTCGTGCATAGTATTATTCCCCTTGTTTTAAGATTCTTTTTTTTGGAGAACCCGATTGAGAGTATTTACTATGCCCAGCACAAGAAGAACAATAAACGTTGATAGGCCATACACCTTGAAGGCAAAAACCGTTGCAACCCAAAATTTATCCATGGTGCCCCCTTAATCTATGACAATTAAAGACTGCTCCTTTTTTACAGTGTCTCCTGAATTTACTAAAATTTCTTTCACTGTTCCGCTGAAATTTGTTTTTATATCCTGTTCCATTTTCATTGCTTCAAGAATAAGAACAACATCGCCGGCATTAACCTGTTGTCCCTTGGAAACCTTTAAAGAAACTATTTTTCCGGGCATGGGCGCATTTATTAAATTTCCACCGCCCGTGAAAGCTAAAATTGGATGTGGTGCCGCCACTGCTGTTTTTTCTGTTGGTTTTATTGCAGCTGGAGGAGCTGCTTTTACGGTTGTTTGACAACCCCCTACTTCTTCCACTTCTGCTTCAAAAACTTTTCCGTCTATCTTTATCCTGAAAGTGCGTGTTGCCATGTTTTTTTCCTCCGTGCTTTATGTGTTCATCGAAAAAATTTTCTCATAATCGTCTCTGTTCTTCCTGCTGTTTTCCAGGAAGAAATATACTTGTCAGGGGTATCAACTAAAGAAACCTTTTTAATAAAAAAACTCTTTTCACTACCCAGTGCTGCAGCAATTGCTGCTGTTATAACCGCAGCTTCATAACCATTTTTATTAATCGCTACTGTTTTTTTTTCACAGTTGTTTGTTTTAGAAATTACTGTCGTTTGTGTTTTTTCCAAAGAATTTTGTTTTTTGCTTTTTAAAAAAACAAAAAACAAATAGGCCGCTATTATAATCCACAAAATATAGTTTTCCATAGCCACTTCCTTTTTCAATCCATCAACATCGGCATAATTATATATTTTATGTTTTTTCGTGTAACAGACTTTACTATTATTGGTTTATTTTCTTCCTCTGCGTTGAACTCTACTATTATATCTTCTTCAAGAACATTTATAATATCAAGAAGATATGAACAGTTTATGCAAAATTTAAAATCCACAGACGTGCTGTCTTTTAATTCTATTATTTCTTTTACATTTCCCAATTCACTATCCTCTGTGAATATTTCAACTTCCTTTTTTTTGAATGAGAAAAAAACCGGTCTGTTGTTTTCGTTCGAAATAATAGACATCCGCTTAAGCGCTGATCTTAATTTGTCTTTTTCAATATAGGCCTCTATTTTTTTATAGCCCTCTCCCGGAACAATAACTTTATAATCTGGAAATTTTTTATCAATTAGGCGTATGGAAAATTCAACTTCGCTTATTTTTATAAGAAGGCTGTTGCTTGTGGCCATTACAAACAGACTTTTTTCCTCCTTTTTTTCTATAAGAATTTTGTTTAATTCCAAAACCGCTTTTTGGGGAATAAGAAGGCCTTCGTCTAACAGTTTATTTCTTTCAAGTTCTTCATCGGCGATTGAAAGCCGGTATCCATCTGTGGAAACCATTCGCGTCTTGTTGCCTTCAATATTTTCAATAAATGCGCCATTTATGCTCGGATTTGCTTCGTCTCTTGAAATTGAAAAAGAAGTTAAATAAATCATTTCTATAATTTTTTCAGTGCTCCATTCAACGAATTCTTTTTTTTCTTCTTTTATAAAAACCGGAAAATCTTCTGGTGGCAGCCCAATAATGTTAAATTTCAAATCTTTACCGCAGGTTATTTCTATCCAGTAATTTTCTTTTTCTGTAAGTGTTATTTCACCTTCTGGTAGTTCTTTTACAATTTCAAAAAGTTTTCTTGCATTAACAGAAATGGTTCCTTCTTTTTCTACTTTTACTTCTTTATACGTAGCCCTCATTCCAATCTGCAAATTTGTAGCAGAAACAGAAATGCCTTCATTTCCAGCTTTAATAAGGGCATTTGAAATAATAGGCTTTATGCTGCTTTTTTCAACTATTCCCTGAATACGGGAAAGTGCTGTAGACAATGTTTTTTTTGTGGCTGTTATTTTCATATTAGTATTATTAAATAAAGAGTTAATACTTTGTAGTTAATAGTTGATTAAAAAAATGTTAGCAATTGGTGCAAGGTATTGTTTTTGTTTTGTTATACTTTTTTAAAACCTGTGGAAAAAGAGTTTTAAAACCTGTTTAAAAAAAAGGTTTTATTTTTAATTTTTAGTTTGTAAGAAAAAAACGGGTTTTGTTATACCCTTTTAAGAAGGTCTTCCACAGTTTCTCTAA
>CAIWCT010000147.1 GCA_903911225.1 uncultured delta proteobacterium
ACATACTTCGGCAATGTCAACCCCATAGGGCCTCGCGGCGTCTATGATGAGGCAAAACGCTTTGCCGAGGCTATGACCATGGCGTATCACCGCTATCACGGCGTTGACACAAAAATAGTTCGTATTTTCAACACCTATGGCCCGCGCATGCGCCTAAATGATGGCCGCGTTGTTCCGGCATTCATGTCACAAGCCTTGCGCGGAGAAGATTTGACCATATTCGGCGATGGCGGACAGACGCGCAGCTTCTGTTTTGTGTCTGATCTTGTCGACGGTATTTACCGGCTGCTCATGTCGGACAATGAGCACGAACCGGTCAACATCGGCAATCCCCACGAAATGAGCATTCTTGAGTTTGCACAGGAGGTTCAAAAAATTGCGGGCCGAAATCTTAAAATTATCCACATGCCGCTGCCCCAGGATGACCCGAAAGTTCGCCAGCCAGACATTACCAAAGCTCAAAAACTTCTCCAATGGGAACCAAAAGTCCGGTTCGAGGAAGGCTTTAAGGTTACCTATGCATACTTTAAAACAAAACTGGGCATTTAAAACGCGGCTGCCATCTGCCGTTCAACAAAAATAGTCATTTTGATATACACAGGTTTACCTGTTTTCAGTGGACAAAAACAGCATAATAATGTAACTAAGTATTACAATAATTTATTCGGGGTGTAGCGCAGCCTGGTAGCGCGCCTGCTTCGGGAGCAGGAGGCCGAGGATTCAAATTCCTCCACCCCGACCACAAAGACATACTCAGAGCCGGCCATTTTGGACCGGCTTTTTTTGCGTTTCATTTTTTCATATACATAGTATATTTCTGCCGATACCGGCTTCATACTGAAAGGATTCCTATGCGGAGTAAAACTTACAGATTCAGACAAGTCCTTTTTGCTTGTATGCTCATCATGACTGCGCCGAGCATAACGGAGTCTGCACCTTCATCATCAGCAAACTGCATTGAATGCCACGCAACTTATTGTCAGGCATGGGAATCAAACCGTCATGGCCTATCCCTGCGGGCATTCACCCCGGAGCTTGCCTCCGCACTGCTGACCCCGCAACAAGCAGACATTGTTATAGGAACACTGCGCTACAGGTTTCATTCAAATGAACAGGACGGCTGGATTGAGGAGAGAAGCGACAAAAGTCAGTTGAATTATAAAATTCTCTATATGCTTGGCGGAAAGAATATACTGATTTTCTTGACGCCTCTTGAACGCGGGAGGCTGCAGCTCCTTCCACTTGCCTATCACATCAGGGAAAAAGAATGGTTTGACAACTCAGCCGGTGTACTCCCACACGGAATGCCGGTGCCGACAGGCCAACCAGACTGGAAAAAAAATTCCAATTTATTCAACACAGACTGCTTCGCCTGCCACATAAACAGCACATCGGAATTTTACAATAGTCAGTCAGACTCCTACCAGCCCCTCGATGGAGAACAAGGCATAAGCTGCCGTTCCTGCCATGGGCCTGTAGATGACCATGTTCAAGCATGCAGGGCAGAACCTGCCGGGCATGCGCCTCATGATCTTAAAATCATAAGTTTTAAAAATGCATCGCCCGATCAAATAAATGCCATCTGCGCATCATGCCATGCCGCATCAACTCCACTCACGGCATCATATACGGCAGGGAAACCCTTTTTCGATTTTTTTGATCTCAAAGCCCTTGAAAGTCCTTTATTTTTTCCAGATGGAAAAAGTTTTGCCAATACTCATGTTTATACGCAATTCAGAATGAGTCCCTGCGCGCAATCCGGTCAACTGCAATGCCTGCACTGTCATACCGGCGGAGGAGCCTATCGTTTCAATGATCCGGCCCAGGCAAATGATGCATGCCTGCCCTGTCACAAAGTCCGGGTTGATCATGTCGCCGAGCATACGCATCATAAAGCAAAAAATCAGGGCAGCATGTGCATTTCCTGTCATATGCCCATGATTGATCTACGGGGAATGAAGCAGACGGATCACTCCATGCGGCCACCCATTCCAGCCGCAACGATTGCTTACAAATCAGCCAATGCCTGCACGCTCTGCCATGACAAAAAAAATGCAGCCTGGGCAGATACGCAAATACGCACCTGGAATAAAAATGACTATCAGGAGCCCTATCTCAAATCCGCACAGCTTGTAAACGCTGCGCGTAGCGGCGACTGGACAAACCTGCCTGACATGCTTTCTTATATTGAAAATCCAAAGCGTGAGGAAATTGCTGCTGCTTCACTCATCAGGCTGCTGCGAAATTGCAAGGATACCCGCAAATGGCCGGTATTTATTAACAGCCTTAAAAATGATTCCTCGCCACTTGTGCGCTCAGCAGCAGCAGGCTCTCTGATGGAATCCCCAATGGGTGATACAGCCGGAGTGCTTTTCAGAGCTCTCAATGACAAATACAGCCTGGTGCGCATCCGCGCGGTGAGTATTATTGCGCTGCTGTCTTCACAAAGCCTGCTGCCGGAATTCAGGCCGGGTTTTGAAAAAGCATTTTCTGAATTCACAACAATGCTTACCGCCCGCCCGGATGATGCACAATCTTATTTTAATATTGGGAATCTCTATCTGGAGCGCCGCGACACAACACGCGCTCTTGCGATGTATGAACAAACCCTCAGGCTGGAACCCAACAATACGCAGGCTCTCATCAACAGCGCAATGGCCTATTATTATCTCGACCAGCAGCCAAATGCAGAAAAAACTCTCCGTAGGGCACTTAAAATCGACCCAAATAATGCAAAAGCCCATCTAACACTTGGATTTCTGCTTATGGAGCAGAACCGTATTGTTGAAGCCGAGACAGCCTTTCGAGCTGCCATCAAGCATGACCCGGCAAATGCAGCCGCCTATTATAATCTTGCCGTTATGTTTGCCGGTGAGAAACCAAACAATTCTCTCGAATGGTGCCGTAAGGCC
>CAIWCT010000148.1 GCA_903911225.1 uncultured delta proteobacterium
ACGCATGGGCAGCAGCATTAAAAAGCCCTATATCATCCTTCAGGGCATGCCGCTGCTTGCCCACACACTGCGGGTTTTTGCAGAGGCCCCGGGTATTGCAGAGCTGATTGTTACGGTAAGCCCCGGCCAGGAAGACTTTTGCCGGCAGCAGGTTGTGAGGGCCTGCGCCATAGCAAAGCCTGTGACCGTGGTGGCGGGCGGCGACCGGCGGCAGGACTCTGTGCGAAATGGTCTTGCCGCTGTATCAGAGTCGGTCGATCTGGTCATGATCCACGATGGCGCACGCCCATTTGTTACCGTGCAGATGATTACCGAGGCGCTTGAGGTAACCATGCACAAACGCGCTACGACCATGGCTGTGCCGGTTAAGGATACGGCAGCCATGGTGGCAAAAGATACGGGTGTGATCCAGCAAACCCTTGAGCGCGACCGTCTTTACCTGATCCAGACGCCCCAGACCTTTGAGCGGGAGCTCATCTGCGAGGCGCACCGCCGGGCATGTGCAGAAGGCTTTGCCGGTACTGATGATGCATCGCTGGTTGAGCGATTGGGCGTGCCCGTGTCGGTCATCATGGGCTCCTACGATAATATCAAAATAACCACACAGGAAGATCTGCTGTTTGCCGAAGCGATACTGAAAAGGAGGCTGCATACGTGAGGGTTGGCATAGGCTATGACGCACATAAACTTGTGGAAGGCCGGCAGCTTATTCTCGGCGGCGTAAATATAGCGTATGAAAAGGGGCTTCTGGGCCATTCCGATGCAGATGTGCTGCTGCATGCAATTTGCGATGCCCTGCTTGGCGCCGCCGGCCTTGGCGATATCGGCAGGCACTTTCCCGATACTGATCCGGCATACAAGAACGCCTCAAGCTTAAGGCTGCTTGAGGCGGTGCGGGAAAAAATAGCGCTGGCGGGGGTTCACTGCGTGAATGTTGACGCCGTAATCGTGGCGCAGCGGCCAAAGCTGGCCCCGTATATGGACCGGATGCGCGATAATGTCGCCACTGCCCTGCAGATCGGCACCGATGCTGTCAACATCAAGGCCACCACCACCGAAGGCATGGGATTTGAAGGCCGCGGTGAGGGAATATCGGCGCAGGCCGTGACAATGGTTGAGTAAAAAGCCTGCAAGCTTGCAGGCTCGACAAATAATGCTTTTGTGAGGATGATCGAGCTATGGCACTGAAAATCTACAACACCATGACCCGCAAAAAGGAAGTCTTTGTGCCGCTTTGTGAAGGCAAAGTCGGCATGTATGCCTGCGGTGTCACCGTCTACGACTTTTCCCATATCGGCCATGCCCGCGCCATGGTCGTCTTTGATGTTATCCAGCGCTATCTGAAATCAATCGGCTATGATGTCACTTTTGTGCGCAACTACACCGACATAGATGACAAGATCATAAACCGTGCGAATGAACAGGGCGTTGCCTTCAACGAGATATCTGAGCGCTTTATAAAAGAATTTGATGATGACATGCGGGCGCTGGGTGTCGAGATGCCCACGCATACGCCGCGTGCGACGCACCATATACCCGAAATGATAACAATGGTGCAGGCGCTCATTAAGAAGGGCAAGGCATACGAGGTAGACGGCGATGTCTACTTTTCGGTTGGAGCTTTTCCTGAGTACGGCAAGCTGTCGGGAAAGAACCCCGATGATTTGCTGTCGGGAGCACGCGTTGATGTTGATGAGCGCAAACGAAGCCCCCTTGATTTTGCCCTTTGGAAAAAAAGCAAAGAGGGCGAGCCATACTGGGACTGCCCGTGGGGCAGGGGGCGGCCAGGCTGGCATATAGAATGCTCTGCCATGAGCCAGAAATATCTTGGCGAAACATTCGACATTCATGGCGGCGGCATGGATCTCGTGTTTCCGCATCATGAAAACGAAATCGCCCAGGCTGAATGCACAACAGGCAAACCGTTTGCCCGGTACTGGATGCACAATGGATTTGTGAACATCAACCACGAGAAAATGTCAAAGTCGCTCAAGAATTTTTTGACCATTCGCGACGTTCTGCAAAACTACCATCCTGAAGTGGTGCGGCTTTTTTTGCTGTCCAATCACTATCGAAGCCCGGTTGATTTTTCCGACCAGAACCTCACCGAGGCAAAAATAGGCCTCGAGCGGTTTTATGCTCTGCTACTTGATCTTCGCACCATTAAGAAGGCGGCAAAGGCTGAAGGTGGGGGGCTTGAAGCGGCCGAGCAGGCCGCGCTTGATGAAGTGCGCGGCCTGCCTGGAAAGTTTACGGAAGCCATGGATGATGATTTTAACACGGCCGCCGCGCTTGGGCATCTATACAGCCTTACCCGTACGCTTAACGGCATTGTGGACCGGTGTAAAAAAGATGCTGGCTTTACCCTTGATGAAGCGATTGCCCGCGATGCGCAGAAAGTTTTTGCCCATGCAGGCAAGGTCTTCGGGCTTCTTGAGAATCCGCCGGCAGCGTATTTTGAGAATTTGAAGAATATGGGCAGTGCTTCGCACGGCATAAGCAAGCAAGAGATAGAGGGGCTCATTGCCGAGCGTTTGCTTGCTCGAAAGGAGAAGAACTGGGCACGATCTGATGAAATCCGCAACAGCCTTGCAGAAAAAGGTGTTATTTTAAAAGATTCACCCCAGGGCACTGAGTGGAGTTTTAAGCAAAATTAAATAGTTGTGCCGCAGCACAATCGGAAATTTCAGGAGAGATACGCCACGGCGTATCTCTTTTTTTGTTCAGCCGTTAACCCTGCATGATACGGGCATCAAGTGGGTAATGTTGCATTTTTCCTGTGCCTGACGCAGTAGCGCAATAAGTCCTTTAAAATCATTGCGCGCGAGATACTGCTCAACAAGAAAGGTGCTTGCGGGCAGCCCCGCATCGCGCAATCCTGCAGCAATGCAGGCATATATTTCATTCATACAAAAATATCCGTGACCAGGCTTGTTTTCGCGCCGTAACTCATTAAACCTCAAAAGAGCGCTTCTAATCTTTTAACACCGCCACATCCGGAAAGTTACCGCCAGCATTGCTGCACTTTTTATAATATATGCTAAAATATAGCTGTGCTGTGCAGCTTTATTTTTTTTGAAATCATTTAAAACAATTCTTCGCTCCCGCGAAAGCGGGAGTCCGGTTTTTGGGCGTTTTATGGATTCCTGCTCCCCGATATGGTCAAGGACAAGCTTCGCAGGAATGTCGTTCCATGAGGTTCTTTTTGTTAAGTTGTACAGTACCGATAGACAGGAGAAAAGGTAATCACAATAAAGGGGGATTTTGCATGGAACATATTAAGCTTGCCATCAAACCGGCCAGTTCTACGACCGCCAGCCTGTGCGCCCTGTGTGGAAAAAAAACCGAGCCGCAGCGGCCCTTTGACCTTTTTCTCAACGACACCCAGCAGCTGGTCTGCAAAAGCTGCGGAGAAAAATGCGCACCCGAACTTGTCTCGCTGCTGGAGTATTTCTACAAGGGCCACTATGTCGAGCCGGAGCATGAAACGATTGAAAGCGGGGTCAGTTCTATAAAAACTATTGCCCAGAATATGCAGCTGGAAAATTTGTACATGCTGGAACAGGACCTTTTTCGGATCTCGCGGCAGGCCTATCTGCTGCGCAAACATGTTGTGAAGCAGATAGCGAAACAGGAAGAAAATACCCCATCATCCTGAGATGCAGCTGCGGCAATAAAAAAAGGGATGGCGTGCACGCCATCCCTTTTTTTATTGCATGCATGTGCAGTTTATTTTTTTTCAAGTCTTTCCACGGCAGGCTCCTGAAACACAACTCCGCCTGAATAGAGCGAGTCTATCTGCTCTTTACCATAGTTGAGCACCGCACCGAGTACTTCCCGTGTATGCTCGCCCAGCAGAGGGCCATGACCGCGTACGCCGCAGGGCGTTTCGGACATCTTCAGCGGGCTGCCGTACATTCTCATTTTTCCTACGAACGGCTGGTCGATCTCGACCATCATTTCACGCGCTTTTACATGCTCATCAGTGTCGGCAAGCTCCTTGATCGTGCGCGTGCGCAGGCAGGGCACTTCATACTTTTCCAGTAGCTGTTCAGCTTCTTCAGCCGATGCGCACGACAGGGTCCATTCTTCAACCAGCTGATGAATGAAAGGGGCATTTTCCTGTGTGCAGCGGGTTGAAACGGTCGCTGCGCGGGGCTCGTCAAGCAGCCATGTGTATTTATCGCCCAAAGCCTTCACCAGGCCCTCCCAGCGGGGCTGGGTAAGACACGCAATGACGATATAGCCGTTTTTGCATTTATAGATGCCATAGGGTGCATAGCCGGGATGCAGGCGGCCGATTCTGGGCGGATCGACAGGTTTGCCGATGGCGCTTGTCAGCAGATACCACGGCAGGGTGTTTTCATGAAAAGAAAAGAGGCAGT
>CAIWCT010000149.1 GCA_903911225.1 uncultured delta proteobacterium
CTATACCGTTACCAGTCCGACCGGTGTCACTGAGACTGCAACGGTCAGTGTGACTGTAACCCCGATAAATGACGCCCCGATAGTGGTAGCTGATACCGGAACAACGCCAGAAAACACCACGCTTACCGTAAATGCTGGAAACGGTATCCTTGCTAACGATACCGATGTTGATTCTAGCGATACCCACACCGTAAGCGAGGTAAACGGTGTAGCCGCCAACATCGGTGCAGACATAGCCGGCAGCAGCGGTGGTACCTTCACCATAGCTTCCGATGGCTCTTACACTTTCAACCCCGGTACCGCCTTCAACGACCTATTCCAGGGCGAGTCCAGAACTACCAGCGTTAACTATACTGATTTGGACAGCAACGGTCTTAGCGCATCCAGCACCCTGACGATCACTGTGACCGGCACCAAAGCGATCCCTGCGACGACACTCCCGGAATATCCTGCGCCACCGGTAAAGCCCCCGATTGGGTCTCCGTCACCTATTGCGGATCCGCCTGTTGTAATTATTCCTAAACCTTATACCTTCACTGATCCTGTATTCACACCCTTTGACCGTTTATTGCAACTCACAGATAAAGATGCCTTCTTCAGCCCTGATTATCTTGGTACTTCTACCGATAACGGCGTTGTCTCTTACGGAGATGGCGCTACTGACAATAACTCCGAATACGGTCTCTATCTGATCAAAACCCCGTCTTCACAGGAAGTGCTGGTAGAAGAAATAGCGTCGTTCAATCTACCGACAGGCACCTTCCATCACAGCAGCAGTAGCGCTAGGGTAACCCTTGAAGCAAGTCTTGCTGATGGCAGGCCTTTGCCTGAATGGCTTTCATTTGACCCGGATAGTGGACGTTTTTCAGGTAAACCTCCAAAAGGTACCGGCGGGACCATGGATATCAAGGTAATGGCTCGGGATGATCGTGGCAATGTGGCCTTTACCCAGTTTTTGCTGCACATCACCGAACTGGATTCCAATGACGCTCATACCCTGAAAGAACGCCAGACCGATTCAAATGCTGAATGGATTGATTCTGACAGACAGAAACCAACAGACCGTGACAAGGATAAACCTCAACAGCTAAAGACAAAGTATGCTGCCTATGGCAGGTCTTCGCTGTCTGATCAGTTTATGCACCAACAGGTGCGGGGCAGAAACGAAAATCTAATGGAAGCCTTGCGGAGAGCCACAGTTAGGTTGCAATAGTTGCAGTTCATGGCTGTTTATATTATTAGAAGGAGCATACGAACCATGCAGATTCAAAAAAAACTGATTTTACTCTTAACCATTGCTGCACTAGCCTCTGGTTGCGCAGTAAAAACACCACAGATTACCCACGAGGACCTTTTAACCCGTATCAAGGAAGATAGTATAAACATGTACAAGGATCAGGAACCACTGACTTCTGCACTACCACTTGAGGAGGCTTTGGCCCGCGGTCTTAAATATAACCTTGATCACCGTGTCAAACTGTTGGAGGACGCACTATCACTGAAACAGGTAGAGTTGATGACGTATGATATGCTGCCACGCCTGGTTGCTGCGGCCGGCTATTCAGAACGTGACAGTTATAGTGCATCGTCAAGTACAAACGTTTATACTTGGCAGGAGTCCCTGGCTCCATCAACGTCGCAAGACAAGGGTCACTATACAGCTGACCTGACCATGACCTGGAATATCCTTGATTTTGGCATTAGCTACTTTCAGGCTAAACAGCAGGCAGAACGTTCCCATATCATGGCAGAGCGTCGTCGAAAAGTTGTACACTCCATTTTTCAGCAGATCCGCCAGGGCTATTGGCAGGCGCTGGGCGCACAACAGCTTGAAAATCAGTTTGCCCCACTTTTGAAAGAGGTAAATGTTGCACTACAGGACATCAACCGGATAGAGCAGGAAAAGTTGCGTCCCCCCATGGAGACTTTAACCTATAAAAAGACCCTGCTTGAAATCATGAAGCAACTGGAAGGGTTCAGAGATGAACTGGCCCAGGCCAAGCCTCGTCTGGCTGCTTTGATCAACCTGCCTACTGGGCAGAATTTTACTTTGGTGAATCAGGGGAATCTGACACTGCCTGAAATAAATGAATCGCTTGAAGTCATGGAGCAGCGAGCATTACTTATGCGTCCTGAACTACGTGAAATTGACTACAACGAGCGGGTTAGCGCTCACGAGGTCAAAAAGACCATTCTGCGAATGTTACCCGGTATCGAGATGACCGCTGGCGGCCACTTTGACAGCAACTCCTTCTTATTACATCAGAGATGGATTGAAGGAAGCGCTCGACTGACCTGGAACTTCTTGAATCTGCTCTCCGGGCCAACTCAGTACAAAATTGCAAAAAACCAGACCGAACTTACCAAGGCCCAGCGTATGGCTTTAAGCATGGCAATCATAACCCAGGTAAATGTGGCATATCAGGATTTTGTCAGTCGCAAGCGTCAGTATGAACTTTCTGATCAGATCTTAACAATTGATTTCAAGATTCATGATCAGATCAGCAAGCAGGCCAGAAGTGGTTCAGAGAGTCGGCTAAATGAGATTAAGACCGCTACTTCATTACTGATGGCCGACTATCGCCGCTACCAGAATTATGCGGCGCTGCAGAATGCCTATGGCCAGATGACTTCAACACTTGGTCACGATCCACTGCCAGAAACCATTACAGGCCACGACCTGAAGACGCTGACCCGTGAGATTAAAAAGAGGATTGATCCAACACCAACTGCAAATGCTGCTGGCTCTTTTGCGATAGATATTCCTAAAGCTGATACTGTCACAACGCCTGCAACTGCTGCTGAAGGATCAGGCGCCCCGTTAGCACCACCTCTGGCGGATGGAAAACTAGCAGTAGAGTCTGACATCGCTGCCGAGTAGCAACTTGCACCCAAATCTATCGGGGTTCCAAAAGTTGACAGCATAAAAGCAAAGTGATAAAGTTTAATAAAAGAAGAAACTTGAAGCTTATACAGTAAAGGGTGACCCATGAGGTGGTTCATTACAGTTTTGACTCTTGCCATAACAGCAATGCCTGTTATGGCCCAGCAACATGGCGGAACTGGCTGGTTTCGTGTTCAACTGACAGCATACCAACAAAGCTCCATTGCCTCTGAGATAGCTGCCAATATATCAAGCCTGCCGCTAAAAGATGGCGCGGCTTTTAATAAGGGCGATCTACTTGTACAGTTTGATTGCTCAATTATTGAATCCCAACTGCGCAAAGCTGAGGCGGTTGCTGAATCAGCCCGTAGTACGCTGAATGTGAACAAACGGCTGTCGGAACTGAACGCACTGAGCAGCCTTGAGCTTGTACAGTCAGGATCCAAGGCCAAAGAAGCTGAGGCTGATTTGATAGTTATGAAGGTCACAGCTTCCAAATGCAGCATCAAGGCACCTTTTGACGGCAGAGTGGTCAAGCTGCAAGCTGATCCCTACCAGTATGTGACTCCTGGCAAACCCTTAATTGACATAGTGGATACCAGTCGTCTTGAGGTTAAGATGCTAGTTCCCTCACGTTTGCTTGCCTGGTTGAAAACTGGCACCAGTTTTAGCGTACAGATTGAAGAGATGGGGGGGCGCAGCTATCCTGCTCATGTGGTGAGGGTTGGCGCAAAGATTGATGCCTTGAGCCAGACAGCGGTGATCGCCGGTGAAATTGATGGCAGACAGATTGAACTGCTACCCGGCATGAGCGGTTGGGCTACCTTTGGCGGGAGCAGACGTAAATGAGTGTTGAACAGTCCGGTCAGCTACTAGGCTTAAGTCTAATCCTGCAGCTGCAGCAACGAATTCGTGCATCCCGCACCCTTGAGGAAGCTTCTTTTATTGCTGTTAATGAGTCCAAGCAGTTGCTCCATTACCGTCAGGCAGCCCTATGGCTGACGGGATCAGGAGTGGTTGCACTGTCAGGTCTGCCTTTGCCGGATCGCAACTCTCCCTACATTATATGGCTCTCTGAACTTTTCCCTTCCTTGCTTTACCCTGCAGTACCAACTCCGATTGCTGTTACAACGCTCCCCAAGGCTATTGCTGCCGACTGGCATGAATGGCTGCCGGCTTGTGGACTGGCGTTGCCGCTTATCAGGCCCGATGGCAGTTTCTTTGGTATTTTAATGCTTGCACGGGAAGAGGCTTGGCAGGATGGTGAACTGGCATTGGCAGCAGAGTTGGGTTCAATCTTCAGCCACGGTTTGACTCTGCATCAACGCAAGGCTCCTATACGAGACCGACTCCGTTCAACGGGCAGAAGTCTCTACGCTAAAGTCGCTCTGGCAGTATTTCTGTTGCTAGTGTTGCTGATACCGGTCCATCTGTCGGTACTGGCACCGGCGGAGGTAACGGCCAAAGACCCCTTTCTGGTGCGCGCACCCCTCGATGGGGTAATTGAACAGTTTTACATAAGACCCAATCAGGCGGTTAAAGCCGGACAGGTGTTATTCAGCATGGACAAAACCGGACTGCGATCAAGGCAGGGTATCGCCCGCAAATCATACGAGGTGGCTGCAGAGGAATACCGGCAGGCATCAGTGCTGGCTTTGCAGGATGATCGCGGCAAGACCGAAATGGCTCCCCGGCGGGGTAGAATGGAAGAACGGGCAGCAGATCTTTCTGGCACTGGCAAACTATTGCAGCGCATGGAGTCTGTTGCTCCACGAGACGGTATTGCCATTTTTAGTGACCCTACCGATTGGGTCGGCAAAGGGGTAACCATTGGTGAAAAGGTACTGTTGATCGCTGATCCGCTGAAAGCAGAGCTTCTGATCAGGCTGCCGGTTGCTGATGCCATTGCACTGGAACCTGGTACCAGGATTACCCTCTACTTGACGAATGATCCCCAACACCCCCATGAGGCCCGTCTTACGACAGCTGCCTTCCGGGCAGAGGTAATGCCGGGAGGACAGGTTGGCTACCGTCTCAAAGCTGATTTTGTCAATTCTTCGGATCTGCCCAGGATCGGACTTTCCGGTATTGCCAAGATCTATGGTAAGAAGGTGTTTCTGGGCTATGCCATATTCAGACGTCCACTGACAGCCGTGCGTCAGCGTTTGGGATGGTGATTCAGCCATGACGGTAGCTGCCCAAACACTCCCACCACTGCGCCAGGAACTGGCTCTGTTTCCAGCTCCGCCCCAGCGTGACGGATCACCGGTCTGGTCATTGCACGATCCTGCAGTCAATCAGTTCTACCTGATCACGTGGACTGCCTTTGAGATCCTCTCACGCTGGAACCTGGGCACTTCCGAGGCGATTATCTCAGCAGTCAACAAGGCAACAACTCTTAACGTTGAAGACAAGGATATAGAAGCGCTAGTGCCTTTTCTTGAAGCCCACTTTCTGACCGAACCACAGGGTGCAGTTACTACCAGGCGGATTCTGGCGGCTCGCGATAGAATGCGCAGTACTTGGTGGCGCTGGTTGATCAAAAACTATCTTTTTTTTCGTGTTCCCTTGATAAGGCCCCAGCGTTTTCTTGAGACCATCGCCCCGCTTGCAAAAATCTTTTTTACTCCGCTTTTCCCTCTGTCCATGTTGCTGCTGGCACTAGCTGCACTGCTGCTGGTATCTCGACACTGGGATCAGTTCATCCACTACTTTACCACTTTTAAAAGTCTGGAAGGGATCATAACTATGGTAATTACTATCCCGCTTGCCAAAATTATCCATGAACTGGGACATGCCTGTGCATCGCACCGTTATGGATGCAAAGTGCCTGCTATGGGGGTTGCCTTTTTAGTCATGACTCCCATGCTGTACACCGATACCAATGAGGCTTGGAAGCTACAATCCCGCAGACAAAGACTGATTATCGGCAGTGCTGGAATAATAGCGGAACTGGCACTGGCTGTGATTGCCACATGGGCATGGCTGCTGTTGCCGGACGGTTCGGCTAGAGGGGCGGCATTCTTTTTGGCCACCACGGCATGGGTCATGACCCTGGCCCTGAACGCCTCTCCCTTTATGCGTTTTGACGGATACTTTATCTTAGCCGACCTGCTTTCTATTCCTAATTTACATCCTCGCTCCTTTGCTTTTGGCCGCTGGTGGCTGCGCGAAGTGATATTCGGATTTGGCAACCCTGAACCGGAATCAGTTACCCCCGGCCTGCGCCGTTTTTTAATCATCTTTTCCCTGTCGGTTTGGATCTACCGTCTAGTTCTCTTTCTGGGGATCGCACTTCTGGTATATCACTTCTTTTTTAAGGCATTGGGGATGCTGCTATTTGCGGTGGAGATCATATGGTTTGTCACCATGCCGATCACTAGTGAGATTAAGGTCTGGTGGGAGCGACGCAGCGAGATTGTTCCCGCGCCTGCATTATTCAGATCACTTTTTTTTGCTGGTGATTGGTCTGCTGTTGCTACTACTGCCCTGGCAGGCTTCAGTGTCAGCACCGGCAATTCTTGGGGCAGCTAGAGAGCAGCGCCTGGTGGCGCCAGCACCGGGCAGGCTTGTTGAGGCTCCTGAGACAGCACTAAATTCCATGGTCAAGGCTGGAGACCTGCTGGCCAGTTTGACATCACCAGATATTGATCAACGCAAGGCCGAATCTGCTCCTTCAGCGTCGCTCAGTCGCTGGCAGCTTAATCAGCAGGCCTTTAACGAAGAGCTTCTAAGCCAGGGCAAAGTGCTTCAGAAACGGCTGCATGGTGATACTGGTATTCTGCAGAGTATTAAAGGTGAAGAAGCTCGACTACAGTTGCGGGCACCTTTCAACGGCACTGTGGTTTATAAAAACGATGAAATCATGCCGGGTGGCTGGGTGGCTGCACGTGAGTGGGTGGCCAGTGTTGCCGACCTGACCAGGAACCGGGTGGATGTGTATCTGGAAGAAATGGATCTTAAGCGTATCAGTATTGGCGGCAATGCGCGATTTATCCCTGATGCCATTGAATATGGTGCCTTCAGCTGCAAGATTTCTGAAATAGACCGGGTTAGCACAACCTTGCTTGACGACTTTTCACTTGCCTCCTTCTACGGCGGCCCTATTCCCACCCATACGGATGGCCAGCACGAAATGGTGCCGGTCTCACCGCACTATCGGGTTAGGCTTGATGACTGTACGCCCGGCATTGTTCCCCCTGTTCGCCTGCGGGGCGTAGCTCACCTTGAGGCAACTCGTCAATCACCGGCCCTTGCATTATTCCGCCAAGCCTGGATAACCATAATCCGTGAAAGCGGCCTGTAAAACAACATGAGTCTGTAAAACTTTTATCTGTTATACCCAGCCTAATCCAAAATCGACAAAATATTATTTTCTGAATATGTTATCAGATAGCTCATCAGTGGAAGATGACAAAAAACTGCATCAAAAAAGATCGCTCAGCATTGCTCATTGCTAACAGTATTCAATTTATTTTATTATTTTATATTTAATGACTTGTAAATGCTATATGTAATAAAGGTGACGAGCCTTAATTTAATAGTGTTTGTAAAATCAAATATTATCAGCGCAAATAATTCATACGTCCTTTCTTACCCCTTGGTGTGTTGACCGGGAAGGGATTCCTTGCTGAGATGAATAGAGGTGGTTCCAGTGCGGTCCAACCCTTAGCACTTTCTTCTAACGGATTTCTAACGGAATACATTCAAAATGAGTTTATAGGGGTTAATGGCAAGTTGCTATAAATGCCAAAAACCCCTAAATTATTAAACATATATAAAATTGACTTTATGATGCTATATCCTTTTCACTTGTCTCATAACCCAAAGGTCATAGGTTCAAATCCTATCCCCGCTACCAATTATATCAAGGGGTTAGCCAATTTCTGTTAACCCCTCTTTTTTTGCGTGCTACCCTGTATGCTACCCCCCCCCATCCGGTATAGTCGTCTGAGCGGTATCTTTCGCACGTCTATCCGATTATCAGGCAGCTCCGTAGCGTTCAGATAGTTTTCGTAAAATGTAATATTTAGTAGCATGATAGTGCTAAGGTTTACGTCTAACTTGCTGTTATCCACAAATCGTCACACTGAAGAAAATTCTTAATTTCAAACGATAATCATTACTGTAATTCCCAGCCTACGAAAAATATCGCCACCACCCCTCACATTTTAAGGTCAAGATTATACCTGCTAGCCCGTTTTTTTTCTTGTCAGAGGATATTTTATATGAAATAGGAAAATTAGGGAAAAATTAATTATAAAAACGCTGAAATTATGTAAATACTGACTATACAGA
>CAIWCT010000150.1 GCA_903911225.1 uncultured delta proteobacterium
CCCTGCCATATCACGCAGCGGGGCAATAATCGTCAGGATATTTTTTTTGATGATGAGGACAGGTCGTCCTATCTCGAATTCCTTAAATCACTTGCTGAAAAATACAAAGTCAGGATTCTGGGATATTGTCTTATGACCAATCACGTGCATCTTGTAGTGATACCACAAGAAGGCGCGCTGCTTGCCAAGGCCATAGGCCAGACACATTACAGATACACACAGTACTTCAACAAAAAGTACAAACGCAGCGGCCATCTCTGGCAAAACCGGTTTTACTCCGTTATTCTCGAAGCGATGCACCTGGTAAGCGCAATGCGATACATTGAACGCAATCCTGTTCGGATTGGAGAGGTAAAACAGCCGGAGCAGTACCTGTGGTCGAGCGCTAAGGCGCATATTGAAGGCAAAGCACGTGATGGACTTCTAGACATGCAGACATGGTACAAGCTTGTCGAGGAGGGCGGTCAATGGAAGCAAGTCTTGCGGGAAGCAGGCGAAGAAGATGCGGAAACACTTCGAAGGCATACAATGACCGGCAGACCCTATGGATCGGCGATATTTATAAAAAAGTTGGAACGGCAGCTTGATCGGAGACTCAGCGCTTTACCCGTTGGCAGGCCACGAAAAACAAAGCAGGAAGACATCAATCAATAGGTGACTGTTTCCTATTTCTCAGTCCCTTATTTCTTGATGCGCTATGCGCGCAGGGGACCTTAAGCGTTGGACGATAGAGGAAGAGAGGCAATAGCACATGACACGTCGAATCCAGCTACTTTCGAAGCTGTTGCTCGCCTTCTTCGTCGCCTGCACGCTTGCAATCCTGGCAGCGTGGGCCATCCTATTGACGACCATCTGCTCCAACCCGCGCACACCCATGCCGGAAACGCAGCATGTTATTGCGTATAACTGCCATGGGATGACCGTCTTCATCTCTCATCTCGAGAATACGATGCTCCATTGGCTTATTCCGCTCGAATGCCTTTTCATTTTTCTTAGCCTGATTGCGGCAGCAATGGTGGTGCTTGCTCACGCGAAAGTGCAGATCGACGTGCAAATCCACCACCCGGACGCATCAAGCAAGAGCCCACGTCGTGAGGTCGGGCATGATTAAGTCGTCGTCCAACAAGCGGTTTGCAGCCGACGGCCTTCGGACGCGGCTAACCCGGGCGTTCTATTAAAAAGATAATTATTGTTGTTATAACGTTTTAATGCTATAGTTACATAACAACACAGCAACAAAGGAGGTGATACTATGGGAACAGCTGCAACAACGCGCGCCACTGTATATTTAGATCCGGAATTACACAAAGCACTTCGACTAAAGGCGGTTGAAACTTCACAGTCCTTATCAAAGCTTGTAAATGATGCCATCAAAGAGGCCCTAGCGGAGGATGCGGAAGATATTTCAGCCTTTGATAAAAGAGCCAAAGAGCCCTTAATCAGCTATGAAGCGATGCTCAAGAGGCTGAAAAAAAATGGCCGGATATAAAATCTATTTTAAAGAATCTGTAGAAAAAGACTTCCGCATAATACCGAAAAAAGACCTTCAGAAAATCCTCTCTCGCATTGAAGCGCTTGCAAAAGATCCGAAACCCCCGGGCCACGAAAAACTTACCGGACAGGAAAGGTATCGCATCCGGCAGGGACAATACAGGATCATCTACTCTATTCACGATGAAGAGCTTACCGTTTGGGTGGTAAAGGTAGGGCATCGTAAAGATGTTTACCGCTGAAGCGACCAAGTTGGTAGCTGGTTGGGCAAAGTGAAACGCGCCCGACAATCTCCAGGATACAATCGCATTAACGCTGGGCACGCTCCGCTTTGCCCAGTCAGTCTACAAAATGATCGAACGGGACGCTTCGCCATGCTAGTGACTCTTATCGCCAGGGCAATTAATCAATGTACGGCTAGTCGCCAGGGGCTTTGCGCATGCCCGACCGGATGGCGGCGGCTGCAACTGTGCCTATGTAAACGATACCCGCTATAATGATGATGGTTGCTCCTGCGGGCAGATCGGGGCTGTAGCTTATGGCAAGGCCGCCGGTTGTAAACAGCGCGCTTAATACCACGGACAGCGCCATGATGCGGCCCATGGTCTTGACAAAAACATTTGCTACCGCCACCGGCAGGGTGAGAAGCGCTATGACCATGAGCACCCCGACAACGGTTGAAAGAAGCACCACGGTCAGAGCCGTAAGCCCCAGCAGCAACAGATAGTACAGCTCGACGCGCACGCCCCGGATGCGGGCGAATTCCTCGTCGAAGCAGACCGACAGGAGCTGGTTGTAGCACAGGGCGACCACGGCTGCCACCAGCAGGTCAAGGCCAAGGATGATCCACAGATCGGCCGGCCCCACCATAAGGATATTGCCGAACAGATAGCTCATGAGGTCTTCATTATAGCCCGGCGTGCGCGAGATGAACAGCACCCCGACGGCCATGCCGATAGCCCACAAAGCGCCGATGACCGTGTCTTCGCGCTGCTTGGCCCGCAGGCTCACGATGCCGATGATGAAGGCCGAGGCTAGGGCCGCAATCACGGCGCCGACAAGCGGGGTGAAGCCCTGCCAGCCATGCACGACCTGAAAATAGCGCGCCGCCCCGATGCCGCCAAGCACGCAGTGGGCGATGCTGCCGGCAATATAGGTGATGCGCCGGGCCACCACATAGCTGCCAACTACGCCGCAGGCAAAGCTTGCCAGCAGCCCTGCCGAAAGGGCATAGCGCATAAAAGGATAATCACGGACGGCTGTCAGGAATTCCCACATTCGTGGCCTTTCTCGGCGCAGCGGTGATCGTGCCGCACCATGAGCATATCGGTGCCGTAGATGTCGCGGATGAGATCGCCGCTGAGCTCGCTTGTCGGGTGAATCTGCACGAAGCGCTTAACGCATATCACGCTTGTTGCAAACGGGGTTACAAAACCAAGATCATGGGATACGAGCACGATGGTGAGCCTTTTGTTTATATCGCTCAGCAGCTCGTAGAATTCATTTTCAACATGCAGGTCAAGGCTCGATGTGGGCTCGTCAAGCAGCAAAAGCTCCGGCTCGCCTACAAGCGCCCGGGCTATAAGCACGCGCTGCCGCTGGCCGCCGGAGAGCGCAGAGAACGGCCGCCCTGAAAAATCAGATAAGCCAAGCTGCCCGAGAGAGTCGCGGGCAGCCTGCCTGTCGCGAGCAGTATAAAACCCCGACTGCCGGCTGCTGGTGAGCCTGCCCATAAGCACCACGTCGAGCGCTGTGACCGGGAACTGCGGATCGACCTGCGCATGCTGCGGCACATAGCCGATATGCTGCCGCCCCTGCTCAGCCGGCAGGCCAAAAACGCTCACCGTGCCCGCCTTCGGCTTCAGAAGCCCCAGAATGAGCTTCAATAGCGTGGTCTTGCCGCCGCCATTGGGGCCCACCATGCAGATGAACTCGCCTGTGAGGATGGAAAATGTCACATCCTGTAAAACGGCGAGCCCGTCGTAGGAAAACGACAGATTCTCCAGCTGTATGAGGGGTTGATTATTCATGGCAGCATTCACAATGCCGGACGATACCATTC
>CAIWCT010000151.1 GCA_903911225.1 uncultured delta proteobacterium
CGTCTTGTATGGCATTCAAGTCAAGGTTGTCTAACATGATAAAGAAATTTTAACAGTTTATGACTAAAATTAATAGGTCTCAGCTTTTCTGTGTTTTCCCCGATTTATTGAGATGATACCCATAATCCATCTACATACATGTGCAGCACCAGTACTGGTGACAGCGGGTTCCGGGATACATTTGAATCCAGCGAAACAAGATGGATGTTGCCAATATCAACCGAATACCAGCGCGGTTTCATAAAGGTTTCATAATAGTTCCAGCGCTTGTAAGCCAGATCAAATAGTTCAGTATCATGATTGCCCGGACATGGATACAGCGGATACGTAAATGTGGAGGTATAAGCAGTACGAAAAGTCTCCCAGCCTGCAGGGTCGCTCCCGTTTGAGACATAGTCACCGGTTAAAATTATCCCCTGCAGTTCTGACGGGGGTTGGGTGGTGTCCTGGACATATTGGATGGCATCGTTAATTATTTTTCCGGCCAGCACGTGGTTTTCATTCGCGGATGCCTGCCTGCAGTCACCCAGAAGGAGAAGTTCGGCAGACCAGGAATACGGACAGTGCAAAAAAATAAGGGGACTGACGATTAGAATTAAAAGCCTTTGCTTCATTATTATAATTTTCCTGGATTTTTATTTTACAGGGTGCGGGTGCGCCTTCATAAGGCAGAGCAGTATTTCTTCATATAATTTCCAAATCTTTTTTCTGTCATCTACTTGATTGGCAAGAAAAGAAAACACAGCCTCACCCTTTTCAGTCTGGGCAAAGCCGGACAGTGTCAAAGCATCATCCAGCGTTCCTGATTTCGCGTGAATCCTGCCCGTCAATTCCTGCGCGTCAAATTTATCTTTAATCGTACCCGTGAGGCCGGAAACGGCCAGGGAATTTCTAAAGATCTCACGGTTTTTATTTTTATTCATAAACCTGAGAAGCCGTGTAAGATTTTGCGCGCTGATTCTATTCTCACGGCTCAGTCCGGCGCCATCCGCGATACTGCCGTTATCCGGCAGAATGCCGTTTTTCTTCAACAGGGCTTTACAGGCGGCACGTGCGTTGTCATAGTTTGCCTTCCCGTACAGGCTGTAGCCCAGATTCAAAAAAAGCAGTTCCGCCCGCACATTATCACTGTCCGTAAACATCCGGTACACATACTCGGAAACCGGTATCCCTTCCAGTTCAAAAATCAGTTCTTCCCCGGCTTCATTGCTTACATCATTGCCGGTAATTTTAATTCCGCGCTGCTCAAGAGCATGAACTATGTTTTTTTTGTAATAGTCTTCTGCGGATATCGTATCGAGCCTCCAGTAATTCGTGCTGTCGGCAGCGGTATTGATGAGTATTTTATCGGTCGGCTTTCCGTTCTCCGGAATTTTTTCCTGATGTCCCGCTTTTCCCTGCGCAAGAAGCTCAAAGTGAAACAACGGTTCCGGAATTGTAGTTATTTTTGTATGTACAACCTGTATTTCGACGGTATTTTCATTGAATGTCACCGAACCGGCAGCCGGATACTCTGTATTGCAGGCCATGTCGCTCCAGGCGCTTCCATCAACGACTACATTTCCCTCAATGCGGGTAATCCCGGCGTTTTTTATTCTACGGGTGAATTCATCAAGATGCTCACCCAGAATTTCTTTTTTTCTGTCAAAATCATCGGTATACCGTGCCGTAAATTCAATTGCTCCGGTGCCTCGGATCACCAGATTCCCCCGCAAAATGCCGTTTTCAATGAGCCCTTTTTTATACAAGCGCGTTTTAAACCGGTAGTCAGGGCCGAAGTGCAAAAGCCCGCAGGCGCCAACCAGCAGTTTTTGATTTGACGCCGGAATGAGGCCTGCATTTTCATTGAATGAGAAAAGTTTTTTTCCTCCTGCATCCGTGATGGAAATGCCGAACTGCACATGGGAAAATTCTTTTTGTGCGAGGAGAGCTTCAATTTTTTGTTTCATGCCCTCCATTTCGCCAAAGCATTCGGAGGAGATGCCAAGTATCAAGAAACAGGATAGAAAATACGCCAGTATGTTCATGGTTATAGAGCCTTAAAGTGGGATTGCAGAATATTAAAATGTGGGTTGGACTGTGTCAAGGATAATGGCCGGTATTGCGCCAAGAAGGCTCTTTGTGAGACATACGGCTTCTTCATGGATTTATTGATTTATTCATGGATGCCCTCTGGCTGTTCTCCGATTGCAGGGTGCGGGTACGGACCAATAATGAAGCGGCGAATGCAGCTAAATCAACAACGGCCCCTTGTTGGTCCTTTGGCTACCAATGTCCTGAACGTATCCCCTACTTCATGTGCGATCCATAATTGGCGATTATCGCCTGCATTTCAGTGCTGAGAGGCTTCACCAGCTCAGCATTGTATACATGCGAGGTCGTATCGGTGAAGGCATTGGGAGTACCCGCTGCTATCCTGTTTGCGCCGATGGCATACCCGCGTGATTTTGCCGCAGGCGAGCCGGGCTGTACCGCCGGGTCGTCCTGGACCGCAGGGTCTACGTCGGTCACGAAGATTGAAATCGTATTGTTGCTGTTGCGCACAATTTTAAAGGTTCGAAACTCCTGGGGGAAGTCTCGCAGTGATGAGGTTTCAACTTCCCAGAAACCGCATTCCGGACCTTTGGGGGCAGGCGCTGGCTGCGGGGTGACGGTGTTAATGTGACGATGTCCCGCGATCCACAGGATCAGGTTGGGGTAGTTGTGGAGCGTTGCAAGCAGCATCTCATCGGTTACGACGTTATAGGGGGTGAGCGGCTCATACGGAGGAGCCTCACCAAGATGAACGGTGGAGAGGAATAGCGGGAGTATCTTCCGATTATCTAAAGTCTGATTATCAGCAGGGGCCGTGACAGGATTATCAGGGATATTCGATTGAGGCCCTACAGGGATATGCGCCGCTATGATCATGAGCTTACCATCAATCTGGCCCTGGTTCAGTTCATTTATCAGCCAGTCGTATCGCGGCTGATCCAGACAGGCCCGTGCGTAGGAACTCTGCGCGGCGTACGGGTTCTCCTTGCACGTGTCATCGAGCACGATGACCTTGAGGGGCAGGTTTGCCTTGGGCTCGAAGCTGTAGGAGGCGAAGTCGTTATCGAGGTTACACTTCGTGAATCCATGCCCTTTCGGTTGCGATGTGGTCTTGAAAAATTCTTTCATCCAGTTCAGGGTGGTGGACGTCTCTGTAGCCAGGGCATGGCGTCGAGCGTCGGCTGCTATGACCGGCGGCGCCATGGTCGTGTCATTTCCATAGCCCATAATGGTTCCGTACACAGTAGCGCCGTCAATGACGCCCATGTAGTACCCATGGCCTTCAAATGAGGGGAACGCACTTACGCCCGCCAGGGCCATGTCTATAACGGTGTTGCCGACAAGTATCCTTCGGTCATAATCGTTCACAAGCAGGGTGCCGCACCAGTGCTGGTCATGGTTGCCCAACGTCTGGTACCAGGGAATCGACTTGTCGAGCCCGGCTGCCCGATAGGGCTTCTGGTAATCAATTGAGTCCGCCCCCCGGTGCGCTCCCGAGCTTGGTGTGATAATCTTTCCGTCCATGACGTCGATAAACCATCTGAGTTCATTATACTGGTCGCTGTTTGCATCATCGCCCAGGGATATGCCGAAATCGAAGGGCGCGTTTTTGTTGAGGGCGTTGATCGTCTGCACCGCAGCGTCAAGCACATGGGTGGTAGAGAGCATGATCGGTGAATAGGCCGAGGTGTTGACGTTTCCAAAGCCGGGAGGGGGCACAGCCGGATTCGTGCTCATGGCGCCGAAGATCGCCTGGGACGGGGATTCTTTATCAACGATATGGATGTCGCTCATGGTGAAGAAGGTCAAAAGAGTTTCGCCGGTGGTGTATGTTCCCACATCGGAATTGTCCGGCGTAAGAGGGCCATAGTCTACAGGATCTCCGTACATCCAGGAGCTGTAGCCATTTGCCGCGTATTGCTCCACCTGATCGATGGTCAGTTGGGTTGTGTTGTCGGACAGTGCGACGGCACGCACTGTTCTCTCGCGTGTTGTTTTGACATCCGTGGAGATAGGATACGTGGGTTTCTCTTTACAGCCCGGCAATGCCACGGCTGCCATAAACACTAAGAGCAGGAATACGGAAGCTGATATTTTTTTCATGATCGCACCTTTTTGTTAGACCGGGTTCTCCCGATACAACAGGCTGAAGTTTTTTCGTTTTCCGCCCGGGTTCCCGGCGGGTCCACAATAGCTCATATTGAGGCAGACGCATTTCGTTGATCCGCCCTTTTTATTTGTTCCAGTATACATTATAGCACATAGTATCTTTTTATTACGTTGGCGTGTTGCAAACTCGTCTTTTCGTAAAGAAAAACCTTCACATCAAAATTCAACACAAGCCTTTTCAAGCTTTAACCATCGGTGTGAAGCACACTTTCAAGTTCCCCTGGTCTCCCCCTCGTACCGAATTCCTTTCCGGGTTTATGGCATAAAAAGTGAAAAAATGGTAAGCTATTCTGGTTCGCCGCCGCAGAACGCCCTGCCTGCAGGGTGTTCGTTGTTGCGTTAGTTGTTAGAAGGAATAAAAAGGGGGCTCGGTTTGCACGATGTGCAGGCCTGCCCCCTTTTGCTTCTTTCAGGCACAAACTAAAAGAGCGTCAATGCTCATCATTTTTCCGGGGAGGATCGAATGTCTGCAAAAATCTCTGCTTTCGTATTTCGTTTGTTCAGGCTGCTTATTTTTTGTACCCTGCTGGCCGGCGCTTCGGGGGTCACACCCGCACATGCGGTTTGCTCATCGGCGATTACGGTTACGAACAATGCCGACAGCGGAGCCGGAAGCCTCCGCCAGGCAATCACGAATGTCTGCTCGGGAGGCACGATCACCTTCGACAACGACTACACCATCACGCTTGCCAGTCAATTGGCAATCGTCAACAAGACCGTCACGATTACCGGCGCGGGACATACTATCACCATCAGCGGCAACAATGCCGTCCGCGTCTTCCACGTCGGCGACTACGACACCGCCAGTAGCGGAAATCTTACCATAGACCATCTCAACATCGTGAATGGCGCAAGCACAGTCAACGCGTGCGCTGGCCAGGCAGTCTCGTGCGGCGGAGGTTTGATGCTGGATTATCTCACAACCGCGACGGTATTAAACAGTACTTTCTCGAACAACGATGGCGGTTTCGAAGGTGGAGCCATCTACAGCTATTATGGCAACCCCCTGACGGTCACCAACAGCACCTTTACTGGCAACCACGCTACTGCTTACGCCGGCGCCATCGAGCTTTTTTATGGCAGCGCAATACTGACCAATAACACGTTCACCGGCAATTCGGCAGACGCATATGGCAGTACACTATTGAATACCTGGGGCACGGTGATGCTCAGGAACAACCTCTTTGTCAAAGGCGCAACAAGCGTCAACGCTTGCGACAGCGACTTCTCCGATGGCGGAAGCACCACCGACGGCGGCGGCAATGTCCGCTGGGGCGATACCACCTGCCCGGGCGCCAATGCCAACCCGCTGCTCGGCACGCTGGGCGATTATGGCGGCGATACCCCCACCATGCGGCTGCTGCCCGGCAGTGCGGCCATCGATGCGGCAAGCTCAAACTGCCCTGCCACTGACCAGCGCGGCATTATACGCGGCTCAACATGCGACAGCGGCGCCTACGAGTCGCAGGGCTTTACGCTGACAAAAACCGGCGGAGACAATCAAAGCGCCGTCATAAATACCGCCTTCGCAAATCAGCTCAGCGTGATCGCGAGTGAAATTGGCGGCAGCCCCCTGCCTGGCGCCCTGGTCTCGTACACCGCGCCCGCAAGCGGCGCAAGCCTCACGCAGACAGCCTTTACCGCAACGACAGATACCCAGGGAATTGCATCAGCAACAGTAACGGCCAATGGACTGACGGGTTCGTATATAGTCACTGCCGAAGCTACCGGCATAGGCAGCGCCAATTTCAGTCTGACCAATGTTACCCTGCCGGATACGACCATTACCGGACAACCGTCCGATCCCTCAACCGCGGCGCCCACCTTTAAGTTCAGCGGCTCGGATGGGGTTGCGCCGCTTGGTTTTGAATGCCGGTTGGACAGCGAAGGATTCTCATCATGCACAAGCCCCAAGAATTACAGCGGCCTGAGCGGCGGCAGCCACACCTTTCAGGTTCGGGCCGTCGATGCTGACGACAACAGGGATGCCACGCCCGCCAGCTATACCTGGACGGTTGATGCGACCGCGCCGACGGTGAGCCTGAGCTCCACAACGTTCGACCCGACCAACCAGAACCCGATCACCGTGATCGTCACGTTCAGCGAGAGCGTGACGGGCTTTACCGTGGATGACATTGAGCCGGGCAATGCCACGGTCGGCAATTTCAGCGGCAGCGGGGCAAGCTACAGCTTTACGCTGGCGCCGAGCCATTCGGGAGCGTTTACGGCCACTATTGCCGGGGGCGTTGCCTTTGACGCTGCCGGCAACGGCAACACGGCTTCCAACTACTTCCAGCGGACCTATGAGACCGTCAAACCGGTGGTTGATACGTTTACGGTGGAGCCTGTGGCTCATACCCTTGCAGTCACGATTACGGCGTTTACAGCATCGGACAATAGCGGCCTCATCGGCGGGTACCTGATAACGGAATCAACCGAACCGCCTGCACAAAGCGATAGCAGGTGGTCAGGCACAGCTCCCGCAACCTATACGGTGGGGAGCGCCGGTTCGTATACCCTCTATCCCTGGGCAAAGGATTATGCCGGCAATGTGTCGGCTGTTTACGGCTCTCCGCAAACCGTTACGGTATGTTTCTCCACGGCCACGGTCACCAGCAATGCCGACAGTGGCGCAGGTACCCTGCGCCGGGCGATTGCTGATGTGTGCGACAACGCTACAATTACCTTTAGCGATAATTTCACCATCGTGCTTGCAAGCGAGCTCACAATCAGCAAGAACCTTACTATTGACGGCGGGGGCCACAGCGTGACGCTTAGCGGCAACAATGCCGGACGCGTGTTGTACGTCAATTCCGGGGTCACCTTCAGCTTGCTAAGCATCACCGTGGCAAACGGAAGATGCAATGGATGCGATGGCGGCGGCCTCTACAATGACTATGGCACGGTGAATCTGACCAATGTCCTCTTCTCAGGCAACAGCGCAAACAACTATGGCGGCGGTGTTGTCAGTCTGGGACCGCTTACTGTGACCGACAGCACTTTTTCGGGCAACAGCGCAAGTCTCTGTGGCGGCGGCATCTGCAACTGGAGCACTGCGACGGTGACGGGCAGCACCTTCTCCGGCAATGGCGGCACATACTATGGCGCCGGCCTTTACAGCCAGGGCATATTAAATATCTCCAGCAGCACTTTCTCCGGCAATAATGCAGGCTACTGGGGCGGCGGCATCCGCAACGGGTTCGGCACAGCGAACGTGACTAACGTCACTTTCTCCGGCAACAGCGCATACGTGAGCGGCGGCGGTTTCTCTAACTATTGTGCCACGGCTACGGTGACCAACAGCACTTTCTTTGGAAATAGCGCAGAGCGGGACGGCGGAGGCGGCCTCAACAACGATAGCAACTCCAACGGTAATTCCGCGCTGACGATGATAAACAGCATCATTGCGGGCAGCGGTGGGGGCAACTGCAGTAACACTAGCTATGATGGCAGTAGTAGCGTTCTCAACGGCGCCGACAACCTGGCCAGCGACACCACCTGCGGCGCTGCTTTTACCAATTCATCTTCCATCCTGCTTGGAACGCTGGGCGATTACGGCGGCCCCACGCAGACCATGCCTCTGCTGCCGGGCTCGGCGGCACTAGACTCGGGCAATGACACCTTATGCGCAGCAACCGATCAACGCGGCATAGCGCGATCGCAGGGCGCGGCCTGCGATATAGGCGCCTTCGAGTCACGGGGATTTACGCTTTCTATATCGGTCGGCGATAATCAAAGCGCGCAAGTAGGCGCTCCATTTGCCGATCCGCTCAGCTTAACCGTAACCGCAGACAATGCCAGCGAGCCGGTGGATGGCGGGCAGGTCACATTCCTGCCACCTGCAAGTGGCGCGAGCGCTGTTATCACGGACAGCCCGGCCACGATTTCACGCGGCATGGCAAGCGCAACAGCCACGGCCAACGGCACAACTGGTTCATACGCCGTCACGGCAACTGCCGCGGGGATATCAGGCAACCCGGTATTCAATTTGATTAATATTGCGCAGCCAACCACAACGACAACCGCGCCGGTTGCCTGCACCGACGATGATGGCGATGGCTATGGCGACGGATGCGCAGCAGGCCCGGACTGCGATGATGATAACCCCGCAGTGCATGAAAGCTGTACGGAGTGCACCGTGCGGGTGTTCCCCAAGCGCATCGGCTGGCTCATCGGCGAGAGGGAAGCAACCCGGCGCCTGCTGGTCATCGGCGCCAAGGAGGAGGACTATGACAAAAACACGCCTGTTTCCTGGAACACCGGGGCAATTGAGATCCTGGACACGCAGGTGTTTTTAAAGCGCTTCATGTTTTTGAAAGTGCGCATCGACGGCAGCCGGCTTGATAAGGGTGACTATACGGTAACCGTGGACAACTGCACCGGCACCATCCATATGATGCGGTAAAATGTGTATGCAAATAAAAAAAGCGGGAGCAGCATACAACTGCCCCCGCTTTTTTTATGATTTCATCATTCCGGCCTGTCCGGAATCCTTTTTCATTCTCTAAATCAATAACGGATAAAAAAAGAGAAGATCTCCCGTGTAGGAAGATCTTCTCCCGGTGTTTATATCCCGGATCTCGTCTTATTGCCAGACGACTGCCGGATTAAAGGTTGTAGCTGGATTTCCGTTTATCAGGTGCAGGATTGCCGGCACATAGAAAGCGGTATCCATTGTGTTCCATTCAGCATCGCCCCCGAGCATTGACTGGGTGAGCCCTGTCCAGCTCAATATGTCAAATAACGGGCCCTGATTGGTAGCCGGCGCCATGTGGTCGGCATCGGCGCTGATTGCTTTCAGTTTTTTCTTGTTGGCAGTAGCGGCATTGCTCATGAAAATGGCAGCCTGGGCATCGTTTGCCCATGCATCCTGACTTCCATTGAGATAAAGAAGAGGAACATTTATCTGGGCGCCTGCTGCGGCAACATTGATAAGTTCGATTGGAGGCATTGAAATTCCCGCGGGCAGAGTGCCTGCGGTCAAAGCTGTGGGATCAACAACGGAATTTGCAAGGACAATGCCCTTTATTTTCGATTTCAGATCTGAGCTGTAAAGCGGAATATTATAACCGATAGCGCCGCCTATTGAATGGGCGAATATATACAGGTTTTGGCTCGGTTTTCTGATTACAGGGGTGTACCAGTTATACCAGTAGGGTATAATTGCCGGCAGCGCCCAGTTGATACCCTTAATGGCATTCTTGGTCCATTGAATGTGGCTCGGGCTGTCGCCGCCCAGCAAGGCTAGCAGTCCCATGCTGGAGATGATGGCAAAACCGGCTTCCTGGTACTGGGGGAATATTACGTCATAGCCCCTGTTGGTCAGATCGTTAATAAGATTTTGATATATGTCGGGAACAGCCAGTATCATGCCATGCAGGATGACAACGGTTCCCTTTGAAGTTTTTGTAGAAGTAGAAATATAAACCTGTGTTTTTGTCGCGTCTTCATAAAATGGCGTGTTTGTACCGGTTACATAGCCGGCGTATGCCCTTACGCTCAACGCGCTGAAAACTAAAAATATTGCCAGGACTAGTGAAAATAATTTCTTGCTCATAAATCCTCCCTTTTAAAGTTATTATAAAAAATCTGTTGGGAAAATCAGCATTATGATGGCGAAAATTAAAACTTATTGCACTAGTATCTTCATGTTCTACATCTTTAATGACTGACAAATAAGTCCGTCATTAAGCAAGCCTCCCATCCCGTTTATCCTATATATATATATCGGATAATGGTTGGTTTATACTGCTGGTAATTTACCTCCATTCTAGGGCTTTAATTAGCCTCGCTTAAGTTGTTCAATATTTTAAATAGTAAACCGACTGGTCAGTAAAGTTAAATTTAGATTGCCTTACCTTTCAACTTTTGATCCTATAACTTTCTTTAATGTTAAAAGAATGAATTGTCAAGGGGTTTTTTGATAAAAAACATTTAATACGTATATAAGATTATATATTACTAGTTAAAAACAAGTAATTGGCCAATCGACTTCATTGTTTCTAAAAGCTGAAATTTAAGAAAAAGTAACCGGGGGCTTAATTCCAATACGTGTGAATTAAGAGCTCCTTCTCCCCTTGCGGGAGAAGGTCGGGATGAGGGGTGATAAAAAATGCCCCCTCACCTCTAATCCTCTCCC
>CAIWCT010000152.1 GCA_903911225.1 uncultured delta proteobacterium
ACTGATAGGAACTTGCTACGATATGGGGTGAATATAGGACGAGGGCAATTGTGTGTCAAGGCAATTGTGGGCGCAAGATATGGAGTGGGGTTTTGGGGGCGGCCTTTGATGCTGCTATAAAATATCTTGCGGCCCGGCGGGCGGTCTGATATGAGGTGTTATGTTAACCCGAAAGGCTGCTTTTGTGCGCAGCCCGACCGTTCCGATTCCGTAGGGGCTTAAAATTTTAAGTCCTTACAATTATAAATAGGCTTCAAAAGGGTAATCGGGATCAACGTTGTCATATGAGGGGATTTGTTCTGCCGCATAATTGTCTAATTGCGGCGATTTGATCTTTGGCGGTGGCCGTTTTTGCATCTCCCACAGCCCCAGGTGCTGCAATATGTGTTTTACTACTTCGGGTTGGTCTATAACGCTGATGATCATCGACCTGCCTTATGCAACATTTGACGATTATCTGGCAAGCCTCGGCAACGGAACGCGAAAAGACCTGCGCCGCAAGCTTAAAAAAGCCTGTGACTCAGGCGAGCTCACGACAAAGGTTGTGGAGCGCGTTGATGATAGCATTGAGGATATCTACCGGCTTTATTTGAACACGTATACTGCCGGGGCGACTAAATTTGAAAAGCTGACAAAGGAGTTTTTTCTAAAGGCCGCCGAAAACGCGGGCACCGGGTGCCGGTATTTTCTGTACTTTATCAACGGAAAGCTTGCGGCCTTTAACCTCTGCTTTGTCCACGGCGACCTGCTTATCGACAAATTTATCGGCTTTGATTATGCTATAGCCCGGCAGTACAGCCTTTATTTTGTGAGCTGGTGCGTGAATGTTCAGTGGTGCATCGATAATGGTATCAAGAGATATCAGGTCGGGCAAACCGATTATGAGCCTAAAACGCGGCTGGGCTGCAGGCTCGTGCCGCTATATGCTTATGTGCGGCACACCAGCGGTATCGTGAACCGGTTCCTGCAGGTGCTGGCAAAGTTTTTAAATATTTAAATCAGTCAGAAGCGGTTTCGTAGGGTGGAGTAAGCCCGACAAAACATGGTGGGTTCGCTTCGCTTAACCCGCCCTACGAGCACGTTTGCCTGCCATAGGCGAATACCTGAGGGCGAATCCACCAAACTGAGTCCATGCTTTTAAAAACCGTCCGCATACTTGATTGTGACAGCAGCCTCACCCGGCAGAAAACTTTGATCGAGCGCTACCGGCCCGATATTGTCGACCTTACGGAAATCGGCCCGTCGGCCCGGCTCTGGGCAAACAAAAAAACAGCGGCGGCAATTCAAGGGCGCCTCGATCCCGCGGCAAAGCATGCAATAACTTTATATGGTTCGGGCGATTTTCATCACATAGCACATCTGCTCGTAAGCCAGTTTGCAGAGCCCCTGACGCTTATCGTGTTTGACTTTCACCCTGACTGGGACATTCTGCCGCCGCGCCTGGGCTGCGGCTCCTGGGTAACACGGACGCTCGGCCTGCACAATGTCAACAAAGTTCTTCTTATCGGTCCCTCCTCCGATGATCTTGCAAGCCCGGCGATACATACGGGCAATCTGCAGGCCCTGAAAGACGACCGGCTGGAAATATACCCCTATCAGCATGGGCCGACACGGGTGCTGTGTAGAAATGTGCCAGCCAACAGCTCCCTGGCGGTCAGCCGCGGGAAGCTTTTTTCTGAAATTACCTGGGCTGAACTGCAGGGCCGGAATAGGGCGGATTTTATAGGGCGGGTGCTGCAGCGCTGCCAAAGCAGGAAAGCCTATGTTAGTATCGATAAAGACTGCCTGCGCCCGGAGCATGCTTTGACCAACTGGGAGGCAGGGCGCTTCTCTCTTGCCGAACTGCTGCAGCTGCTGAAGGTAGTACAGGAAAAAATGGAGATTGTGGGGCTTGATATTACCGGGGAATACTCAGAGCCCGTGGTGGAGGGTGCCGTAAAATCCTTCTGCTCCCGCCTTGACCATCCCGCCGGCTACACCGCCTACTCGAAGCCTGCCGAACAAGTTGATGCAACAAACGAGCATACCAATCTGGAAATTCTCAAGCTGCTGCTGGGCCGGTAAAGGTAGTTCTCAAGTATCTGTACTTTGCAACTTAATAAAAAGGATCTCAGGGAACGTCATTCCTGCGAAAGCAGGAATACATGAAACGCCTAAAAATTGGACTCCCGCTTTCGCGGGAGCGACGGATTTTTTTATAAATGATTTCAAAAAAAATAAGTTGCACAGTACAGGTAGTGACCCCGTGCTATATTCTCGCAAGATACGCAAGCCAGCGTACACAGGCCAATGGCTCGAACCGCACGGCTTACGAATCAAAAGTTCTCCGGCGCAAGCGGCTACAGAATAAAGTGAAATGCTCTAGTCGCCTTCCTGGTGCGGCAAATTCACTGGATAAAGGTTAAAGGGCGCTGTTGCACCCTTTAACCTCCCGTTTCGCTTCATGCACCCCCATTGTGGTTGAGGGTCGTCTACTCCAGGGGCGTTCCGCAGGTGGCGATGATCGTCTGCATTTGCGGGGTCAGGACTTTCACCAGTTCTGCGTTGTAGGCCTCTGAGGTTGGATCTCCCGGCGAAAAGTAGGGGTATGCCCCAAAAATCTCCTTGACGCCGATGCCGTAGGCCCGCGATTTGGCTGCGGGCGATCCTTCCCGAACCGCGGGATCGACATTGGTCACGAATATTGAAATGGTATTGTCGGTATTGCGGCGGATATCGAAGGTTCGGAACTGCTGGGGAAAGTCACGAAGCGAGGAGGTCTCGACTTCCCAGAAGCCCTGTTCAGGGGCGCTGGGATCCGCTGACGGCTGGGGCGTCACCACGCTTACATGACGATGTCCCGAGATCCACAGCAGGAGATTCGGATAGGCGTGGAGGTCAGAGAGCAATTGCGTGTCATTCATTACGGAAAGTGGGACGATCGTCGTGTCGGTTATGCTCGTTTGCGGCAGGAGCGGGATGTGCGCGGCAATGATCATGAGCTTGCCGTTGTTCTGGCCCTCGGCGAGTTCGTTCTTGAGCCAGGTGCTCCGTGCGTTGTCGAGACAGCCGGCGGCAAAGTTGGGCTGCCCCTCTCCCTTGCAGGTGTCATCGAGCACGATGATCTTGAGCGGTATGCCCGACTTCGGCTCGAAGCTGTAGCTGGCGAAGTCGGCGTCGAGGTTGGCCTGGCTGAAGCCGTGACCGACGGGCTTCGAGGTGGTTTTGAAGAACTCACTCATCCAATTGAGGCTTGAGGATTCGAACGTCGCGAGCGAGTGCCGGTCCGGGTCGGCAACGACGGTCGGGGGTACCTCATAGGTCTCCTCCAGCCCGGTCTTGATGACATCCCCGTAAGGGGTCGAGCCGTCGACCACGCCCATATAGGTGCCATAGGTGTCCACGCTGGCCGGCATCGCAAGATTGTTGATATCCATGTTGAAAACGGTGTTTCCGATATGGGCCTGCATGGTTTTTACGTTCTCAAGGGCCCCACCCTGCCAGAACTGGTCGTGGTTGCCAAGGGTCTGATACCAGGGGATTGCCTTGTCGAGTCCGGCCGCCTTGAACGGTTTCTGATAATCAATTTTATCGGCCCCGTCATGGGCGCCGGAACTGGGGGTGATGACCTTGCCGTCAAGGACGTCGATAAACCATCGTAGCTCGTTATACTGGGTGCAGTTGGTGTCATCGCCCAGAGAGATGCCGAAATCGAAGGGCGTTCTTTTGTGCAGCGCGTTGACCGTCTGGATGGCGGCGTCGAGCACCTGGGTTGTTGCGAGAACGGTTGGCGAATAGTACGCCTGGAATTGGGGCGACGCGCCATATTCCACGCTTGAGCCGACGTACATCGCCAGCCCCGGGGATTCCTTGTCGGTGATATGAATGTCGGTTATGGAAAAGAACGACAAGAGCCGTGCGGCGCCAGTTGCGTCCGTATGGCCGGGTGCGAGTTCGACGCGTTTGTCGTACGGACGCGGGTTCTTCGGATCGAGGCTGTAATTCGTGCCGGGCCCCGCGGTCCAGGCGCCGTAACCGAGCGTCTTGTACTGCGATACCTCTGCCGGGGCTATTTGCTTCGTGCCCGCAGGCACGGGCACGGGGATCACCTGCTGTTCGGCCGTCGTGTAGACATCCTTGGCAATGGGCCATTCATCGACACATCCGGAAAGTGGCAGCAGAAGTGCCAGGGCGCAAATCACGCCAATCAGCTTCATCATTCCATCATGCGGGCTCATCACGTTCTCCTTGTTTGACTGTTTAGAGCATTGAACAATAATCTATAGCCACTGATAGGAACTTGCTACGATATGGGGTGAATATAGGACGAGGGCAATTGTGTGTCAAGGCAATTGTGGGCGCAAGATATGGAGTGGGGTTTTGGGGGCGGCCTTTGATGCTGCTATAAAATATCTTGCGGCCCGGCGGG
>CAIWCT010000153.1 GCA_903911225.1 uncultured delta proteobacterium
CCTCTCCCAGCCTCTTCATCTGAGGCACAAGGCCCGCAGTAGAAACAGTGATGCGGCGGTGGGAAAAATTTAAGCCCCAGGGGCTTAAAAGCATGCGGATGGCCCGGACCGTATTATCATAATTAGCCAGAGGCTCACCCATACCCATGAAAACCAGATTTGGCATCGATTCGCCGAACGGCACCAGCCGCATGATGGTGCGGACCTGATTTAAAATCTCGGCTACCGTCAGATTGCGCACAAGCCCCTCGCGGCCTGTATGGCAGAACCGGCAACCCATGGGGCAGCCTATTTGTGTTGATATACAAAGGGTTACATGACCCGGCTCGGGTATCAGTACGCTCTCAAGGCCCAAACCATCTGCCGTCCTGAAAAGATATTTCATGGAGCCATCTTTTGATGAGTCAATCCGCTCCGGGGTAAAAGAGCTTATAAACGCCACCTTCTCAAGTCGAGTGCGTAGCTCTTTTGAAAGATTGGTCATCAGGCCAATATCGTCTACATGTTTCTGAAATATCCACTGAGACATCTGGCGGGCGCGGTAGGGCTCAAGACCCTGCACACCGGCAAACTGCTCAATCTCCTGAATCGACAGCGCTACAAGATCCTTCCTGCTGGGCATAAAACCTACACTGCATATATGCTGTTAAAATTATTCACAATAAGCGTCTAACATACTCAAGGAAAGGCACAAAAACAAGCACTATAAAAAAGACTCACAATCATGTTGACAAAAAGCAGCATTGGTATTATACATCACCTTCCGTTTTCATAATAACTATTATAAGGAATGGAAAAAATGAAGGGCTACGAAACTTTCCTCAAAGATCTTTTGAAACTCCGCGAAACGATCTTAAATGAAATGGGAGCCAAATTAAAGACCGAACGCAATCCGGGCGATCGTGAAGTCGGTGATTTCTATGATGATGTTGATATAGAAAAAGACCGTCAGATGGTCTACACGCTCGGTGAACGTGAGCGTGCAAAGCTGAATGCCCTTAATGCTGCCATCGAAAAAATTGAGGACGGCACCTACGGCTTATGCGAAGAGTGCGGCGAAGAAATAAACAAAAAAAGACTTAAAATAATTCCTTTTGCTCAATTTTGCATAAACTGTCAATCGGACCATGAAAAAAGAACTGTATTAACGGAAGAACCTTTCGAGGACAATCTGATGTACAGGGATATTGCAATGTCGGATATGGAAAACGGGGATGAATAAAAAATACTGAATTTTTTTCTTCCCGCCCTTGCAGATATCCAAGCGTGTGTTATACATAAGTTAAAGGTATTTCTTACCTTCTTTACCCCTCTTAAACTCCCTGGCACCCCCCCCTCGCCAGGGAGTTTCTCTTTTTATACCCCAGGGGGATCAATCATTTGTCAAAAGCGACAGAAGCGTTTTCAGCTCCTTGTTTTTTCTGAGTTTGCGTAGCGCTTTATTTTCGAGCTGTCGGACCCGTTCACGAGAAACCTTAAATTGTTCACCCACCTCTTCAAGGGTTTTCTCCCCGGAATCACCAAGACCGAAGCGCAGCCTTAAAATTTCGGCTTCACGCGGCGGCAGCGACTCGATAATCCTGGCGGCGCTGTCCTTGATGATCTCATCGCAGATAGTATCGACTGGAGACGGGCGGTCATCGGAAAGAAAATTTTCAAGAGGATCTATATCGTCAACCAGCGATGTTTCCAGAGATACCGGCTCCTTGAAAGCCGTCATGATCTTTGCTACCTCCAGAGGAGACATCCTTAGTTTGCCCGCAAGCTCAATCACCGATAACTCGCGGCCTTCATCCCGCAGAAGATCCCGTGCCGCTTTTTTTATCTTGTAAAACTTTTCATTAACGTACACCGGAATACGGATGACTCTGCTTTTTTCCTCAATGGCCCGGTTGATGCTTTCGCGTATCCACCAGGAGGCATACGTGTTGAGCCGAAAGCCTTTTTTATAGTCAAATTTTTCAACGGCTTTAATAAGGCCAAGATTTCCTTCCTGGATAAGATCACGAAAGGAAACTGCACGGTTACGATAATGCCTGCAGATGCTCACCACAAGGCGAAGATTACTCTGAATAAGTTTTTGACGTGTCAGGCTTATACACGGCGCCAGTTTTTTCAGCTCCCCCCATATATCATTAAATTCCAGAAAGAGGCTTCGGTAGCGTTTAACCCGTTTAATTCCACTTTCCTCTGCAAGCACGTGCCAGTTCTTCAGTTCATGTAAATTGATTCTGGCAAGGCTTTCTTCGAATTCATCTTGCAGCTTAACGGCTTCTTTAACTAATTTACGTTTTTCGCGGGTGGTGCCTGCTTTGGCTATCAAAGCCTTGCTGCGATCGATACGATTGTATATGGCAAGAGATTCTTCAAGATACAAATAATCAAACAGGGAATCGCGCGTGATGGTCAACAGCTGGTTTAAAGGCTTGTAGGTCTGAATGTCGTGCAGTATTTCAACGGCCCGCTTTAAAAGCCGTGCTTTATCAAGATTGCTTTTGTGCAGCGTGCGGGCAAGGCTGTGTTCTTCCGTGTCTTTCAGCAACGGTATTTTGCGAATTTCCTTCAGGTAGATGCGCAGCGGGTCATTATCATAAGCGCTTTTAACGGCATCCTGCCCGTTGCCGTCGCCTGCGGCATCTTCCGGCCACGCTACCGGCTCATCTGCAGCAGCATCAGGCGGCAACAACTTATGGTGGTTGTTTTTGCCCTCTTTCATAAGCACCCGTTAAAAAAAATAGGCTGTCCGCACACAGCGGGGCTTTTCAACCGACAAGCGGCTGATCAGCCGTCGTGTTTCTGAAACCTGTCCATACACGTACGACAGCAAAAATAATAGCTTTTACCGGCTTGGTCAAGATGCAGGGCCTCTTTTTTCGGCACATAGACCTTGCAGACCGGATCCTGAACCATTTCATTAATCTGCCGCGGGCCGTCTTTATAAGAAGGCTTTTCCGCCTGCTGCTGGCTTCCTGCCCCCTGTTTGCCGA
>CAIWCT010000154.1 GCA_903911225.1 uncultured delta proteobacterium
CGGCTTCATGAATCACCTTGGCGATTTCATACAGCTTGCTCTGGTACTCGGCAGTGAGGGTTATTTGGGGCTGGGCAGGCTGTGGCGCCTGCTCTGGCCCGGGCTGTGGGGCTGTAGCCATTGTGATACCTCCCACGGTGGTTAAGTGTATAATTTTAGAAGTATTTGAAAAATACTAGGCCATATAGAATATGGTGTCAATCTAAAATGGCTGAAATCCTTCGCAACATATTTTTCGACATATGTTCCGGCAGAATGCAGAAGTCCACAACCGCTTGACAGCAGAAGGCGAAACCTAGTGCGCCTGAAAATCGTTCTTAATCCGTGAGCCGGTCGATTGAACCCGGCGCTACCGGGCGTGGTAGTAGTACCGGTTTAAATCGAGCAGTCCAGCGTGGACGGGTTCATCCTCATAGAAGCGCTTTTGAAACCAGTCATAGGCATCCCAGAACCGGTCCTCGGCTCTGTTGATGCCGTATTTGGCCAGCCGCTCATAATCTCCGGGGCTTTTATCAAAATGGGCAAGCAGATCAAAAAAATCGGGCAAATCCTCTTCGCGGACATCGACAAAGTAGTTCGGATAAGATCCAATAAGACCGGGAATAAAATCGGCACTGTCCTTTGACGGATCGAGCTGGCCCCCTTCACCGAACAAAAAGGCAACATTGTTATGCCAGCGGTTGATCACGATGGTTATCGCAATATCTTTCCCGTTTTTCAGGCGGATCCTCATGTAGGCGGTATTGGCATTGTAATCATTGACCAGTGAGAAAAATGGCGTGCCGGGCCTGGAAACGGCACGAAAAGCCCTAAGGTAGTCCTCCTTTGTTTCATATTTTTCCGGCAGCGCCGGATAGGCTCCTGCCGGCTCATAGTTCACGGCATCAAACGATATATTGGTTGCCGGCAAAATATGTTTCTTTACAATATGTTCAATGAACTCGCGTTTAGGCTCATCCGTCACAAAAGAAATTTTCGTCGGCAGGGCGGAAGGATAGTAATTAATTTTTTTGAGATCAACGCCTGTATACCATGATTGCATGAGCTCCTGTCGCTTCTCCGCAGGCAAAAAATCCAGAAAATAGCTCTCGCCTTCAACGCGCAGCCCGTCCATATAAAGCCGCAGGGCCAGCTGGTGGCCGACCGTGCCGTACACATCAAATCCGGCAACAAGGGCATAATAGATGCGCTCAAGCAGGGGATAGTCCAGAACCCACATTGTTTTTGCCAGATTTCCCAGCACACCCTTATGCACGGAGGCGCTGTCAAAATGACGATAGACTGTAAGAAGAGGCGTATCCGAGGCGCTGTTGCCCTTCCAGATGGATTCATAGCCAAGGCCGGCATAGTTAAGTGACATGTAGAAATCCTGCCGGACCTTATAAAAATCAACGGCGGCCTTTTTATAGGTATCGGTCAGCGCATCAAAGACGCGCATGTCGCTCCCGAGTTCAATCGGCATGCGCAGTTTGTCGCTCTGCTGCTTCAGAAAGGCCGGATATGTTACGCTTAGATCGTGATCAGGATCCACGAACATGACCCAAAACTGATCATTGATCACATTGAGGGCAACCTGTCCTTTACAGACCGGACCGTGGATAAAGGTCATGATGATATACTGTGCGTTGTCCAACAGAAACTGGTAGCGCGCACGCGGAGGAATTTGTTCAAATGCGACAAAAGGATTTGCGCTCAGTTTCGCGTCATAGCCTACCATATGTGGAGGCTGAAGCCATTGCGGCTGAATAAAAAGCTCCTTGAAGCGCTGCAGTTTGGCCTCATCAAGGTCAACTACCATATGTGTCTTTTGGACTATCGTGGAGTGGATCTTTCTGAAGCGATAGTAGACCCGAGCAACACCGGGATCATCATAGGGGCGCACGGTGGCAATCAGATCAAGCGGCCGGCCCGGCGGAGTCTTCGAGCGCACGAGCTCATAATATTCACGGGTCGGGGTGCCGAATTTCAGATGGGCCAGAAACAGATGCTCATAGAGATAGCGCGCGGTCATGGCATGCTTGGGGTCATCCTGATTAAGAAAGGCTTCCCACTGTTGCAGCGCACGGGCATCGCTTGCTTTCGGCGTGGTCAGCGCCTCCTGCTGGGCCGCATCAGGCCCCTTCGCGCCCTGAACCAGCCAGCCCGCAATGATATCGTACTCTTCCTGCTTGAGAGAAGGAAATCCGAAGGGCATGCCGCGGTTCGGGTGTTTTTCCAGATACCCTCCAAGCTCATTATCGTTTTCGGCACAGGTCAGATCGTCGGCTTCCGGCCGGTAGTCCCCCTCGCTTTTAGGATTTTTCATCTTATGGGAAAGCAGCTGGATCATGATGGAGTCGTTCAACCCGCCTGAGACTTTGCTGTCGGTAACGCTGAAAAATTCTTTCTCGCGCCACTGCCCGGTCGATTGTGCGTCCGTGAAAAGGCGGGTCGGATCCATGGATTTCAGCCGTGAGGCATTGTACACCGCCCTTTTCGTGGCGCCGCGATCCGCGCCCTCAAAAGAATCAAGCTTAAGCTGGCAGGGGGAATTGTAACAGGAATGGCATACCGCGCAGCGGCGGTCGAGCACCGGTTTCACCTCTTTCAGATAATCGATATGCCGCATCGGATTCTGGAAAACCACCGGCATCGGCGCTTTCGCAGCACATGCCGCAAAGAGCCCGGCCATTGCCAAAACAAGCGCTATCCTATACCTCATAAGTCACTCCTTCTTAGGTCTGAAAGATATCTCAGGGACACTGATGTTTACATGGGCAGGGTGTGCCTCTTTTTTCTCTTCAGCAGGCGATGCTACGATAAAGACATGACCCTACACCTTCCCCGAAAGTTTAACGATACACCTCTTCATGGCTGCCGATATCAAGCAGAATTATCTCTTTTTCAAGCAGTGCAAGGGTAAGTGTGATTCGGTAGCTGTAGGTGAGCCTAACGGCATAACACCCATCGAGCCTTCCCTGCAGGGGGTGAAGTTCCAGGGGCTGCGCAAACGGGTCCTTCTGTAAATCGGAAATAACCCTGCTGAATCGGGGCTTGAGATCGGGATGGCATTTAAAAAATTTACGGGCCTGCCGCAAAAACTGCTCTGGAGCGACAATGCTGTACATTAGCCGTCCTCGCCTGCTTCAATGGCCTTCAGCAGGTCGCCGGAGGTTTTAAATTTCTTCACCTTCCCGGCTTTAGCTTCCTTCAGCGATGCCATGACACGGCCGTAGTATGCCTCCTGTTCGGCTGCAATCAGCGCCTCGTAACGCTCTTCACTCATCACCACATACTGCGGCTGATTGTTCCTGATCACATGCACATCGCCCTTGTCGATAACATCATCAACAGCGGCAATCCCTCTGCGCTTGATTTCCTGTGCTGGTAGGGCATTCATGATCGAAGTCCTTTTTTTGAATTTTATTAAGTACCTAATTTAGTACCATATAAAATACCGTTTTGCAAACTTTACCTCATGAACTGTAAAGTCATGCCGAATTTATTTATTTAGCCGATACCGGCCGCCCTGCAAGATAGGCCGCGCGTTTATCAGGGTCAAACCGCTCGATGGCATAGCGCAGCATGGTGCGCGGCATATGCGTGCAATGCTCGCGCAGAAAGCCCTCTTCTGCTGCAAGGTCGCGCTTGCCCACCTCGCGCAGCATCCACCCGGCGGCCTTGTGCATGAGGTCATGCTTGTCATCAAGAAGCATTCCGGCTATTTCAAGCGTGTCGTCAAACTGATTACGCCGGATAAAATAAAATGTCGCCACAATCGCAATGCGCCTCTCCCACAGAGGGCCGGAGCGTGCCAGACTGCGCAGCGGAGCCCGGTTTCTGTCAAACAGGTATGCACCGACAACATTGGGCGCGGATACATCTACAAGATCCCAGTTATTGATGAAACGAGTATTGGCAAGGTACAATTGGTAAATTTGCCGCCTGACTTCCGCGCCGCCTTTTTCAAATTCTGCTATCAGAAAAAGCAGCCCCAGCAGCCGGTCTTCATGATGGCCTGCATGTAGCAATTTTTCTGCATCGGCAAGCGGCAGGTCGGGATATTTTTTCACGATTTGCCTGAGCACCGGCACCCTGATGCCACGAAACACATCCCCTTCCCCGTACTGGCCCGGCCCGGTCTTAAAAAATCCCCGAAGCACTCGAGCCTGCTCAGGATCTGCAAGACCTGCAAGCTCACGCTTAATTTTCTGTAACATCAGTTTTTTCCCTGTTTTATAAAATTCTTAGCGCAAAGCCCCACAAAAGAGGGAGCGAAAAATTCCCCCTTTTTCAAAGGGGGATGAAACATGCTTAATATTGCCGAGTTTGGGGGGCGCTACAAAGCCCAAATTAAAAATTATAGGTCGTTTTCATGAAAAAACGGTCATCATCTTTATATCTGCCAAAGAAAGTATTTTTGGGACCTGAAAATATGCCCATGCCTGCTTCAACCTCCCAGCGGTTTTGCTGCCAGACAACCGTCGGCTCAATATAAGAATCGCCCTTTGAGAAATTATAACTGCTGTCAAGTTTGACCGCCCAGTTTTCATTAAAGCTATACTTGATGCGTGACAGGAGGCTATTGTTCAGGTTACGCCTAAAATCAATTTGCGGAAGGGCGGAGTCATGACGCTTGCTTATCATTTCATCAGCATATTGCACAAGCACATAAAGCGTATCCTCAGGCTTAAACACGCCTGCCCATTCCCTGTCAGCACCCACCACGCCTTGAGCAAAGTTATCATCCTGTTGCTGTCGAAAAAAACCCGTTTCCGCACGAAAGTTAAACCCAATCAACTCTTTTGCCGCTGATAAGAAATATACTTCCTCATCCTGATAAACCGGCACTACTTCGGCGCTCGTAAGCGAGTGCATTTTAAGCTGCGTGGCAGGATTAAACGATTTGCCTTTATAAGCTCCTGCACAAAGATCAAAACCATTGATAACCGTACCAGCGCGAGCCGCAAACTGTTCTGCAGAGCGGTTAATCCTCTGTTTTGCAAGCGATACGCCATCAGGCAGTTCTACCTCAAAACGCTTGCCGGGCAGTTTTGAGACGGTTGCCCAGGGCACATAAACAAACTCAATATAGGTATCAGAACCTAGCCGTACATCAAGGGCATGTACACCCACACGCTCCCATTCGATAATGTCCGTCCAGTCACGAGGATTAATATTATCTGATGGAGAGATGGTGTCAGTTACCGACCAGTCAAAAATCTGCTTACCGGCACGCACCCGCAACCATGAGCGGTTAAATTCGCCATACACCTCAGAGGCATTCGCAGCCCAACGATTGCTGTCTTCAACGGTATCATCCATAAAACTGTGAGCATAGTTTTCCGTATCAAGCCTGAAGTCGCCAGCCACAAAAACAATAAAATATTCATTAAACCGCGAGGTCACTTTCGGCTGAAATCGAATTTCGGCAAATTGCTCTTTGCTCCTAGAATCATCATGGATATAAGCCGCACCATAGATATCAGCCTTGCCGGAAATAGTAGTCTGGGCAAGCACTGCCTTGCTTCCCGACGTACAAAAAACAAGCACCAGCAAACAAACTAGCAATTGACTCTTAGCGTAGTTCATCAACAGGTTACCTGCTTTTTTCCTCTAAGAATGTTTTGGTAAAAACAGAAGCAGGCACATCACCATCAAGCTGCCTTTTGGTTGTTGTAAAAATCGTTGACCGCTTGAGCAGCAAATTTTCCATCCTCGCTTCATTGACACGCCAGCAACCTTTCTCTTCAACTATACCGCTATTCCTCTGTGTTTTTATAAGGCTGCCTTCAGGGCTGTAATATTCAACGCGAGTAACCACCAGCTTGCCATCAATCCAAATAACTCTTTTTCCATAAATTGTATGGGCTTCAGACTTAGGCTTTGCTTCCATTATAGTGGTATCGCCATCTTTTTTTAAGATCTGATAACAGTAGTGTCCCAACGTTTTCTTAAAAAAACTGGAAAACGAATTTAATATCAATATGTTGCAGAGAAAAACGACCTGCAACGACTTGAATTTCAAAGTACTATGTCGCCTCACCTTTAACACAGGAGGGGCGTATGTACA
>CAIWCT010000155.1 GCA_903911225.1 uncultured delta proteobacterium
CCTTGGTCTTGCCGCTGCCGGTAGCCATTTTTATAACAAGCCGCAGCCAGTCTTCATCAAACATGCCCGTTGATACTGCGCCGGATGAGTCATAGCGCATCAAATCATACTTGTCTTTTACCCCCGCAACTTCATACAGAAACACCACCGTTTCAATGGCCTCGCGCTGGGCAAAGTAGTATTTGAAATCTAAAAGGCTGCCATCGGCTTTCGGGATGATATGCTCGGTCTTAAACCACCAATTCATCAGCGCCCGGCTGGTTTCAGTCGCCCCGGCATACCCCGAGTCTCGCCAGGCCTGTACTTCCTTGCGGATTTTATGCACCATCGGCGGCAGCAGCTTTTCATAGCTTGATTCCCGCAGGGCTTCATCAGCCGGAAACCACCGGAAGTCGGGGTTCAGCACATCATAGGGCGAGGTCGGAAAGGAAGGGTGAATAGCCATATTGAGCCGTTGTTTGGGTTTAATTGCGTTTTAGAAATAGACCTTTTTAAAGAAAAAACAAATAATTACAAACCTCTATTTGCGTTATTTGGGTTTTATTTGCGTTTTACCGCAACTGCCAATAGCCGCCCCTGGTCTTGCCGAGACATTCTATAATGCCGGCTTTTTTTAAATCTTTTAAAAGACTATCAATAACAGAGCGGCTTAATTCGGGGAAGATATCGCGGAAATCATTAGCCGTTCCGGTTTCATTTCTCTTTAAATGCTCAATAATCAGCTGCTTCTGCGCCTCGCGTGGCACACCTCGTAATCGCGTGTGCACCCCTGTTTTTCCGCGATGGGAGTAATACCTGTGGGATAAAATGTAATGAGTTCCGCGCCCACGCCCCACCCTTTCTATGATACCGAGCTGCAGGAATTTATCACGCGAATCGGTTTTATCAATACGCTGTTTCTCGCGAATTTCCTCAAGAGCAAAAATCTCCTCAAAAGAAAAGACGATTTGCTTTTCATTTGTAATCTTCTCAAGGAACAATACAAAATCTTTGTCTTTCAAACGTGCAGGGATGGATAATTCTACAGAATATGCATCACTCCTTGTAAGATCAGGTAGTCCTTTTCCATCCCGGATCGATGCTTGATAAATATCATCCATTCCCTGTCCGGAACGTTCTACAAGCCCTGCTTTTTCAAAGGTTTCAGCAATACGCCTGTTGCGCCAATACGATTTATACAAAATATTTTCAGGAGTAATGCCTGGCGGGAGCCCGCCGGGGCTTGTGATAACAAAAGAATCGGAAGAAGCTTTTATGAAAATGGATTGACCTTTGAAAGTATAGTCGCGATGCGCCACCGCGTTCAGAACTGCTTCACGGATGGATTTTTCATCAAAGGCATAAATTTCTCTCTGGATAAAGCCCTGCTGAAAGGGCATCCGGCTGTTTCGGGCATTAATCGTTTCCCAGATTGAATCATAAATTGCAAAGAATGATTCTCGCCATGACATGCGGTAGTCATAGGGAATACTAGCTGAGCTCTGCCGCCACTCAAAAATTATCTCAGCGTCCGGCAGAAATTCATCAAGCTTTTCTTTCTTCCCAAAAAGCACAAGGCTTGCATAATTCAATCCTTTATCGGTTAGCAGCCCGGCTGAGCGCAGCATCTTCTCGTCTTGGAAAGTTCTATAATCATCGCGTTTGGATTTTAGCGCCCATTTTTCCTTATAAATCCCCATAGCTTTTTGTTCCAGGTCTCCCACAGATAACCCGGGAACAATGGTCATGGAAAAATCCGGTGTGCTTTCATTGAGAATCGACCTTAGTGTGGCATCATCCATTTCACGCAATGACTCACCTGCTCGCATTGGGATACTATAATGGCCGGTGGAACGAATGACAGTTCCGGCGGGTCTAGACGGCACGTGAAAAATAAGCACGCGTCCCTGGGGGTGTTGCACCTCTTCAACATCAATCCGTATGCCAAGTTCGCTTAAAAGCTCATTGGAAAGCTTATTGTAAGTACCGTGAAATGCTTTTGACCCTACAACAACCCCTTTGTCATTAACGCCGAGCAGCAGCTTGCCGCCGCGCTCATTTGCCAGGGCTGCACAATAATCCGGCAGGTCATGGCGTCGGTCAAATTGCCCGGAAGCCCCTTTGAATTCAAGATTGCAATCCTCAAGTCGGGCCAGCAAGCGGTTAAGCTGTTCTATTGTAGTGGCTAACATCTCAATATTTTGAAAGAATTTCAGCCTATTGCCTGAATGTTTAAGTTTGTCGCTCATATTTTCAGTTTTATGAGCGACAAAGGACTTTGTTGCTAATATATGAGCGACAAAAAAACAGGCATATTTTTAAACCTGTCGAATTCGACGGGTTTAACCCTGCTTACACCCCCACGTCAACAATCTTCATGGTGTCGTTGCCGAAAATATCTACCACCTTCACGGCGATTTTGTACCGCCCCGGTTTGCATTCATGCCATGCCGATTTCATTTCAAGTGTGCGGTCTTTCTTGGTACGGAAACTCTGCCACTCATTTTCAAAAATGAAATCGCCTGTCCAGATCTCTTCAAACTCGCCGGTTGCGTCATTCTTCGCGCGCACGATCTCGCGCTTTGATTCAAAGTCAAAATCAACGCTCCAGTAGTCAATCCAGTCCGTCCATTTTTTGGTGAGAACCTCGCGTGTGACAATACCGTTCTTGTCCTTGATGACCTTCACGATCTGGCCGTTTTGCACAACTATTTTGTTTGCGCCGTTTTTAAGGCTGGCAGCAGCATTATCAATGCTGTCACCCTGTGAGTAATAAACGGAAAAGTCGGTCAGCTCCACGGCAAGCTTGCCTTTTTTTACCAGGGGCTTCACCTCGATGAAGGACACATCATGAAACACCACCTGGTTTTTCTCAACGGCTCGTTTATCAAACACCTCGCGGGGAATGTACTTCATGGCAAGGTCGATGCCCTTGGCCTTTGCTTCTTCCTGAATATTGGGGAACAGGCCCATTTCAAACTCAAAGGCCAGAATATCAACGCGCGAAATGCGCTTCTCGCGGCATTCAAGAATGACCTCTTCCACAAACAGCCGCGTCACCGGCAAATTGATCGGCCCCACAGACACCATCCGGCCCGCTTTCTTGCCGTGAAAACATTTAAAGTTCTCTACCCCCTCGGCCCGGTAAGCATGCAGAATCAGGCCGATAAAATCCTTCTCCTTCTGCGCAAGTTGCCGCTGCTTTTCTTCCTCGCGCAGCCCCATATTAACGCCGATATAATGCGCCCGCTCGTATTTGCCAAGGTTCAAGATTTCAAAAGCCCGGAAGTCCTTCCCTTCCGTCTTCATCTGCCGCTGCACGCCGATCATGCGCTTGCGCGTGGTGTGAATGGCGAATTTGCCGAGATCGCTGACAATCCACTTGCGCCCCAGCTTTTCCGACACTGCCGCAGTCGTACCAGAACCACAGAAAAAATCTGCCACAATATCATTTTCGTTAGAAGATGCCTTAATGATACGCTCAAGTAAGGCTATAGGTTTTTGGGTTGGATAATCAACACGTTCTTCTGCAGCAGATTGAATAGATTGAATATCTGTCCAAACATCTTCTGGTAGTTTTCCTTCATCCAAGTAATAACGATACAATTTTTTCTTGCCTGTTCCCCACTTTTCTACATATTCTCGGCCATTTTCATCAACACCCATTCTCCCGCCATAATTTTTTCCAGATGAATCTTGCTTATGGGGCGTAAAAGGCAGCCTTACCTCCTTGTCATTGAAATGCGGTGTTTTTGATTTTCCATACATCCAAATAGTATTGTGTTTTTTTCCAAAGTAAGCTGTGCCCTTCCCGCCTTGGCTGAAATACCAGATAATTTCATTTATCAAACAATCATGCGTAAAAACCTCATCAAGCACTTGCCTTATATGAGCCGTAACTCGCCAATCACAATGCACATAAATGCTCCCATCCTCAGCCAGCAAATCTCGCATGAGCACAAGGCGTTCATAAATCATGGAGATGAAGCTATCCGCGCCTTTGCCCCAGGTGTCGCGGTAGGCAAGCTCTTCAAGTACATTGGGTTTTTTGGTGAAGGTGTCGTCGCCGATCTCTATATCCATGGAGAAATCTGCGCCAACGTCGAAAGGCGGGTCGATGTAAATGAGTTTGATGCCGCCCTGCTTTTCAATCTCTTCGCGGATGGGGCCGTTTTTAAGGCTTGAGAGAATCAGCTTGTTATCGCCCCAGATAAGCTTGTTGGTCCAGCCCTTCAGTTGCCGACCCCGGCTGTCGATGCTGATGCCCGCGGCTTCAAACAGTGGAAAGTGTTGTTTTACGGATGCTTCCGTGCGCGGCTCGTCAACATGCTCGATTATCTGAAACGGCAGCACGATATTGGTCACCTCATTGGTCTTGCCGTTCCAGACAAGCTCCACCTCGCGCTTGTGGTCAAACAGCAAAAACCGGTACTTGTCCGGCAACGGTTTATCCGCCTCAACAAGCTTCACTATCTCGCGCTTTTCATTGTCGGTGAGTTTCATTGAACCCTCTTGTTGCATCCATTTTGCCGGACACGCTGCGCTTTGTCCGGCCTACCATGCGCCAATCATTTTTTGTAGGCCGGACTAAACGAAGTGAGTCCGGCAGATTTTCATCCGATAAAAACAATCCAGCGTTGGTCATCAGAATGCTTCATCCAGAAATCAAATGCTCGTGAAAGAATGTTTTCATATTCTGGAATCGGCCACTCGAATCGATATTCCGTATCTATTCGAGGACTCTCCGTTTTTAAATCAATTGAAATATGGAGTAATGGCCTCTGTAAATCCTTAGCCCATGGCACAGACTCATCCTTTTTCCCTTTGGGGCTACGAACACAATGTTTATAAGCATTTGCCAAGTTAGCAAGTTGGCGAAGCTCATCAAATAAATCAAGAGCTTTTTTTCTAAATTGATTAAGATCAACAAAACCGCTGGTTAATGAACTTTCATTTTCAAAGTAAAAGTAGTCAATAACGTTATTGAGGGCTTCTATCGCATTTAAAAAAAGTCGAAACTCCTCGTATTTTGAAGGCGTAGAATTTTCACCCCGCTCCACATGTAGTTTCTTTTTGGATACATACTCAAAATAATTCCGAAAAGCTATATGACGAAGATAATTTTGATAGCTTCCAAGCGGCCCTTTTAGGAACTCCATACCCATATATGCCTTCGAACGCCTAACATATGAATTTGTAATTTGTAGGCCGGAATAAACGAAGTGAGTCCGGCAGTTTTCAGTAATAACTTTGTGCCGGACACGCTACGCTTTGTCCGGCCTAACATGCTCTTTTGTCGTTCAGACAGCGCAAGGCATATTATCCCATGTGCGGCCTAGAAGAAGGCGACCATTTAAGCGTTTTGCCCGCTTCTTACCATCAGCACCCCAGCCGCCCCATTGTTTGAAGAAAAAGGATGCGCCATACATATCGCAGCGGTTTTGAATGTTTTCAGCCCATTCAGGCATCATCGGTCTTGCTTGTGGCCCGGACTCACCGCCGACAATTATCCACTGAATACCTGATAAATCAACCGGGCCGAGGTCTTCAAGAAGCGGCTCTATAGAAAGAAAGCGAACACGTGCCTTGATGCGCCGCAGAAAATCAATCCGGGGCACACCTTCTTTTTTGTTTTCAACCGTTACGCCGAGCCATGCATTTATTGGGGCACCATAAGAACGGAAAAACTGCTCCATTCTGTCAGCACGTTTTGTCAGAACCTGAAATGTATGTTGTGGGCAGTCCCGTATAACATCAAAAACCTGCCGTATATATTCCTCAGGAATTCTCTCATGAAATATATCGCTCATGGAATTCACAAAGTACATGGTGGGTTTTTTCCGGTTCAGCGGCTCATTTAAACGCTCTGGCTGCAAAGTCAGCTTAAACCCATTCTCATAACCTTTCAGCCCCATGGCGTTCAGACGATGCGCCATTTTTTCAGCATAGCAGTTGCGGCATCCCTCAGAAATCTTTGTACAGCCGGTGGCAGGATTCCACGTTTGCTCAGTCCATTCAATTTTTGATTTTGTAGACATGATTTTATACCCTCACTAATCGTTCGATATTATCAAAATTGACAATATTCTTGGGTCGTTTTCTTTTCATATCAATATTTATTACCTTATTCTCTGCGACAAGTTCTTTGAGTGCAGCCTGAAAATCACTTTCAAACCATGCTGTTTCTTCCAGCATGTCTGCAAGCTCTTCTATGCCAAATCTTTTCGGCTGATCAGATAGCTTGTTTAACCAATACTTTTTTACTTCATTTAAATCTTCATCCGATGGCTCATTAATCATTTCGGTAGAGAGTAATTTTGGTTGCTTCGTTTTTGAAACATGGTGCGCCTCTTTGGCATGAGCACGTACACGTTTCTGTATAAAATCCAGTTTTTCAGAAGCATCCATAAAAACCTGTATTCCTTTTGGATGACGAGTCAAATATACAAGATCATACTTTGTGCGGTCTTTCAGAGTATCAAGTACCTTAACATAAGCAGATCTTGCCTTAAGCCCGGTATTCGGCTGAGCATTTTTTAAATGTGTGCGGTACAAGTCTATCAAATGGGTTTCCCGTTCTTTTGAAGACATACCCGCAGTATCTGGTACTTCACCAAAAATTTCCTGCATATGTTTGCTAAATTCTATTTGCGTATGCGTGCGCAAAATAAAGTCAAACATGAAATTAATCAAAAACTCTGATCGAGGTCTTTGCAACAATGGCTTTAATGTTGGTATTTCAACAACATTTTTCCAGCCCGTTGGATCAATAAAAAAGAAAGTGAAATCTGTTTTGCCGCACCATTTTAGAATATCCCCGCGCAAATCAGAAAACACACCATTCATAGCGGTTGTTTCTATTCCGCTGGCAGCTTCAGTATCAAGAAATGCATGCAGTTTTTCATAAGCATTCTTGTTTTTCTCAATGAACAAAGCCCGAAAATGCACATTTTTATTGTATGTTTTTAATAACCCATCCCGGCATTTTTTCATGGTATTTAGTGAAATGGCTATAGAGGTATCCTGTAGATCATCGCCATCCTCCTGCCAGGGTCCGGCAAAACAATCAACATAGCAAATGGTGTCTTCATTCTTTCCCAATATCATGAACAATCGTTCAAGATATTTTTCTAGAAGCGTGTGTTTTATGTATGCTTGTTCTCGTCCTTCGTATGATTCAGGTATCATACCTCCCCCAATTTCATCATATCAACCCAGTGACATAGAACCAATATTTATAAAATTTTTATAAAAATATCAGCTTGTGGCTTTTATGTCAAAGCAATGCTGAATAAACTATAGCGGATAGATTTGTCATATAAGGTCAAAAGAGGTGTGTTTGTTTTGATGTTTCATGAAAGCATGGAAGGATGGATTGGGGCCGCCCATAAATTAAATAAATCAGTAACCATGTTCTGTTGTTTCGCCTAACATTATTTTATTTCCCAGGACCCTGAACGGTCCAGTTGAAGGACGCGATCATGATAGTCGATCAAGGTGGTGCGGTGTCCGACGCTGATGAAGCCAACACGGGATTCCTTGAGCAGTTGATACAGACGCTGCTGATTGTCTTCGTCAAGAGCGCTGGTGGCCTCGTCCAGAAATGCAAACTTTGAGTTTCGCAAAAAGAGTCGAGCGAAAGCCACGCGCTGTTGCTCTCCGATCGAAAGCACGTTGACCCAGTCCATCACTCGATCAAGATCGCTGTCCACGCGGTCCAGCACATCTGCCAGATTGACCCTGCCCACAACCTCAAGAATTTGCTCGTCGCTAAAGCCCCTGTCGGGATACGGGTAGAGCAGCTGGTCGCGCAGGTTACCGTCGATCATGTAGGGTCGCTGGGGCAGGAACATGATGTCCTGCCATGGCGGTCGTTCGAGCGCACCGGAACCAATTGGCCACAGCCCGGCGATTGTGCGCAGAACAGAACTCTTTCCGGTGCCGCTTGCGCCCATGATAAGAAGGCTCTGATTGCGGCGCAGCTCAAAGGACAGATCATTAACCAGAGTTTTTGATCCATCGGGCGTGCGCACGGTCAGCTTGTCCAGCTTTACCCTGCGGCTGTCATCGTCCACCTCCCCGTTCCCCTCCAGTGCCGCGCGCTCTTCCTCGGCATCGAATTCATCCAGATCGTCCCACAACATGCCCAGGCGCTGCACCCCTGCCAGGTAGGCGCTCAACCGCTCGAACTGCGTGATGATCAGTGAAACGGCTGCCAAAACCTGGGCAAACGCCCCTGCCGACTGGGTGACGACGCCGAATTCCACCTCTCCGCGCATGAACAGGGGAGCAACTATCACAACCGGTAGAATAAGGGCGGCATAGTTGTAACTGTTGATAAAGAACCCCAAATTTCGATTCCAGCCGATGATGATCATCATGTTCTGAACAGCCGCTCCCAGGCGGCCCACCAGATCCCGCCGCTCACGCTTTTCCCCGCGATAGAAGGCTATGGATTCGGCATTGTCGCGCACACGAACCAGGCTGTAGCGAAAATCAGCCTCTTTCTGATACTGATGATAGTTCAAACCGACCAGCCGGCGGCCGATGAGGATGCTCAGCCCGGTGCCGGCCACGGCGTAGACGAGCAGCACGCCGACCAGGGTGACGGAGATGGCCCAGAGCACGCCGATGAATACAATCACCGACACCGTAGCGTTCAGCGCGATCAGCAGGAAAGACAGCGAGCTGATGGTAAAATTGCGCACATCCTCGCTGATACGCTGGTCAGGGTTGTCGATGCTGGCCGAGCCTCGCAGCCGGTAGTAAGCGCGGTTGTTGAAATACCGCTTAATTAGATGCTGCGCCATCCATTCCCGCCACAGAAGGGCCAGCCGCTCTTCCGTCCACCGGTAGTAAACCCCGAGCGGGATTGCAAGGGCGAACGTACCGAGATACAACCACAGCGATTGCAAGTAAGCGGGTGCATCTTTCTTCGCGATGGCGGTCATGAAATCCCTGGCCACATAGCTCATGAGCACCTGCACCCCGCCGACACACAGGGCCAGGGTGAGCAGAATAATGAGAAACCTGAGCGCTTTGTGTCGACGCTCCGAAGCAAAAAACGCTCTGGATATGAACCAGAGTTGCCGGCAGGTTGTGCCGAAAGACGCTTTGTCGGAAATTTTTTCTTCTGAGGGAGAGGCTTGGTCCATATTTCCTTATTATTGTGTCATTCCCAACAAGGAAAGGGGTAGTCCTATTGGATTTTACGATTACTAAATTTGACGGGAAGGCCCTTTTGGATGGGCAAAGTATAGGCAGGCAGGTGGCTGTATGTCAATAAAAATGCTTTGTTAAGAGAATCCTTTAGGTTAGCGCAGGTTCCGGCAAATAGGCCGGATGTGCTATACAGCTATTGCCATAAGGTTTTCTGATGGTCAGTCCGGTTAATGTGAAGGGCGGGAGTCAACCCCGATACTTCTCTTAAATGCTTTAACAGCGCACAGTGCGCGCTCTGTTAATATTAATGGCCCACCACATAGTGCAGCGCCAGCACGTATAACGCCGAAACTGCCAGCTGGCACAGAGTGAAAGGAATGCCATAGCGCATGAACGTGACAAAGGATATGGGACGGCCATGGTTCGAGCAAATGCCCGCAGCCACCACATTTGATGAGGCGCCAATGAGGGTGGCATTGCCCCCGAGCGTTGCGCCGAACATCATGGCCACAAAAACCGGCAGCGTCGATACGGGCCAGTCGGTGAATGTAGCCCACAGGGCATTTTCGCCCACAATTTCCGCCACAACTAAATAGCCCTTGGTGAGCAGCAGCATGGCGGCGACCACCGGTATATTGGCCAGCAGGCTCGATGCCAGGCCCACCCCCGCCAGCAGCACCAGCGCCACCAGCAGCGTATTGGAGCCGAACCATGAATAGAGATTTTTCGACAGGCCCTGCAGGATGCCGGTTTTGGTAAACTCCTCAACAAGAAAGAACATGCAAGCCAGAAAAATGAGCGTTTTCCAGTCAACATCCCGGATGACATGTTCTATGGATTCGACCCTGGCGCCGTATACTACGAGCAGCGCCAGCGAAGCCGCTATTATGGCAACCGCGGGCGGCACGATGCGCGTGGGCATGCGCTCGCCGATAAGAAACATGACCACCATGGCAACAAGAACCACCAGCGCCCCGGCGGCAAGACCGGGCCGCGATAGGGGCTCAACGCGAAGGTCATCAGGCAGCTGCACCTTGACCCGCCAGATGTCCTTCATGACAAGGGGCGTCATGGCGACCAGCACCAGTATCGCAATCACTCCTCCAAGGCTTACCCGCTGCAGATACTGGCCGAACGTGATGCCGATGGAACTGCCAACCAGAAATGTTGCCGGGTCCCCGACCAGCGTGAGCATGCCCGCGGAGTTGCTGATAATGGCGGTGAGTACCATGGGGCCGACATAGTCGACTTTGAGCGCCGCCGCAATACGGATAATGATGGGCGCCACAAGAATGACGACCGTGGCATTGGGCAGAAACGCGCAGATGGGCGTGATGAGCACAAATAGCCCCAAAAGATACAGCTTGCCGCTGCCTTTGGTTAAAATCAGAAACCGCGTGCCTACATTTTCAAAAATACCTGTGGGCTGCAGGGTACGCGCCACCACCATGCCGCCGAACAGCAGGGCGAGCGTGCCGCCTGCCGTTTCAAGAGCGTGGAGGGCATCGCCGGCGGTCAGTATGCCCATGACCAGCAAAATGCTTACCCCCAGAAGAGCCGCAACCGTTATGTCGAGCATGTTGAAGGCAATTGCCAGGATAACACCGGCAAAAACCGCAATGGTAATAATAGCATGGAATGTACTCATGGCTGTACCTGCTGGTTTAATACATCTCTATTCGTCAGCACCATGTCTGCCCCTGAACAAAAACCCTATGCGCTCTTACCTGAATGGCGGGGCTATCAGCAGGCCCCCGTCTTTCCATAAACGGTTATAGCCCCGGTCAATTTTGAGAGGGCTTTTGCCGCCCAGATTGCGGTCGAATATTTCCTCGTAATTGCCAACGGCCTTTAAGATGCGCACCACCCAGTCCCGGTCAACCCCCAAAAGGGAACCCATGTTGCCTGCTTGCCCGAGCAGTTCCTGAATATACGGGCTTTTTGAAGTGTCGCGCATGGCAGCAGCATTCTCCTGCGTAATCCCCTGCTCTTCGGCTTCAATGAGCGCAAAGAGAACCCACTTGACCAGGGTGAACCACTCTTCATCGCCGCGGCGCACCGCCGGCCCCAGCGGCTCCTTATGCAGCTTGCCCGGCAGGACGGTGTATTTGTCGGCTCCGCCCGGCGCATTCAGGCGCATGATGGCCAGATCGGTCCCGTCGCCGGTCAAAATCTGGCAGTCCCCGGCAAGGAACGCTTTTTTTGCTGCGTGCATCGTATCGAAAACACGCAGTTGAAGCTGCGGCCCCTGCCCCGCGGACAGCTGCTTCAGCATCGTTTCATGCGTTGTTGCCTTCACAACGGCGATTGTTGCCCCGCGCAGGTCGTCAATGCTTTTTATGCTGCGTCCGGAACGGACCATGATGCTTTGAAAATCGTAATAGAGTGTGCCGGTAAAGGCCAGGCCGAGGCCCGCCTCTCTGCTCAATGTCCAGGTGGTGCTTCGCACCAGAACATCGATATCTCCGGCCTTCAGGGCGGGAAACCGTGCTGAAGACATAAGCGGCACAAAGCGCACTTTTTCCGGATCGCCGAGCGCCGCTGCCGCAAGGGCGCGGCAGAAGTCTGCGTCAATGCCGTTCCATCGCCCGTGTGCATCCTGTGCTGCAAAGCCAGTCTGATTATCACAGACGCCGCACCACAGCTCGCCGCGCATACGGATTTTATCAAGGGTATCACCGGCATGGGCCCGGGGACACCAAAGCACGGATAGAAGCGTTACAATACAGGCGGTATATGCTATCGGTAAAGCGCGGGGAATGAACTGAAAGGATTTCATTTATGATGAGCTCCTTTTTTATTATGTGGTTTGGACAACTATAGTGGAAAGGATGCGGCGTGTCAACAATGTGGGAGTTCACAATGTGGAATTTCGGGGTAAAACGATGCACGGCGAAGCAGGTATTGTTATACCGGCGCTGGGACTGCAAATTTTATGGGGTCCACCCCCGCGCTGCATTAAAGCAGCGCTGCTTCATCGGCTATATTACACGCATGGCCTTTCTGCTTCTCCGGCAGATTGCTTTCAACAAAGGAGTTTATCTTCCTCCTGTCTTCGAAGGAAATTCCGACGAACTCTATGCCCACACCTGCCGGAGACTTGTCAGAGGCCTGTTTTGCCCATGCCACCCGGCCGGCAATATCCATAATCTCCAAATCATGAGGAAAGCTGATGCGCAATGCAAGTTCGGTATCGACCGGCAGTACGGTGTCGGTCTCGATAAAGACACCTTTGCAGCTGATGTTCATTATATTGCCGCACAACAAGTCTCCGGCGCTGCTGAACGCAACAGCTACGCTGGTTTTTATTCGTGAAGCTCCTCTCTTTTGAAACATTGGCCCTCCTCTTGTAAAATGGTTATTAAATAGTTTGCCAAGAAATCCGCAGCCCGCTTCCGATAAGAGGGGGAGTGGCGCCTGCAGCGGGATATTGTATGCTTACATAGTGTTGGTTTCGTCAAGGATGCCCTCGGCCTCCTCAGGGGCGATGATTTTACGGCTGATCAGTTCCTTAATCGCCGCATCCATGGTCTGCATGCCGTATTTCTGGCCGGTTTGCATGATTGAGGAAATCTGGGATACCTTGCTTTCGCGAATGAGATTTTTGATGGCATTCGTACCGATCATGATTTCTACAGCGGGCACACGGCCCGTGCCGTCACGTCGCTTAAAAAGCCGCTGAGCAATAACGGCCTGAATGCTTTCGCTGAACTGAGTCCTGATCTGCGCCTGCTGCTCCGAAGGAAAAACGTCAATAATGCGGTCGATGGTTTTAGCCGCGCTGGTGGTATGCAGCGTTGCAAAGACCAGATGCCCGGTTTCAGCAGCGGTGAGGGCAAGCTGGATTGTTTCAAGATCGCGCATTTCACCCACCAGAACAACATCCGGGTCTTCACGAAGCGCGCTGCGCAGGGCATTGGCAAAACTGTGCGTGTGGGCCAGCAGCTCTCGCTGATTTATCAGGCAGTTTATCGACGGGTGTACAAACTCGATGGGATCTTCGATGGTAATGATATGCTCTTTGCGGTCGTGATTTATAAGATTGATGATGGCGGCAAGGGTAGTCGTTTTACCGCAGCCAGTAGGGCCGGTGACAAGGACAAGGCCCCTGCGGTTTTTTGCTATCTGGCGGCAGATCCGTGGAAGCCCAAGTTCTTCAAATGTATAAATTCTACTGGAAATCAATCTGAAAACAGCCGCTTCGCCACGTTGCTGAAAAAAACAATTGACGCGAAATCGACCGTATTCGCCAAGCGAAATGGAGAAATCAAGCTCTTTTGTTTCTTCAAAAGTTTTACGCTGCCGGTCATTGAGAATGTCATATATCATCTTATGTATTTGTTCCGGGGTCATTGCCGGCATTTCCAGCCTGCGCAGTTCTCCATGAATGCGCAAAATGGGCGACTCACCGGCGCTTATATGAACATCAGAGGCTTTTTGTGCGACGGCAAATATCAGCAGTTCGGATGCATCCATAATTAACTCCGCTATGAAATAGTGCTCTTATAATAATTTTGAAAAATTTTATAAAAAGGTCCGGGGCCCGCTGCCGATGACAAGGGAGGTTGCACCGGCAGCGGGCTGTAAGACCATTGTGCCTGAATTAATATTTTCCGAACTCCCTGTCATCAAGGGCTATCACCGGTTCATGGTCGCGGGTTCCTGCTGCCGCCCCACCCCATGGTGCGGCAGCATATGCCGAACTGCCGTTTCCTGATACAGCTTGTCCGGATGCCAGCATATGCTGTCCGGCCTCCGTGCTGCTTATGTCAACACTCTCATCAACCCTGAATGTTGACACCATCTGCTGCAGCACCAGCGACTGGCTTGAAAGTTCTTCGGCTGCGGCAGCACTCTCTTCGGCGTGAGCCATGTTCTGCTGCGTAACATGGTCAATCTGCCCCAGACCAGACGTGATTTGGGCGACACCCTGTGCCTGCTCGTTTGAAGCGGCTGCTATCTCGCCCACCAGATCCGTTACCTTGGAGGCTGCAGCCACTATTTCCTTCAACGCTTTGGCTGTGTTATCGGCCATATGGGTGCCGTCTGCAACCTTTCGCACCGAGCCCTCGATCAGGGCCTCCGTCTCTTTTGCCGCCTTTGCGCTTCTTGCTGCAAGGGTGCGCACCTCTTCAGCAACCACGGCAAATCCCTTGCCATACTTGCCGGCGCGGGCAGCCTCAACTGCTGCGTTTAGAGCCAATAAATTTGTCTGAAAGGCAATCTCATCAATTACCTTTATAATTTTCGAAATACTCTGCTCTGATTCATTAATTTCCTTCATCGCGACCACCATCCGGCTCATGTGCTCATCGCCTTTTACCGCAAGGGCGTTTGTTTCCGCCGAAAGCCTGCTGGCCTGCGAGGCATTTTCGGCATTCTGCCGGGTCTGCGAGGCGATCTCATTCATGGAGCTTGAAATTTCCTCAAGCGAGCTTGCCTGCTCGGTTGCGCCCTGGCTCATGGCCTGGCTGGTAGCGTTCATCTGCCCGGCCCCTGCGGCAACATTGTTAGCGGCTTTATTAATATCGGCTATGTTTTGCGAGAGCATTTCCACCATCCCCTTCAGCACATAGCCAAGGGTGTCTTTATCCGACAGCGGCTGTATCTTCACCGTCAGATCGCCCCCGGCGATGCTAACTACAGCTGTTATGATCTTACTGAAATTGTCAGTCATGGTGTTCATGGCGTCAGCAAGCGCTCCGATTTCATCCTTCTGGTCAATGTCAAGACGGGCCGTAACATTCCCCAGGGCAACCTCCCGGGTGTATTCAACGCCTTTGACGATGGGCCGCGTAATTATCACCGCAAGCGTCAGAGAAATCGCCACCCCCAAAGCAACAGCTATCAATATGGTGACTAGAATGGTTGCGCTGCTGGAGCCAACCAGCACTGCTGCCGCAGAATCAGCTTCCTTGAGCGATTGATAGCTTGCCGCCTCTGCGGACTGCGCCTGTTTGATAACATTTTCCCCGAGGTTCTTCATGGCTGGCAGAACCTGCTCCTTGAAATCTCTATCATGCCGCGTCCATGATTTTGCCGCGACGCTGTATTTTGCCGTTGCGTCTTTGGCTTTTGAGATCAGCTCAAGAAGCGTTGCGTCCTTCTGATTGGCCTCCATTTCATCATAAACAGCAAGCAGTTGCTGCATCTTTTCTTCCATATTCCGAAGCGCCTTTTCATCGGGATGAACAAGATACTCCTTTTCCATAATTCGGATTTCATTAACCAGATTAATGCCCCAGCCGGCCATATTGACTTGTTCATTGGTTGCGGCAAGCAACTCCTTGACGTTCATCTCTATGGCATCCTTCATTTCCTTGAGCATGGCGCTGTGATATTTCGTGAGCAGCTCAACAACAGCGGCGCCGTCTTGGGTCATGACCTTTTCCGCCTCGGCTGCCGCCGTCAGCAGTGCCACCTCTTTATTGTACTGCAGTGCATATTCGGCAATCGCCTTACGGGCGGTTTGGGCCTTTTGCTCCAACTCTGAATTGGCATATTCTTTTGCGATGCCCTCAAGCTTGTCAAGGTACCCGTTCAGCTCCTTGATATCGGCTTCGGCCTGCTGACTTATTTTACCTTTTTTCTCCAGCAGATAATTTTTTTCATCCATGATCGTTGCAAGGGCCATACGCTCGACTCCGACGGCATACTCCAGTGCCCTGGCCTCATTCTTGGTGATGCCGAACAGCGCGCCCGAGACCTTCCCTATATACCTGTAGGACAAATGGCCCAAAACAAGCATTATCAGCACAAGGGCCATGGAACCGCTCAGGATTTTATATTTTATTGGTAAATTCTTAAATTTCATGTTTCAGCTCCAGGGTAGGCTAAATTTAAAAATTTGCTCAACGCACACTGCAATCGTCGATGCTGCGAAAAAAGGGACGGCAGCGGTGCCAGCTTACTCTTCCCATGTGCGGACATGGTTTATTTTTTATACACCCCACACCCGACAATGAAATCATCGGCCCGCTCGATAAACATCTGCTTGGGCTCGATCTGCTTGTTGAGCGGGTTCATAAACTTATAATCCTGCCATGCCGAACCTTGCTTCTTCATCAGCTCCACACGCTCCTTGATAAACTCCTTGCCGTCGGGGTCCTTCATCCCGATCAGGTCCTTGCCCACCATATTGGGTTTCTGGCCGTGGGCCAGGCATTTGCCGTTCATGTCATATACGGCGATATACAGGTCGCGGTCGGCAAACTGGCCCCTGGTGTTGCTGAACTCGGCAAAAGCCTTATCCCTGCCATTGGCTTTTATGAACTGTATGGCCTTTTTCACCATGGCCATGGCCTCATCCCGCGTGCCAGTGTCGCCAGCTTGTGCCGAGCCGACGCATGCCGTAAAAAAAATACACATCATCAGTGCTGCACATTTTTTCATTCTGCTTCCTCCCTGCTGATAAATAAACAATCACTAAACATGCATCAATATTTCCCGAACTCATGGTCATCAAGTGCTATCACCGGTTCGGGCGTTTGATTCCCGGCCGTTACGCCGCCCCACGGCGCAGCCGGCTTTGGCTTTACCGCACCTTGTGCCTTGACAGTGCCCTGGCCCAGCATTCTCTGCCGGCCAATGCCGGCCTTCGATGCCTCGGCGCTGTGCGGAGCCGCTGTTTCATTAACCTTGAAGGCGCTCACCAGCTGCTGCAGCAGCCGGGCCTGGCTTGAGAGTTCTTCGGCCGCAGATGCGCCCTCTTCGGCATGGGCCGTGTTCTGCTGGGTCACCTGATCCACATGCCCAAGCCCCTTTGTAATTTGGGTTACACCCTGCGCCTGCTCATTGGAGGCTGCAGCAATCTCGGCAATAAGCTCCGTCACTTTCCCGGTTGCGGAAACTATCTTCTGCAGAGCTTCGGCAGTCCTGCCCGCCATGGCGGAGCCCTCTGCTGTTTTCTTTACTGCTCCTTCAATCATTGCCTCCGTCTCTTTGGCCGCTTTCGCGCTTCGGGCGGCAAGATTGCGAACCTCTTCGGCAACCACGGCAAACCCCTTGCCATGCCTGCCGGCACGTGCCGCCTCAACAGCTGCATTGAGCGCAAGCAGATTGGTCTGAAAGGCAATTTCATCAATAATTTTAATAATTTTTGATATGTTGCTGCTGGCAATATTTATGTCATGCATGGCAACAACCATGTCCTTCACCTGCCGGTCCCCATCTTCCGCAAACAGTTTAGACTCGCTGGCTAGCCTGCTTGCCAGCGTTGCATTCTCGGAATTCTGCCTGGTCTGCGAAGCAATCTCATTCATGGAGCTTGCTATCTCCTCAAGCGAACTTGCCTGCTCAGTTGCGCCCTGGCTCATGGCCTGGCTTGATTCCCGCAGTTGCTCTGCCCCGCCCAGAACGCTCTGGGCAGCTGCATTGATTTCAGCTATGATATCTGAAAGCTTCCCGACCATCATCTTCAGTGCATGGCCGAGTGTGTCCCGGTCCGAGAGAGCTGCGACCTTAACCGTCAGATCGCCGGATGCTATCTTTTCTGCTGTCTGCGCAAGCTCGCGCAGATTATCGACCATGCTGTTCATAGAGATGGCCAACATCCCAATCTCGTCATTCTGCTCAACTGAGAATTTGATAGCCAAATCGCCGTGCGAAACTTTTTTTGTAAAGGCAACTGCCTGTTCAATCGGCGTTGTGACACAGCGGTTCATGAACCAGTAAACCGCCAGGGCTACAAGCATTAACAGAATAAGCACCCCGAAGATAGTCTGCCGTGCCACAGACCGCTCTCGTGCAAGAGCTTTCTCCGTCGGCACAGACACATTGAGTGTCCCCAGAATAATGTTTTGCTGCAGATCGCTGTTCATCCCCTTACGCAATGACTGATGGCATGCAGCACAGCCCGGATGCAGCTGGCTGGGCAGTGGAACGGCAACGCTTAGATAGCCCTCCTGCTCGGCTTCCACGCGCTCCTTGCCCTTTATGATCGCCTGGACCGCTTCGCGCTCAAAGGGCGTCTTAATACCTATATTTTCCTTTTTGCCCAGCGGTTCTATGCCAAAAATATCGGCATCACCGACAAGCCTGATACGAGCAACTTCGTTTCCAAAATCTTCCGTTACGGCATCAACAAGAGCTGATTTCATCCGGCTGCAGTCGTCAAGCACCACCTGGGCTTCGATAGGGCCCATAGCACGCGCCTTTAAAAAATCTTCATGAAATTTCCGGGTCGAAACCATGAACATTGAAATTGTGCGGTCTATATGTTTCTGCGCCTCCAGCCGGGCGCCCTGCCTGACAAAATCCGCGGTTTTCTCCAACTGCAAAACGGTATAGCCGATACCGCCCATAGTTACTACTGCAGCAAGAACCATAATTATTTTGGCCTTCAACGACCAGTTTTTCATATATTCTCCAGACATGCGTTGAGTGGAATCGGGGTTATCGAAAAAATGCTATTTTACAATTCCACCATTGGTCATCATTCACAGCGGTAGCCTCTTAAAGAGACAAAGAATAAGCATATACGCGCTCCTGTCGAGCCACCCTCGTTTAAAAACTATCCGGTCAATACAGTGCCACAACCCATTCTTTATTGCTCTGAACCCTTTCATCTCCCTCCGATCACACAGCCTGCTGCTTCACAGCAGACTGCGTAATAGTAACTGCGCAGCACTAATAGGTTTTCTGCAAATTACCGACAGTAAACGTATCCGCAGGAACATCGATTGAAATTTCAGGCTTATAAAAATAGTCCTGCTGGCTCAGCCCTGCATGAACATTTTGGAAATCTTCATACTGGGTGCCAACGATAAAAGGTTTTTGATCCCCAGTCTTAGTCGGCAGCAGATTGGTGTTATTCATAAAGCACTTCCAAAACTTGCCGTTTGCATCATAAATTTCAGACCAGAGTATGAGCGCTGTCTCGGGATCAAGGTACCAGACCCTTTTGGAGTACAGATATTTGGGATCCTTGTTTACGACATCAATAACATACGTATTGCAGCGCTCGATTGTAATGCCATTCATAAGAGCCTGCCCATCCTGACGGGTCGCCGCCTTCAGGTCTGTATGCCTGCTGGACAGAAGATCTTTTTTACCCTTGATGGTATAGGTGTTTCTGGTCAACTGGCCATCCCACATGTATTCATCATCATAAACGATTTCAGAGCCGTCAATGGAATCCGTGCGCTGCGCGGTCGACATTCTCCTGATGCGTCTGAACTGGCTGTACCAGAGATATGCATCGTCTTCTTTTTGGGGATCGATATACCGGATGTTGAACATGCGGGTATTCAGAAATTCAGCGGGCTTAAACATATTGAGGAAATATGCCCTATGCATTCCCCGGGGATTATCTGCTACTGCAGGCAGTGGATCCTTTTCAGTGCGGTGTATAAAAAAGCATTCAAGATACTCCTGCTCAGCCAAACGCTCAGTTTTGCTTGCGGGGCTAATATTAGGAGAATACCTGCGATATTTTGCTGCATCACCATGATTGTTGAACTCAAAATTATATGCTGCCTCCAACCCATCTTTAGGTTCGGGGAAAGGACGGCCGGCAATTTCTGCATAATTTGTAATCGTACCATCCGGATTTTTTTTCACCATGGGAGCGTATTTCTTCGTTGCTGCGACAAAGCCCTTGGTTTCAGGAACCGGCTGATAGGCAACAACAGTAAAGAAATTGCCTTCAGGAGGCGCCCCCCATTTTGCCGGCTCTTTTATAAGACCCACATAGGATTCAGGAATAAAAGCTGCGACCTGATCTATATTTGTTTTATCGATCTTTTTCCCGACCCATGTCTTTTCCCAATCCTTGACTTTTGCCAGTTCATCCGGAGTATATGCAGCGCCGATCACTTCATTTGCTCCGGCATATACAGGCGCAAGAAAAAACATGAGGGCTCCGAACAGCCACAACCTAAACATCAGACACCTTACTTTTTTCATTTCTTCTCCTTCTTTTCATCTCTATAGGTTTAATTTTTCAGAGTGCTATTTCCAAAATATTTGTTTGGGGAATCAGCGCTCTCTATTTATTCTGCGAGGGCAAATCCTTAGGCCAGGCCAGTTGGCTGGATCAAACCACTCAACGGCATTTTGCACATAGCTTCATGGCGCACCAGCTGTGCCACATCAAGAAGTATTTTAACATCATCGCCGATCTTACCAAGCCCCCTGACATAGCGCTGCGAACTGGCTTCAGCAACTTCAGGCGGCAGTTCAATCTGGTTTTCGGGAATGTTTGCCACCTCCTTTACCGTGTCCACCACCAGCCCCACGGCAGTGCCGGTTATGTTCACGACCACGATGCACGTGCGGTCGTCATACTCCCGCTCGGGCATTCTGAACCGCAACCGCACATCCATCACCGGAATCACCTTGCCACGCAGGTTGATAACGCCCTTTATATAGCCGGGCATGTCCGGCACGTCGGTGATCTTTTGAATGCCGACAATCTCAGTTACGTGAAAGATCTCTATGCCGTAATCCTCTTTGCCGACGGTAAAGGTAAGGTACTTGCCCTTCTGCGTGTCTTCATCGTCCTCATCAAAAAAATCCTCCTCTAGTGTCTGCCTGCCCTTCTGCTCTGTCATCATCTGTTCTCCCGCCACCTTTTTTAATATTGGCAAACGTTAATCTAATCCTGCGCCTTGGCCTCTGCAGACAAACCGCTCATTTTCTTCAGCACCATGGTAATATTGGCGAAGTCCTCATCGGCAAAGGCCATAAAACGGGGAAAAATTTTGTAGGCCATCCTTACCGAGTCTTTATCGCGCTTCGGAAGAACTAAAATAATTTTCGCACCGCTCAAGACATCATGCAGCGAAATAATTTGCTCTGTTTCTTTTTTATTCTTCGGGCACAAAACGAGAATGCATCCGGACGCTCTGGGCTGACAGAGCCGGACATAAACCTCATCAATGCTTTTATACAGCTCAATGCCCACCCCGTCGCCACTGAGTGCTATGGCCGCTTTGCTTATCTTTTCCAGCATCTTTGTTGCGGATGCAAAACAGATTATATTCACGTGCTGCATATTCCTTTTTTTGAACTTCATTGTCTTATCTTCATCATTTACACAACATATTGCAAAGCCTGTGCCGAGAGTAGCGCTGCAAGAAGATAAAAAAAACTACAAGCTATTGCGGTCTGTTAGAAAAAAGACGCGGGGGAATAAAGAGAAAGCAGAGGTTTTATATGCATGGTATTGTCCAACCCAACAAGACAGTCTCATTGAATTGGACTGCAGGTGGGGGGTAAAAAAGCAAGGGTAGGTCTTTGCAGGGCTGGTTTTAAGATATCAACCGCATAAACATTTAAGTGCGCAGGCTTAAACCGTATTTTTTTAGCAGGCCATAGATGCGGGCACGTGCAAGGCCTGAAAGGCGGCAGGCTTTTTCAATATCGCCCTGTGCCTGCCAGACAAGGTCGCTCAAATACTGACGCTCTATGTCGGCCAGAGCGCTATCACGAAGCTGCTGCAGCTGGGGGAATTTCTCAAAATCACTGATGGTTTTGCGCTGCGGGGACTGCTTTCGGATTTTGCTGCCGACAGATGCCCGCACTGCATGAATGCGAATGTGCTCAGGCAGCTGTTTGGGCACGAGCATCATATCATCCCGCGCAATAGATACCGCATGCTCAATGGCATTGAGCAGTTCGCGAACATTGCCGGGCCACGGGTAGGCAATCAGCGCTTCGAAAAATTCAGGGGCAACACCTTTGATGCCGATACTGGTACGCTCGCAGTATTTTGAAACATAGTGTTTGACCAGCTCCCGAATATCATCGGAGCGGTCCCTGAGCGGGGGGATGTGTATGGCGACAGACCGGATGCGGTAGAGCAGATCGCTTCTGAAATCGCCCTTTTTAGCCATGGCCGCCAAATCGCGATTCGTAGCGCAGACAACACGAAAGTCGGACTCCTCTTCATGCTTGGAGCCTATGGGCCGAAAGCGGTGCTCCTGCAAAACGCGCAGCAACACTTTCTGGAAGTTGAGCGGCAGCTCACCTATTTCATCAAGAAACAGCGTACCGCCGCCAGCCTGACTGATAAGGCCCTCCCTATCACGGTCGGCACCGGTAAAGGCGCCCTTTATGTAGCCGAACAGCACACTTTCCACCAGCCTTTCAGGCAGCGCCGTGCAGTCGACGACGACAAAACTCCCGTTCCTGCGGGAGCTGTTTTCATGAACAGCCCGGGCAAAAAGCTCTTTGCCGGTGCCGGTTTCACCCGTGATTAATACGCTGGCATCACCAGCGGCAGCCTGCACAATCACATCAAGGCACTCGTTAATGCGTGCGCTGCTGCCTATAATCCTGTCACGATTAAATGCAACCGGCCGCTGCCGGCTCTGCAAAGCGCGCCGGTATTCCGCCGCACGACTGATGTGAAGGGTTATCTGCTCCTTTCGGAACGGCTTTTCCAGATAGTCCCATGCGCCGTTTTTTATTGCCAGCACAGCCCCGTCAGGGTCGCCGGCCGAGGTGATAATGATGACTTCGGGAGGCGAAGGACTCCTGCGCAGTACGGGCAAAAGATCAAGTCCGCTGCCGTCGGGCAGGCTGACGTCCAAAAAAATGATGTCGTACAGGCCGGACGCGGCGGCAGCCTTGCCCTCGGCTATTGTATGCGCCCGGGCGCACTCATGCCCCATGCCGGCGATGATCTGGCTCAATAGATTGCACAAAGCTTTATCATCATCTACGACAAGAATCTTGATCATGGAATCGCCGTTTTATAGCTGTATATATTTGTTGTAATGATCGCCCTGTCAGCACTTGCAGGCGGCGGCACACAGCATGCTTTCAACTGGCTGCCCGGCTGCTTGCTGCAGGATAACAAGGCTTGGGCATGTGTATACTATGTGCCTTTCGTGCACACAAGCATAAACATGCAGGAGCCCTTCCTCAGTGAGTCTTCCTTGCGTCAAGCACCCTGCGGACCGTTTCCGAAAGGATCAGCCGGTTGAGGGGCTTAATGATGTAGGCTTTTATCCCGAGGCCCAGCGCCGACTCTTCCGTAACCGTGTCGCTGTAGCCCGTGCACAGTATGATGGGGATATCGGGACGCACCTGCATGAGCCTGTGGGCCAGTTCAAAGCCCGTAAGCTGCGGCATGGTCTGGTCCGTAATGACGATGTCGACACCGGCAGGATCCTTTTTGAAAAACTCGAGAGCCTCCATCGGACTGCGCAGCGCCGTAACGCGATAGCCCAATGAGCCCAGCGTCTGCAACCCCACATCCAGAAGCACCTGCTCATCATCCACCAGCAGCACCGATTCACTGCCTTGCGGCATGCTTTGAGCGACCAAATGCTGATGCACAGGCGCATCCTGTACCCGCGGCAGAAGCACGTGAAAGACCGTACCTTTGTCACGCTCGCTGTACACCTTGATGTCTCCCCTCAGACTCTTCACGATGCCATGCACCACCGACAACCCCATGCCAGTGCCCTTGTCCACCTCCTTGGTGGTGAAAAAAGGCTCAAATATGCTGCCAATGATATCGCCGGGTATGCCGGTACCCGTGTCCTTGACGCTCAGCTGCAGGTACGGCCCGGCCGCGATACCCACATAGGCCCTGGCACCTTGCTCATCGATATCAACAGACTTTAACGTTATCTCCAGCAAGCCCCCGGCCTTCTGCATGGCGTGGGCTGCATTGGTGCACAAATTCATGATGATCTGATGAATCTGCGTGGCATCGGCAATCACGATATCGTCCCGGTCGGTTATGTTATAGCGTATGTCAATAGTGGAAGGGATCGAAGCGCGCAGCAGCTTAAGTGCCTCTTTTATTATAAGATGCGTCTGGATAGGCTTCAGCTCATGTTCGCTTTTGCGGCTAAAGGACATGATCTGCTTGACTAGATTCCTGGCCCGGTCGCCGGCCTGTAGAACCTGAGCCAGATTCTTCTCCAGCCTGCTGTTGCCGACCGCCAGATCCTGCGACAGCTCGGTGAACCCGATAATGGCGCACAGTATGTTGTTGAAGTCGTGGGCGATGCCGCCCGCAAGTGTCCCGATGGCCTCCATCTTCTGAGACTGCCAGAGCTGCTCCTCAAGCTTTTTCTTTTCAGTAACGTCGTTACAAACCGCTACATAGCCCGTAATCACGCCGCCATGATTCCGCAGGGGTGTTATGGCCACGTCAAGGATGTACTGTGCCCCGTCCGTTTTCTTTGCGCTAATCTGTTCGGACCAGGGTGCCCCGAGCCTGCTCGCCTGCCATATGTAGGAATACCGCTCGCCAATTCCACCGCCGGAAGAAAAGGGCCCTTTGCCTATGATATCTTCGATGCGGTATCCCGTTATCCGCTCCATGGCTGGGTTGGCATAGACAGCGGTGCCATCCATGTCAAGCAGGAGAACGCCTTCTGCAGCCTGCTCGATAGCCATTGCAAGGCGTGCGCGCTCCTGCTCGGCAAGCTTACGCTCGGTGATGTCGCGGGTTATAGTGGAAAAGAAAATCTCGCCATTGATCTCCCAGCTAAACAGGGAAAACTCCATGGGAAATTCCGTGCCATCTTTGCGTACAGCCCATGATTCAATGGTGGAGCCTATGACGTTTGACTTTCCGGTACGGTTATATTTATCCCTATTCATTGATTCCCTGGCATGCAGCCGCGGCGCCAGCATGATGGAACTCTGCTTGCCGACCAGCTCATTTTGAGCATAGCCGAATATGCGCTCAGTGGCGCTGTTGCAGTACAGTATTATTCCAGAACTGTCGGTTATTGTAATCGCATCCGGCGAGTTTTCCGCTATCGCCCTGAACCGCTCCTCGCTCTCCCGTAGCGCTTCCTCTGCCCGCTTGCGCCCGGTGATGTCCCTGATGCTGACAACAGCGCCTATCTGCTGCCCCTGCTCATTGAGCATGGAGACGCTGTTTAACTCGACAGGGCAAAGGGAGCCATCTTTTTTTACCATGCAGGTGGAAACTTCATTAATGAAGCCCTGCTCGCGCATGGCTGTCATGACATGGGCGGAGATGCTCAAGTAGGGTTCGTCCGGGGGCCCAAGCTCAGCCATGTGCATGCCCAAAAGCTCATCACGTTCATACCCGACGATATGCAAAGCGGCATTGTTGACTTTAACAATATAGCCCTTTGCATCCGCGGTGATGAGCCCTTCGGTTGAAGTCTGAAATACGTTTTCAAGGTATCCCAGTGCTGCCTCCAGCTCCTGCCGATTTCCCTGGAGCGCTTCCTCAGCCCGCTTGCGCTTGGTGATATCGCGGGTTACGGTGGCAAAGAAAAATGTGCCGTCAATTTCCCAGCTGAAAACAGAGAACTCTATTGGAACTTCCGTGCCGTCCTTGCGTGCAGCCCATGATTCAATAGTGGAGCCTATAAAATCTGACTGACCGGTGCGATTATATTCACCCCTTTTCATTGCTTCCTTCGCCTGCAGGCGCGGCGGCAGCAGAATGGATGCCGGCTCACCCACCAGTTCTTCTTTTGCATAGCCGAACATATGCTCAGTGGCACTGTTGCAGTAGAGAATTGTTGATGAACTGTCGGTTATGAAAATCGTATCCGGAGAATTTTCCGCTATCGCCCTGAACCGCTCATCGCTCTCCCTGAACGTATGGACGGCCTGCTCAAGCTGCGTCGTGCGCTGCAGCACGCGGTCTTCAAGCTCAAGGTTCAACTGCTCAAGATTTTTCTGCGCTTCCCGGAGCAGGGTTTCGGCATGCTTGCGGGATAAGACTTCGCACGAGAGGCGCCTGGTCCAGTAGATAAAAATGCCAAGCGCCAGCAGCAGGGGCAGTAAAACTTTCCATAGCAGAGAATAATCAAATACGCGCTCATAGGCAACGGTCATCCATTTTTGCTGTGCGGCATTGCGCTGCTCGGCAGGGATAATGTCGAGGGCTTTCTGCAGGATGCCGGCCAGCATTCGGTAGTCGCTGCGCACGGCCATGCCCATCTGGTAGGTATACGGCGTCTGCCCGGCAACCTTAATGTTGCCGTAGCCGAGCTTCCCTATGTAATAGCCGGCTACCAGCAAGCTCTCAACGCAGGCCTGAATGCGCCCCTGCGCAAGCAGGCTGAGCATGTCGCCGGTAGACGCCGCAGGCACCAGATCGATTGCCGGAAAGTCGCGGGCCAGCCACTCCCGCACGGCATAGCCTTTGACGACAGCGACCTTACGGCCGTTAAGCTCATTCAGGTCTGAAATATAGGCGGCGTCTTTGCCGGTAAGCACGACAACCGGCAGGGAAATATACGGCCTCGTGAAAGCAAGGTAGCCCGAGCGCTCTCGGGTTTCAGCGATACAGCTCAGCATATCTATTGCGCGGCTCTTTGTGCTTTCAAGCAGAGACTGCCAGGCAGGGCCCGATTTGATGTCAAAGCGGATACCGAGCATCTTTTCTACCTGTTTCAGGTATTCAATAGTGATGCCCTTGCCTTGACCCTCTTCATCGGCGAATTCAACCGGAGCCCATTTAGAATCGATTCCCACGCGAATGACAGGATGGTCTTTCAGCCACTGCCGTTCCTCAGGATCCAGATCAACCATCCTGAGCCGGCAGGAAAAATCATCCATGAAGGCGTTCCACTTTACCAGCAGCTGTGCGCGCTCCTCCCGTGAAATTGATGCAAGGGCTTTGCGCAGGGCGCTTTTCAGCTCAGGCCAGTCCTTGCGGACAAAAAAGGCGACGGGATACCCCTCGTTGTAGACGTTGAGGACCTTAAGATCCTGTATGGAATTTTTCCACAGCCGGTAGTTGATTTCCGAGTGAACATCATAAAAGCCGTCTGCTTTGCCGTGCAGAACCAGATTGACGCAGTCAAACAGAGAATCGGCAAAAACAAATTTGTTGCCCCGCAGCACGTCAAGGGCCGGATTTGCAAGATCCCAGCCCTTTACCAGCGCTATGGTTCTGCCGGTCATGGCCGGAGACGGATTTGCCGCGAACTCGGAGTCTTTGCGGACAAAAAGCGCATAGGGCAGAAAAAGAAACTCCTCCGTCTTCAGATAATGCTCATTGTAGGGCATATCGGAAGGATCATTGAGCGTGGTCATATCAGCGCTGCCGCTCCTGACATAGTCAAGCAAAACGCCGTACTCCACGGGCTTGAACTGTATCCGTATACCCAGCAGCTTTTCAATGCGGGCGGTGATGTCTGGAATAACGCCGATATACCCGCCCTGTTCATCGACAAAACCGTAGGGTGCGCCATCGCGGTAGGCCGCAAGCGTTATAACAGGATGACTGGCCAGCCAGGCCCGTTCCCCGGGAGTGAAATTGATTGGAATTTTTTCCTCGGAAGAGGCGCGCTCAGCCTGCGCCTGCGCAGTATTTGCAATAAAAAACAGTAAAAGCGCGGTGAGAATAATAAATGGCGACAGAACCTGCCGTGCGTTCATGCCCTTGCCTTTCAATGGTAAAAAAAGTGCGGCGCATAAGCCGAGGGGGATTTCCTTTATGGTAGTTTAAAATTTATAACTTTTATTCGACTTCGCCGTCAAGGATTAAATAGCACTGGGCAATGCTGCAGGCCGAAACCCGGGCGCAAATTTTTCTTTCATGATCGGCTGTGTTAAAGTATTAAAGATGAATAGCGAAATGCTCCTCATAAAAACAAAAAAACGAGGCTTGCTGATGACCTTCCCAAAAAATTTTGTCTGGGGCGCTGCTACATCGGCCTATCAAATAGAAGGCGCCGCAGGCGACGATGGCCGGGGCCCCTCGATCTGGGACGAATTCTGCCGCAGGCCCGGAGCGGTTCTGCAGAGAGCAAGCGGCGCCATTGCCTGCGACCATTATCATCTATACCTGCAGGATATAGCGCTCATGCAGGGGCTCGGCCTGCAGTCCTACCGGTTTTCGATTTCATGGTCCCGCGTGCTGCCCTGCGGCATGGGGGCTGTCAATGAAGATGGCCTTGACTTTTACGACCGCCTGACCGACGGGCTGCTCGCGGCAGGCATCACTCCCTATGCGACGCTTTATCACTGGGATTATCCGCTTGCGCTGCACCGGTTCGGAGGGTGGCTTCATCGCGAGAGCTCCGACTGGTTTGCCCGGTATGCGGAAGTTATTGTGGACCGGCTATCAGATCGCGTCAGGCACTGGTTTACTTTTAATGAGCCGCAGATATTTGTGGGCTTTGGTTATCAGGACGGCAGTCATGCACCGGGCGAAAAGCTGGAGCTTTCAAAAGTGCTCACGATCGGACACAATGTGCTGCTCGCCCACGGAAAGGCCGTACAGGTGATCCGCAGCCGCTCAAAAATTATGCCCTCAATCGGCTATGCGCTATCAGTAAGTCCGGTGGCCGTACCTGCAACAGAAACAGACCAGGACATACAATCGGCACGCCAAACTTTCTTCGCCGCTAGCCGGCCCTTAAGCAGAAATAATTCCTGGTGGACAGACCCTGTAGTGCTGGGGCGTTACCCGGAAGACGGGCTGGCCTTTTTCGAAAAGGACCTGCCGCCTATGGGAAAAGATGACCTGCGCACCATCTGCCAGCCTCTTGATCTCCTGGGGCTCAATGTCTATTTCGGGGAAACATACCGTGCAGGAGCAGACGGCACACCTGAGGTGGTGCCATGTGCTCCAGAGCATGAACGAACAAGCTTTAATTGGCCTGTTGTGCCGGAATCGCTTTACTGGGCTTCGCGATTTTACTGGGAGCGCTACGGCCTGCCGATCATTATTTCGGAAAACGGCATGGCAGCACATGACACGGTCAGCCCCGACGGCTGCGTGCATGACGGGCAGCGCATCGATTTCCTCCGGCGCTATCTGACACAACTGCAACGCGCCTGCTCCGAAGGGGTGGATATGCGCGGATATTTCGTGTGGTCGCTTCTGGATAATTTTGAATGGGCCGAAGGCTACACCCAGCAGTTCGGAATCGTGCATATAGACTATGCCTCGCAGCAGCGGACCCTGAAGGATTCCGCCCTCTGGTACAAAGAGGTTATTGCTGCAAACGGAGCGGTGGTTTAGGGTTCAAGGTTCAAGGTTCGGATTCCGACTTCTGGCTTCCAAGCTTACTCTTATCCTTGACAAAACACGGCAATAAATCTAATGCATAGATATCCGGCAAGTCCACACATGCTTGAACCACTATTACAGGCCGCTGCCTGGGCCGCATAATTTATGAGAATATGCACTTGTACGGATGAGAAATTTTTATGGAAAAACCTCACGGCATCAGCACCATCCTGCCTGCAAAGGACTATCTCTCCTATCGGTTGAGCTTTGCCATCGGCTCAATCCTGCTCTACGCTATTATTTTTTTTCTCCTTCATTTCGTCTATCATTTTACCGCCATGCCTATGGTGGCAGTATTCCCGGTGATGGTTATAGCCTGGTTATATGGCCCCCTCATCGGCGTAATTGCGGGCATACTTAGTTTCCCTTTCAATGTACTCATGTTCATTATCGCAGGCATCAGCCTGGTCAACAACATGCTGATGACCGGCCCCGGCATTGCAGGCACTATTGCTTACATGATTATCGCACTGATTGTAGGCCGGTTAAGCGACCTGGGGCAGCGGCTTAAAAAAGAGCTCCGCGCCAGGCAGAGCATAGAAGAAGAACTGCAGCAGCACCGTGAGAGCCTCGAAAAGCTGGTGAGTAATAAGACCGGGGAGCTGCAGGCCAGTCAGGAGCGCTTCAGGGCGATTGCAGAAAATTCTCCGGATACGATTATCATAACCGACAGCAGGGGGGTGATTATTTATTGTAACAGCTCCTCTGAAATAATGTTCGGCTACGATCCAAAGGAACTGCTGGGCCAGCATACCAGCATTCTTCTCCCGCAGCCCCTGCGTGAAAGCGAAACCACCAGAAGAGAACAGTTTCTGCAAAGCGCTGACTTTGAATCGCTGTGCAGGACCATACAAACTACAGGGGTGCGGAAAGATGGAACGGAATTTTTCATAGAGTTCCCGTTTTTTTCCTGGAAAGCCGATAATGAGATTTTTTTTACCGCTATCATTCGCGATATCACCCAGCGCAAAAACTTTGAAAAAGCCCTGAACAGCGAACGGGAGCGGCTTGCCGAAATCATTGCAACCTCGCCGGTTATCATTTGCGGCATTACGGCAAACGGCACAACCAGCTTCATCAACAAGGCAGGAGAGGAAATAACCGGCTACAGCAACCAGGAACTTACAGGTCTTAACTGGTGGGCCACCTTCTACCCCGGCGCATTGCATGCCCAGGTTGAGGACCTATTTAGCCTGCTTGCGCAGGGGGATGTGGTCAACCATGAAATGTCCCTCCAGACAAAACCAGGTGAACTGCGGATGATTCTGTGGAATTCGATAAAAAGCTGCGATAGTCAGGGAACGCTGCTTGAACTGGTCGGATTCGGCCATGATATTACCGAGCGCAAGCAGGCTGAGAATAAAGTCCGGCAGGCGCGCGATTTTCTTGAAAACATATTCAGAGCCTCTCCTGAAGCCATTATCGTCACCGACTCCTACGGGTATATCATCATGGCAAACGAGTCGGTTTGCAGCGTTTATGGCTACCATCCCGAGGAGCTCGTGGGCCAGCACGCATCTGTTTTCGCAACGGATGATGAAGCAATGACACAAAAAACTTTTGCCATGATGGAAGAGCTGTATGAAAAGGGCCTGGTGCGGAATTTTACGATTGATAGGCGCCACAAGGACGGCCACACCATACAGACCGAATCCAGCATCATGCAGATGAAGGATGCCGACGGCACACCTTCCGGCGGCATTTCCTCAAGCCGGGATATAACCGATAGAAAGATACTTGAGGAACAACTGCGGCAGTCGCAGAAGATGGAGGCTATTGGGACACTTGCGGGCGGCATCGCCCATGATTTCAACAATATTCTGGCTGCGATCATGGGCTATACCGAGCTTTCCAAAGACCTGGCTGCGGGCAACAGCGTTCTTGAAAAAAATCTCTCGCACGTATTAAAGTCAGTTGATAGGGCCAAGGCTCTTGTTCGTCAAATTCTCACCTTTAGCCGCAAAACAGAAGGCGTGGTCAAGCCACTGCGCCTGCATCTTGTGATCGAGGAAGCTTTCAAGCTGCTGCGGGCCTCGCTGCCTTCAACCATTTCCATACGGTCCAATATTCATGATACCGATGATGTTGTCGTTGCAGACGCTACCGAAATTCACCGGATCGTCATGAACCTGTGCACAAATGCAGCCTATGCCATGCAGACCACCGGCGGTGTCCTGGATATAACTTTAAACCCCATTGATATTGATATACCTGCCGCCGGTTATTATGTCGGCATAGCGCCGGGACCCTATGTGCAGCTAAGCGTCAAAGATACCGGTATGGGCATACCCAGGGATGTCATCGGCCGTATATTTGAACCTTTTTTTACAACAAAAGAAATTGGCAAAGGCACCGGAATGGGGCTTGCCATGGTGCATGGCATCGTTAAAAGCCTGAAAGGCGATATCAAAGTGTACAGTGAGCCGGGCAAGGGTGCAGTCTTTCATGTTGTGCTGCCGCGCGTTCAGGCTGAGAAGATACCGGCGGATGCTGTGGAGCGGGAAGCGCCGCAGGGGCAGGAATCTGTGCTGCTGGTGGATGACGAAGCGGTGCTGCTGGATGTAGGAGAGCAACTACTGAACTCGCTTGGCTACCGTGTCACGGCTATCAGCAGCCCCGTTGAGGCATTGGAGCTTTTCGGCAAAAACCCTGCGGCCTTTGATCTCGTCATCACCGATCAGACCATGCCGCAGCTCACGGGCTATGAGCTGGCGCAGCAACTGCTGAAGATACGCAAGGATGTACCGTTAATCCTGTGCACGGGCTACAGCGACTTAGTGACGGCCGAGTCGGCCAGTGCGGGCGGCATAGAGGCCTTTGTAATGAAGCCCCTGAACCGTCTTGCCATTGCCGAAACGATCCGCAAGGTGCTGGATAAAAGCGCAGCATAGCCGGGAGATATGTTCTGCTTGCTTCGCCTCTTGTAAAAATTTTACTATAATAAAAACTAAAAATTTTTCCACATAAATTATATGTCAAAATGGAGCGCCATGACTTCGCATAAAATGGTTTTCGACCGCCGACTGTATATTTCTTTATTCTCAGTTGGCATATATGTCGCATTTTTTGCCCTTATGACCTATATGCCCGGCAAGGGCATGGCGATTTCAGCGATTATTCCTATCGTCATCATAGGTTGGTTTTATGGAGTCCGAGCAGGCATCTACGCAGGGCTGCTGAGCCCGCCGGTGAATATCCTCATGTGCATGCTCTTTGGGCTCGACTGGGTTGAAAAGTTCTATGTCGGCGGTGTCGGCATTGCGGGGACCCTTATAGAAATCCTTATCGGCGCTGTTGTGGGCAAGCTGCACGACTACAACAAGCGCGTTCAGGATGAGCTTGTTGTAAGAAAGGCGCTTGAAACAGAATTGCAGCAGCATCGCACCCGGCTTGAGGATCTGGTGCAGGCTAAAACCGCTGAGCTTGAAGCCTCAAACCAGCAGCTCCAGGCAAGCCAGGTTGAGATGCGTCAGGCGCGCGATTATTTTGAGAACCTTTTCAGGACCTCTCCCGACGCCATTTTTGTTACCGATGCAGACGGCTATATCGTCATGGCAAACGAGTCGGTTTATGAAGTGTATGGCTATTCTCCGGAGGAGCTCATCGGGCAGCATGCGTCTTCTCTTACGCCTGATAACGAAAGGGCCTGGAATGAAAATATTGTATTAGTTGAGCGGGTTTTCGAGCTGGGTCTTGTCCGCAATTGGGTGGCTGTCCGGCAACACAAGGACGGGCGCATCATACAAGTCGAAACCAGCGTTGTATTGTTGAAGAACCCTGACGGGACAATATCGGGGTCTATTTCCTCCACCCGTGATATTACCGATAGGAAACGGCTTGAGGAGCAGCTGCGGCAGTCGCAAAAAATGGAGGCCATCGGCACCCTTGCCGGCGGCATCGCCCACGATTTCAACAATATTTTGGGCGCAATTATAGGGTACACGGAGCTTTCCAAAGACCTGCCCGCGGGCAACAGAGATCTGGAGAACAATCTCTCGCAGGTATTGAAGGCAGCAGAGCGGGCAAAAAATCTTGTGAAGCAGATACTTGCCTTCAGCCGCAAAAGCGAAAGCGCCTTGAAGGCCTTGCAACTGCACCTTGTGGTCAAGGAAGTGCTGAACCTGCTGCGTTCCTCGATACCAACAACGATTGATATCAAGACAGATATTGCCACCGCCAATGATATTGTCATAGCCGACGCCACGCAGGTGCACCAGATCGTCATGAACCTGTGCACCAATGCAGCTCACGCCATGCAGCAGAAGGGCGGCGTGCTTGAGGTGACGATCAAGGCCTTTGATCTTGATGAGCACAGCGTCAGGGCCTATGCCGATATAGAGCCGGGGCCGTATGTGCGGTTGAGCGTTAAAGATACCGGCACTGGTATATCCGGGGATGTCATTACGCGTATCTTTGAGCCTTTCTTCACCACCAAGGAACTCGGCAGAGGCACCGGCATGGGCCTTGCCGTGGCGCATGGTATCGTAAAAAGCCTGAACGGCGACATCAAGGTATATAGCGAGCCTGGCAAGGGTACGGTCTTTCATGTGCTGCTGCCACGAGTGCAGGAAGAGGGCGCCGGCCGTGATATCGTGCAGCAAAGCGCTCCGCATGGGCATGAGCGGGTGCTGCTGGTGGATGATGAGACGATGCTGCTGGATGTGGGAGAGCAACTACTAAACTCGCTTGGCTACCGTGTCACGGCTATCAGCAGCCCTGTTGAGGCATTGGAGCTTTTCGGCAAAGACCCTGCAGCCTTTGATCTCGTCATCACCGATCAGACCATGCCGCAGCTCACGGGCTATGATCTGGCGCAGCAACTGCTGAAAATACGCAAGGATGTACCGTTAATCCTGTGCACGGGCTACAGCGACCTGGTGACGGTCGAATCGGCAATCGCGGGCGGCATCAAGGCTTTTGTGATTAAACCACTGAACCGTCTTGCCATCGCCGAAACTATCCGCAAGGTGCTGGATAAAAGCGCAGCATAGCCGGGAGGCATAAGGTGCAAAAAGCAAGTTCTCAGTCATGATTTTGGAGTAACGAGATCCAAGGCTCCGGATTCAGGATTCAAAATGTATCGTAAGGGCGTATGGCCTACGCCCAAAAACTGAATTCTTGCTTCTTTTCCAAAAAAAGATATTGTTATAGAATCTGTTTTGATATCGCAATTCCAAAAGGTACGGCCATGCTTAAAAACATGAAGCTATCGACAAAACTCATCGGTGGATTCGGCATCATTTTCTTTTTTTTATTGTCCATAACCGCCGTTATGTTCAATGCGCTTAACAAAACGACTGGTGCATTTGAGATATTCATGGAGGAGGATTTCGGTATTGCCAACAATGCGCTGAAACTGGAGACGCAAATGCTGCAATGCCGCGGTGATGAAAGGGATTATCTGGAGAGCATGGACAAGAAATATCTTCGTAAATTCGAGGCTGACATAAACTTTTTACAGGATGCCGCCCGTACAATCGTTGATCTCAGCGCACGATCGTCCAATTTTGCGATGCGGGAAAAAGCTGGGGCCATTCTGCCACTTGCGGCAAACTATAAAAAATTTTTTGAAGAGGTTGTCCGCGCACAGGAAACAAAGGGCCCGGATAACAGCTCAGGCCCCCAGGTGCTATTTCTAAAAACAGCCGGGGAAATAGACAACGCTGTTTCATCACTTCAGGACCCCTCTTTTAAAGAACTCCTGCTATCCATCCGGAAAAACGCCAATGATTATCTGCTTTCTGAGGAGCATACATATCTTCAGCAGATGGATGAAGCTATAGTCAAACTGAGAAGCGCACTTCAACAGTCCGGAATTGCAGGGGACGAAGGTGCGCTGATCGAAAAAACCCTCAATGCCTATAAGGCAGCCTTTGATGTCTTTGTAGCACAGGCTCGGGAAACAAAATATGCGGCTGCCGAGCTGGATCAGGCGGCCCAGCAAATCGAGCTTGCGGCGCAGGCAGTATCAAGGCACGCGCATACAGGGGGCATGCAAAAAAAAGCTGCTACAAAAGCAATGGTAAAAAATTATGGGGGTACTGCAATGGCGCTGGTCTTTGTCGCGCTGCTGGCGACAATTGGCATCGCCGTTTTAATAATTACAAGCGTTTTGAATCTGCTGGGCGAGGACCCCCGAACCATTGTCGGCATAGCCAATCGAGTGGCTGCAGGCGATCTTGGCCTTGGTTTTTATTCAAACACAAAAGAAGTTAAAGGCGTTTTGCTGGCGATGCAGAAAATGGTAGACCGCCTTAAAACGACTGCCGATATTGCAGGGGAAATCGCCGGGGGCAATCTTGTGGTAAAGGTCAGTAAAATGTCAGATAAGGACACTCTAGGTAATGCCCTTGAAACCATGGTTGATACATTGAGCGCGATGATGGCAAAAATAAATATGGCTGCGGCTAAAGTGGCCGGGGGCGCGGTGCAGATGAGTTCAACCAGCCAGGCTTTGAGCCAGGGCGCAACCGAGCAGGCAAGCGCGCTTGAGCAGATAGTAAGCTCCATGACCCAGATCGCTGCCCAGACCAGGAGGAATGCTGAGAACGCTGCGGGCGCCGAAAAACTTACCGCCGATACAAAAACGCTTGCCGAAAAGGTTAACCTGCAGATGGGCCGCATGGTTGACGCCATAAGGGAAATCAATACATCAAGCCGCAGTGTTTTGAGTATTATCAGGGTCATTGATGAAGTGTCTTTCCAGACGAACCTGCTGGCGCTGAATGCGGCGGTGGAAGCGGCGCGCGCAGGCAGGCACGGCAAAGGCTTTGCCGTAGTGGCTGACGAAGTGCGGCGCCTTGCCTTGCGAAGCGCCACAGCAGCCAGGGAAACGGCTGACCTGATCCAGGTTTCGGTAAAGAAGGTGGACGACGGCACGCAGATGGCCGACATGACAGCTAAAACGCTGCAGGACATCGTTGCAGCGGCAGGAAAGATAACTGAACTGGTGGCTGATATTGCAGCTGCCTCCAATGAGCAGGCGCAGAGCGTAACACAAATCACCACGGGCCTTGAGCAGGTAGACCGGGTAACGCAGCAAAATGCTGCGCATGCCGAGCAGAGCGCGGCTGAGGCTCATGATCTGTCGCGCCAGTCCAGGCTGCTGCAGCAGCAGGTGTCCGCCTTTAAGATTGACGAGAGCGGTATTGGCCGCCCGGCTGAGATTTTGCAGGCAGGGCTTAGTCAACGCGCGCTTCGGGGCGAGAGAAGCGGAAGGTAATCATGTAACCGGGAGCCGGTGATCCATCCGAAAGACAGAGAATTTGCGAAACAGTGCTTTGCATCATATGATAGAATGCAGGCAGCGCATATAAGGACTGAGATGATGGGGTGCTTTTCCCTTTAACGAGGGCTACGGAACGGGCATCGGATCTGCTGAGAATACTATAAAGAAGAGGTGGACGCGTAAAACGCATCCACCTCTTCTTTATTAGATATATCTGTCTCGGTGTTTGGGTCTATCAGTTGCCGCCCTTTGTGGAGGCAGGCGCTTTGGGCTGATTGCTTTTGGGTTTTTTAGCAGATTTTGTTTTTTTGGGCGCCTTGGTTTTGTTGGGCGCTTTTTTTTGAGTGGCTGCTACCTTTGGGCTGGCGGGAGAGACCGGCTCCTGAGCAAACGAAACTGTTGCGAACGCGAATACCATTGCCAGTGCGATAACTATTTTTTTCATCCTCTGCTCCATTAAAAGATATTTAAGATGCGTATTTCCTTGTGTGTAAATATACCAATCGACAATTAAAAATTGATTACACCTGCATTAAATAAAATTAACCCTGGCTGCGGGATTTTATAAGACAAAAAGGCAACTGATGAAAGCGCTGTTTTTTAAGTTGCGTCGAAAGGCTGGCTGGCGCAGATGGCGGCCCCGATGAGCCCGATCCGGGGATTCACAACAACATGCACCGGTATTTTTGCCATATGACCGCTCATGCGTCCCTTGTCGCAAAAAGCTTCCATGAAATTTCCAGCCTGCATCAAGGGCAAAATTTTAGGGGCAATGCCACCGGCGACATAAAGGCCGCCATAGGGAAGAAGTTTCAAACAGAGATTTCCGGCTTCCGCACCGTAGGCTTCGATAAAAAGATTCATGGTTTGCGCGCAGAGATAGTTCTTGCCGCTTAAAGCCTCTCTGGATATTTCAGCTGAAAGATCAATCGTTTTTTCAGCCCTGCCAATTTCCTGCTGCCACCAGCGGTACATTTCGGTAAAGGCCGCAGTCTCCTGCTGTGGTGACTGCTCACGAAGAAACTGGTATATCGAGATAATCCCCATGCCGGAAACAACCCGTTCGATGGAAATTCTGTGTATCTGATGAAGCTCGCACAGGTATTTGAAAAGCTGAAACTCAAGAGGAGAGCGTGGAGGGAAATCACCGTGAGAACCCTCGCTGGCAAACACCCGGCAGCCCCCGGGCTGCGAAATCAAAAAACCCTCTCCAAGGCCGGTGCCTGCACCGATAAGTGCAACTGGTGCCTGCCCGTCAGGAATCCCTGCCTGCAGCGTCACCGTATCTTCCGGCATCAGGGCCTGTATGCCATAGCCCACGGCAACAAAATCATTTATCAAGCGCACGCTGGCAAAGCCCAGATCCAGGGCAAGGCGCTCGCTGCTCAATGACCAGCCGAGGTTAGTAACCTCAGAGGTGTTTTCAACGACAGGGCCTGCAATGCCGAAACAGGCTTTTTCAACAGGCTGAGCCTGCCCGAGCTGTGCAGCGGCATTATGTAAAAATTGCCGCACCAAAGGTGCCAGATCAGGGAAGTCTCGACTGACAAATGTCTCTTCATACAGAACAGCCTGAACGTGCTGCCCCGTTTGTGCGACCGGAGGCCGAACATCGATCAGCCACAAAATAGTTTTTGTGCCCCCGATATCCCCTGCCAGTAGGATGCTTGCCATGCTGTGCCTCCTGTTAATTAGTTCGGTTGCTGTCTGGTGCTGTGGGGGTAAGGATGGTGCCGGTGCCTGTCAAGGCTCATGCCCCGAAACATGCCCTGGATGCCATCCGTTGTTAAAAAAATGACCTTCAAGGGACAAGCACGGTTCCGGTGCTGTGAGCCTTGAGAAACTCAAGAAGCGGGGCAAGCACTTCATTTTTTCTGCGCAGGGGCCTGTCGGCAGCGGCGCAGAGCACGTCGAGGTGATCATAGCCGGGTATATTTTGCGCAAGAAACTCTATTTTGGGCAGGGCATCTATTCCCTCCAAATGGTCCGTTCGTATGCCGTAGCGAGCCCTGAACGATGCCGGGACTATGCCCAGATCCACAGACAGCCTGTCGGGGAAATACCACTCGAAAAAATTCAGAGGCCCTTCAAACACGATCCGTGCATAGTCCTGTATATCGGTTACTTCCGTGCCTTCCGTTGTCAAAGTGACAGCGCCGGTCGTGTCGGTAAATGCCGGATCATCAGCAGTGCCTATCGTGTCAAAATTGGCCCAGGTGTAGAAGGTTCCGTTATCGATATCGACCGGCGCGAACAGGCCTTCGCCCCCCAGCAGGCTCCGGCGCCGCACAACGGGCCCTCCTATAAGAAACCCGAGGCTTACCCGACCGATGCTGATGGGCTGAAAATTGTCATCAGCAAAAAGGCCGAGCATGGCCTCATTGCTCAGATGGAACTCGCCGAGAGAGGGGGCGCAGGGCCCGGCGCTGTGAAGGCCGTAGGTGGTGAGAAATTTAATGAGACCCTCCGTTGCGGAGGAAACCGCTATGCCTCGAAAAATGCTTGATTCATTGTCGGGAGCAAAACCGGCATACAGGGCAAGTATTTGAATGAGGGCCATGGCTTCAGGCGTTATGCTAATACCTGCAGACTGCCCCGGCGCAGGGGCGCGCAGCCCGGCAAGCCTCTGCGCGTAGCGCCTCTCCGAGATCGATGACGACCACACGGCAACCGAGCCTTCAAGGCCGATGAGGCCTGCGCAGTTATTGAATCCCGCATCGTCAAGAGTTGCGGAATTATTGTCAAAATCCCATGCGGCATAGGCCGCGGCAATGGGGGCTCCCATGGAATGCCCCGCAATAAAAACAGTTTTTTTACGGTCGGCTGAAACGGGTATTTTTTCTTCAAGTATGGTGTGTATATCCTGCATGAGCAGCTGCAGGCCGAACTCCGAAAGATACGGCGTATCGGCTGCCGTATAAAATCCGCCAAAAGTATGGCCATCGATAGAGGCGGCATTATAATAGTAGTCAAGAGCGGCCTGCGGATCTTGACTGGTTTCAGCCGCCTGCATACCGGTCAGATCTTCAAGGCAGTTCGAGCGCCGGTCAAGAGCCCAGACCTCTATCGGAAAATCCTCTCCTGCAAGCCCTACAAGCTGGCGTGCAAGATAGCCAAAGCTGCCGGCTCCGCCGAGATAGCCCGGTATCATGATGACAACCGCGTTCACGGCCCGTGGCGTGTCATTGTCGGTTGCCAGGCGAAACCGCAGATAGTGCAAGTAGTCGCAGGCTGCAGGAGCCTGCCCGTTGCCGGAAGGCGCAGGCGAATAGATGGATTCTTCCTCCATGACCACATTATGCGGCAAAGGGATTCGCGCGGCAGGCGCTGAGGGGGCTTCAGGGATCAGTTCCTGTCTGCCTTTGCAGGCGCATAAAAAAAGAACGCACCAAATGACACACAGCATTTTTTTCGTCATAGAAGCATTTCCTTTGTTAGAATAAAAAAAACCTTTTGGTTTCTCCGCAGCGGCTTATCAACACGGCCGGCTGTAATCGCAGCCTTTTAAAGAAAGACGGGTTTGCAAGTTTACGGGCAACCCCGGCAAATCAATTGCAGATGTTTTTCATGCATACAGCATATCTACAACATAGAAGAATTTAGCAGCATAATCAAGTCGCATTCTCATGCCCGGCATGATTCAAAGGCCGCCGCCCCCACAATTACAAGGCCGCCGAGCACGGTCGTGAGCGTTGGAGCTTCACCCAGAACCAGCCAGGCAAGCGCAACGCCATAAACCGGCATCAGGCAGCCGATAAGCCCTGCTGTCTTTGCTTTCAGCTCCCGCAGTGACCCGGCAAACATGCTGTGCGGCACAGCTGTGCAAAAAAACGCAAGCAGGCCCAGCTGCAGCCAGATAGGGCAGGTGATGCTAACAGGGTCATGCTGCACAAAAGGCAGGGCTGCAAGGCCCGCAATCAGGGCCTGGTAAAACATGGAGGTATCGCCCCGGTACTGCGCAAGATAGTGCCGCTGCAGCACATTGCGTAGCGCAAACGCCAGTGCCGACACCGTTCCCCAGAACAGGCCCAAAGCCGCGCTGCTTCGCAGGGAAAAATCGGGCACCAGCAGGCACACGCCACCTAGCACCGCGATGCCGCAGTAAAGATCTGCCCGGTGCGGTCGCTGCCCCTGCCAGAAGGGCTCAAGCAATACCGTGATGATCGGGTAGGTATATAGGGCGATCATGCCCACTGCAACGGTTGAAACCTGCATTGCATGGAAAAAAGTAACCCAGTGCAGGCACATGAGCAGCCCCGCAAGCCCCATGAGCAGCCAGTCGCGCACTCCTGTCAGCAGCACCCTGCGCTTGATCAGGGTAATGATAACAAGCAGGGCCCCGGCAGCCATGAGGCACCGCAGCGCCGTGATATCGATGGCTGGAAGCGGGATAAGCTTCGAAAAAAGCCCCGTGCCGGCAAATAGGATATTAGAGACGTGCAGCCCGAAAAGGCTTTTTCTTTTTTCATCCATACGGGCATCCCGAAACGGCCGGCCGCTCAGCTCAACACACCCTGCGCCTTCAGGTGGGCGATTATTGTATCGGCGCAGACATCGACCGAATCGCTGTCGGTATCGATGATGATCTCGGGCATGTCTGGCTCTTCATAGGGCGCTGAAATGCCGGTAAAATCGGCAATCTCGCCGGCCCGGGCTTTTTTGTAGAGGCCCTTCGGGTCGCGTTCTTCGCAGGTGGCAATTCCGCAGCGGCAGTAAACCTCAAAAAAGTCCCCCTCGGGCAGAAGGTTGCGCGCTCGCTCCCGGTCGGCGCGGTAGGGTGAAATAAAGGCCGACAGCACGATAACGCCCGCATTAACAAACAGCTTTACCAGCTCGGCCAGCCGCCGGATGTTCTCCTGCCTGTCTTCGGCAGAAAAGCCGAGGTCGGCATTCAGGCCGTGACGCACATTGTCGCCGTCGAGCACGTAGGTGTGGCACCCGAGCCCGTGCAGCCTGTTCTCAACCTCATGGGCCACAGTCGACTTACCCGAACCGGACAGGCCCGTAAACCACAGGGCCAGGCCCCGGTGGCCGAACAGTTTTTCGCGGTCCTGCTGCGTGATTATGGACTCGTGCCAGACGACATTGCTGCTTTTTTTCTGTTCCATGACTGCTGCCTTCCATATTATAAAGTGCAGCAAAACCTAGCACAGCATCGGCACGAAAGCAAGCATGAGAAGAAAAGAAGCGCATTGCCGATGTATTAAATTAAGCTGGAGTCTCTGCGCCGGTTGACTGCGCCTGGCGTGCTTTCCTTCCTGTATGAATAGCTGCGATGCCGTTGGTGAGCCGGGCATAGGTCACATCGCTGAAACCGGCAGCCCGCATCATCAGGACAAGCTCTTCGGGCAGGGGGAATTTTTTTATCGAGTCGGGCAGGTATTCATAGGCCTCGCGGGAGCCGGCGATGAGAAGCCCGGCAGTGGGGATAATATAGCGGGAATAGAAATCGTAGAGCCTGCGGAACCACGGAAACACAGGGGTTGAAAATTCAAGGCACACAAGCCTGCCCCCGGGCTTGAGCACGCGCAGTATTTCCTGCAGGCCCTGCTCGCGGTCGGTAAGGTTTCGCAGGCCAAAGCCGATGAGCACCACATCGAAGCTTGCGCCGGCGCAGGCGATTCGCTGGGCATCGCCGCAGACAAAAGATATGCCATCAACTCCGAACGCCTTTTTTTTGCCCACAGCCATCATTTCGGGGCTGAAATCGCAGACCGTGACGGACTGCGCGCCTGCACGGGCTGCAGCCAGTGCAAGGTCTGCCGTGCCGCCGCACAGGTCAAGAACGCGGCAGCCCGGCGCAATACCTGCCGCTTTAATTGTCCGGCGCTTCCACAGATAGTGCAGGCCGAAGCTCAGCAGGGTATTGGTCAGGTCATAGCGGCCTGCGATGGCGCCAAAATATCCGCGAACGGTTTGTGATTGTCCGGGCTTCATGATAGCTAAATGATAACTCCTCTTAAGAAACGCAGCGGCGCGTCGATGGCCGCCAGAGAGGCCGAATATACAGCCACTTCACAACCGGTGAAGCGAAAAAAAAGTTCCGTTGATTTAAAATTTATAGGATACGCCCAGGCCGATGTAATGTGCGTGGGTGTCGCTGAGCTCGCCATCAAGCACCCCGTCGGCAGGCCGGGCTTTAACATCGCGCTTTTTGCTTTGTTTAAAGGTATAGGACGTATCAAAAGACCAGGCGTTCCAGTGAAACCCCAAGCCGCTGCAGAGCATTATGCGGTCATAGCATGGCAGCGTATAGTCCACGGTATGCCGGGGCTGGGGCTCATTATCGTAAACAAAACCAAGCCGAAGATCAAGCCATGGCAGCGCCTTGTACTCAAGGCCAACCTGGTACCGCCATACATTGTGCCAGTCCTTTTCTATGATCTTCTGACGCAGCCCCGCGACAGGCTCATCAAATGTTGACCGCAGATGATCATAGCACCTCCACATGGTAAATACCGTGCTTGTTTCGATGCTCAGCCGCTCTTTGGGGAAAAACACCACCCCTGAGTAGAGCTCGGCAGGAAGATTTATACCCATGTCGAAATGAGTGTCGGGAAAAACCTTCCGGAGGTAGTCGGGCCGGCCGGTGAATGTAACCCGGCCTTTCACATTCTGATTTACCCTGCTGCGGAAGGAAATACCGGCATATGCCCAGTCAAAGGCTTTATAATGCACGGCGGCATTCCACCCCGGCGCTATCGAATCGCCTTTAATCCGCGAGTGGTAATCAAAAATCGGCACATTCTGGTCAAGGGTAACTCCTAACCGCATGACGCGAAGCCCGGCAGCAAGGGACAGCTTTTCCGTGACCTTCAGGGCAAAAGAGGGATTGAGCTCAACCCCTTTCACCAGCGCATTGGTGCTGTTATACCGGCCGGGCCAGTCGCTTGGGAACCGGGCGCTCGAGGCAAACCGGGGGATCAGGCCCAGGCCGAACCACAACCGGTCGTTTATTTCACGGGTAAGGTAGCCGTAGGGTATGAAACGGGGGGTCACGTCATTGTAGGTAGTGTGCGTATCACCTTGCTGTGATTTTGTTTTGATTTCGGCATACCCAAGTGAAAGGGACGCGCCCACTGCAATTTGAGTCCCCTGGAGCTGCGTGATGCCGGCGGGATTAAAAAAAACAGCGGTGGGATCATCGGCGCGCGCCACCAGCGCCCCGCCAAGGGCATTGCCGCGCACGCTGGTTTCAAAAAGGGAAAAGCCCCCTGCAAATGACAGCCGCACACAGACCAGCAAAATGATGCACGCGACCGCCAGTGGCTTTACTGCTTTATAGGGGTGTCTCATAACGCGCCACTTTCTGCTTGTGTTCTATTGGCATCTGTTCACGGACTAAATCGGGTCGCCAACGGCTGGAAACAATAAGGTCCCAGAATAAACCGCGGCCCGGTGCGGCATCTGAGCAGCAGTCAAAAACATTGGCAATGAAGTTACGGCCGCCCGGTTGCGCCTGCAGACATGACCAGATCACTCAAAGTTTATATGGGGCGAGTTTGAATTGACAATCATCCGTATTGAGATGGGCAGACTATAAAATGAGGGCTGTTGCGTGTCAATATAAATGTGGCAAAAGGGGGCTGCCAGCCGGGACTCTTCACAAAAGATGGTGCCGTGCCCGGCGGGCTATGCGCGCCCCGGCTTGATTTTTAGGAGTATCCACACAGCAGTTTTCCGCACCGGGCGTCTTTCAGTTATGGCGCATCCAAAAAGAAAGGAGGATTTAAAAAAATCCTCCTTTCGAAAACAGCAATACGAGAAGCAGCTCAGGCTGTTAATTTGACTTGCGGCCTGCGATACCTTTGGTTGCCTTGGTGATCAGCTTTGCCGCTTCCTTAGGACGCAGGGCGCGGGTGGCTTTGCCTGCAAGCCACATCTCGGAATTTCCGAGCGTTGCAAGCTCCCTGGTCAGCAGTTCCTGGTAATTGGACTTGCTGCAGGTCGTGAGCACGCGGCGTGTCTCAGCGCCTGTCTTCACGCGCTTGTACAGATCGTTGAATACGGGCATAACAGCCTTCTTGAATTTCGGCTTCCAGTCAAGAGCGCCGCGCTGGGCTGTGGCTGAGCAGTTTGAATACATCCAGTCCATGCCGTTTTCGCTCACAAGGCGGATAAGGCTCTCGGTAAGCTCCTCAACAGTTTCATTGAAAGCTTCGCTGGGGCTGTGGCCATTTTTGCGCAGCACGTCATACTGCGCTTCCATAACGCCTGCAAGAGCGCCCATGAGAATGCCGCGCTCGCCGGTCAGGTCGCTGTACACTTCCTTCTGAAAGGTCGTGGGGAACAGATAGCCGGCGCCGATGGCGATACCGACTGCGATGGTCCGCTCAAGCGCATGGCCTGTAGCGTCCTGAAACACGGCAAAGCTTGCATTGATGCCGGCGCCGGAAAGGAAGTTGCGGCGCACCGATGTGCCCGAGCCCTTGGGCGCAACCAGTATCACATCAACATTCTTGGGCGGAATGACCTTGGTCTGCTCTTTGTAGACGATGGAAAATCCGTGAGAGAAATACAGTGCATCGCCGGCCTTCAGATTTTTCTTAACTATTGGCCAGATGGTACGCTGGGCAGCATCAGAAACAAGCATCTGGATGATGGTGCCGCGCTGTACCGCCTCTTCAATATCAAACAGGGTCGTGCCGGGCTTCCAGCCGTCTTTCACTGCGCGGTCCCAGTCGCGCTTGATCTTTTTTGACTGGCCAATGATGACATTAAAGCCGTTGTCCTTCATATTGAGCGCCTGCGCCGGGCCCTGAACGCCATAGCCGATCACAGCGATGGTTTCTTTGCTCAGTACCTTGCGGGCCTTTGCCATGGAAAATTCTTTGCGCATGACGACGTTTTCCTTCACGCCGCCGAAATCGATAAGTGCCATACTTTAAATCCTCCTTGAATTATTATAAAAAAAGTAATGCACCTGAAACGGTGCAACATTCGCGGGCGACAGTTTGCAAGCGCCGGTTTTCCCTGCGCAATTCCTTAATACTCTATATCCAACCCGCCAATATGTCAATAACTATGCAGAAATGCTTCCGTCCTTAAAAATGATAGCTCACGCCCTTGTTGAAATTGGCCATGCCTACAAGGGATTTGATTTCCGGGTCGTCAGAGCCGGCGTAGCGGCGCAGCAGTTCGTCATAGGCTTCATTGGCGGCCTCGCGATGCATGCCCTTGCCATATGACAGGCCTTTGCTGAACAGCGCATTGGCAATCTGGCTGTGCAGCGCGGGTTCCTGCGAGGCGCCGAAAAGTTCTATAATCGCGTCATAGGATCTGCGCTCTTCTTCAAACATATTCTTGCGGGTACACATAAACCCCTTCTGCAGCAGTGCCTTTGCAACCTGCTCCTGAATGGCCGGAACCTTGTCGCTTTGGAAGCGTTGTACCACCGCGTCATAGGCGGCAATGGCATCGGCGGTTTTACCCTGCTTATCAAGGGTAATCGCCCTGTTCACCTGCGCGATGGCGCTGCTTTCGCGGCTTGCGGCATCATCGCCTCCCGCCACAATCAAAAGAGCCTGGTCAAAAGCCGCCAGCGCCTCGCCGTGGCAGCTCTGCTTGCCCAGAATAACACCCTTGTTCACAAGCGCCTTTGCCGCAAGTTTTCTCAGCTCCGGCTCAGTGGCCGAGCTGAAGCGGCCGGCTATATCGTCGTATATCTTTTTTTCATCCCCCGTAGCGCCCTGCCGTGAAAATATTTCAGCCTTTTCAAAAAGCTCCTCAGCCTCTGCAACTCTTGCGTCACTCATTTCCAAATCCTTATCTCAGGTTCAGATCAAATTACAGTTCAGTCAAATGCCGGCCGCCGGGCACAAGATAGTCGCGCACATAGCGCGCCACAAACTCACGGAACCTGTCTGGTTGCTCATGGTATCCTGCCGCGTATAGCCGCTGCATGTCGGCTTTTGTAAAATATTGATAGCGGCCCTGCAGCTCCTCGGGCATGGGGAAGTATTCGATGACAGGTGGCTTGCCAAGGCCGTCAAATACGCCCAGGGCAAGATCATTGAAGGTATGCGCCCGGCCCGTGCCAACGTTAAAGATGCCGTTTACCTTGTCATTATTAAGAGCAAACAGTGTGGCGTCGATAACTTCATCGATATAGATAAAATCGCGGGCCTGCTCGCCGTGGCCGCAGTCGGGCAGGTGGCTTTCAAAAAGCCGGATTTTCCCTGTTTTCTGAACCTGCGGCACTGCATGAAAAACCACACTTGCCATTTTGCCCTTGTGATATTCATTGGGCCCGAAGACATTAAAGTAGCGAAGGCCCGCAACCGAGCCTGCAAGGCCGTTTTCAAGAACCCACATGTCAAACATCCATTTTGAAAATCCGTACTTATTCAAGGGCCGCAGCTTCGGCGTTAGCTTGTCGGCATCTGAAAACCCGAGGCGCCCGTCGCCGTACACGGCGGCGGAAGAGGCATACACAAAGCGCCTGCCGCAGCTGTGGGCCCACTGGCACAGCAGGATCGAGAAATCGACATTGTTTGCCAGCAGATAATCCATGTCGATCTCGGTCGTGTCAGAGCAGGCGCCAAGATGCACCACAGCGGTTATGGCATCGGCCTGCGGGTCATCATTTAAAAATGAGAGCAGCTCCGTGCAGTGCACAAAGCGGCTGTAGCGCAGCCCGACAATATTTTTCCATTTGTCCCGCTCGCCCAGGCGGTCGGAAAGGATGAGATCGCTTCTGCCCGCACGGTTGAGGGCGCAGGCAACAGCGCTGCCAATAAACCCCGCGGCGCCCGTTATAAGTATCATATGGGTTCTCCCGTAATGGTTAAAAACTGCCGCACGGCAGCATTGAATCCATCGGCTGCTTCCTGCATGACCATGTGGCCTGCTTTCGCAAAAGACATGAACCTGCCCTGCGGCAGGGCCGCAGCAAGCTCGCGTCCCGCTTCAGGAGGCGTTATTGTATCATGATTACCGGAGATGACAAGGCCGGGCACAGAAATTTTACCTGCCCACGGCGTGCTGTCAAACTGCGTGCAGGCAAGCACGTCTTCATACATTGCCTCGCCCCCGTTGCTCAAAAGCATTTCAAGCCCGCGGTGATAAAGCTCGGAAGCAACTCCAGGGGCATAGGCGCTGTCGCAGGAGGCCCGTGCTGCGCGGTGAAAATCTTTCTGCAGCACCTTAAGATATTCCGGAGCCACCACAAAGCGCATGGCCGTGCTCACGAGTATGAGCCCCGCAACCCGCGTGGGATAGGCATGGGCACATGCCTGAGCAATGGCCCCTCCCATGGAATAGCCCATCACAATAAAGCTGTTCAGCCCGAGTGCCTCGACAAAGCTCTCAAGCCATGAGGCATACTCTTCAGCCGTATAGCCGCCTTTGCCCTGTGTTTTGCCATGCCCGGGAAGATCAGGAGCGATTAGCGTGCAGTCGGCGGCAAGGCCCGCAAACTGGCTTGCCCAGACCGAGCTGTCGCCGCCTGAGCCATGAATGCACAGTATGGTGGGTTTGCCATGCCCGGCGACCGATGAAATTCTATAGGCTGATTTGTGTCCGTCGATGTTTGTAAAAAGCATTGTTGTTCACCACAGAGGCACAAAAGATTTTTATATCCCCTCATCCTGACCTTCTCCCCTTGAAAGGGGAGAAGGAACACTTTTATTTAAACCGTTCGTAAAAATAAAACTTTCCTTGTCGCTTTTTTTGTCTTTCTCCCTCTCCGCCAGGATGGGGGAGAGGGTCGGGGTGAGGTGGCTTTATTTAATCGCATTATAAATCGCTTCAAATACCGCCTCGGTTGCCTGCAGCACTTCATTGTTCCAGAATCGCACTACCGTCCAGCCCTTGCTGTTTAAAAATTTCGTGCGGACTGCGTCCTGATCAAAATCTTCCGCATGCTGACCGCCATCGACTTCGATAATAAGCTTTTTCTCAACGCATGCAAAGTCGGCAATATAGTGTCCGATGCAGTGCTGGCGTCGAAACTTTAATCCGTTCATGTTGCGACTGCGCAGATGACGCCAGAGCAGCATCTCGGCATCGGTCATACGCTTGCGAAGCGCTCGTGCATTATTGACTGTCAAAGCCCCCTCATCCTGCCCTTCTCCCCCTGCCGGGGGCGAAGGAACTCTTTTATTCGCGCCGTACCTGAATTTAGCGTAATCCCAGTGCCACACTGTTTATATAAAATATTGCCCTTGTCTTTCCCCCTCTCCGCCAGCATGGGGGAGAGGGCCGGGGTGAGGTGGCTTTAAATATAAGCTCCTATTTCAGCATCCCCTTAATGACAAGGCCTGCATAATCCGCAAACTGTTCGATAGCGCTTTTGAAATCACGGGTATTGTACACCGCAGGCGCTATGACCCCGAAGGGAAACATGGTGAGAATATTGCCACGGGCATAGTCGATCATCCAGGTGCCCGGACCGTAGCGGAAAACTTTGCCGTTTCCCTTGGCAAGATAACCGGTCTGGCCAGGCACATAGGTCGTGTAGTCGAACTGGCCCGGCACACAAGTCAACATCTCGCCCTGCACCATAATGTCCCACACATCCGACTTATTGTACCGGCCGGAAAATCCCGTACCGCCAACAGGCGTGCCGAAAAACGCAACATACTCCCGCGGCGATGCCGCCACGATGGCGATCTGGCACACCACATTGCCAGCGGCATTAAAAGTCCAGTGAAGCGTGTCGATCATTTTTCCCGGATGCCGCTGCGCAAGCTCAGAGCGCATCAGCTCCCAGCGCTCTCCCAGAGGCAGGTCAGGCCGCAGTGCGGCAATCTCTTCAAGCTCAGCCACCGTGAAGACATAGCCGGTGGCATTGTCTTCTGCCGCGCTGCCGAAAAGCATGTGCATCTTTGTATACATCGCCGCCATGCTGCCGACGCCTGATTCGGCAGAAGCAGACGCAGGAAGCCCCGCGCACTCGAGCATTATGAAAAACAATAATATTTTACGCATCATTTTAACAGCCCTCATTCCCAAATCAACTCGTAGTCAGCTATAGGTCAAGTAAATCGGGATAGCCTCGAATAATAAAGCAGGGTTTAAAACTTTACTTTATTAAAGGAGGCCATCCCATGAAAAAGCACGTTTACCGGTCAACAGAGATAACCAAGGTGAATATAGCCCAACTTGGAGAAAAAGTAAAAGGCAAGAAAGTCGTATTTGGGGTAGATATCGCCAAGCAGGATAATTTTGGGGCATTGCTGATAGGGGAGCAGAAGGAGCCGGTAATCACCATAAAGTGGCGGCATCCTGAGCGAAGCAGAGAGATGGTGCAGGTATTAAAAAGTTTAGGGGCGGCAAAAGTGGAGGTAGCCCTGGAGCCGAGCGGAACATATGGCGATCCGGTGCGCAACTTATTCTGGGATGAGGGGATAGAAGTGTACCGGGTAAGCGCAAAACGGAGCCACGATGCCGTAGAGGTGTATGACGGGGTACCGAGCTGGCATGACGCCAAGTCGGGGTCCGTGATCGGCAAGCTGCATGTGGACGGGGCAAGCAGTTTGTGGAAAATGGAGGGAGAGTATGAGCGAGATTTGGCAGCAGTGGTGAACACGATGGACATGGTGCAGCAGCAGTATCAGCAGAACGCAAATCGGCTGGAGGCCATTATGGCGCGGCACTGGCCGGAAGCCGAAGAGATACTGGATCGAGGGGGAGCAACATTTTTAGAATTGCTGGGGCTGTTTGGCAGTGCGCAGGAAGTTAGCAGGCAAGCCGGAGAAGCCCGGAAATTAATGCGGAAGGTCGGTCGAGGATTTTTAGAGCAGGAAAAGATAGAGCAGCTCATCGGCAGTGCACAAAAAACGATAGGAATACCAATGACGGCGATTGAGGCCGAAGAAATAGGTTTTTTGGCACGACGAACGCGGCAGTTGCAGCAGGAGTTGCATGCGCACCAAACACTGATCTCGCCGGAAGGGAAGCATGGAAGAAGGCATCATAAGCATTATGCAAAAAGACAAATGTCGCTCATGTTTTTTAACTAAGATTGAAAGACTTTCTGCCTGCAGCCCCCATTTTTGCAGAAATGGTTAACCGAAAGGCACCCGGCACGGTTGTCGTTGAGATCGTCAAACAGCTTGACCTGCAAAGTAGAAAAGCAGGCTATGCCGGTTGGGCTTCTGGTTTACGAATCAGAGGGTGTGCGGCAGGCATCGCGCATGGTATCCACGGCGATAAAGAATTCGCGCATGGCCATGACCCAGTAGTAGCGGCCCCGGTCGGTAAGCTGGATTGTAGTGTCGGTTTCGCAGATAGCGCGGGCGAGACGCAGCAGCATGGTTTCAAAAAAAAGCTCGCGGGTATAGGGCCTGCCGAATGCTTTTTGAAATGCCGCTTTATCAAGCTCAAGGCCAAAGAGCTTCATGAGGAAGAAGTAGTAGCGGTTCTCGCGGGGGGTGAACTTTTTCACACGCGTGATGGGAAGCTCCCCCTTGTTTATTTTTGCGATATATTCCTCAAGCGAGAACGACGTAATGTAAATGCAGTCGTTGAAGTAGCCAAACGATCCGCTGCCCGCACCGATATAGGTGTCATAGGAGATGATGTATTCGTCGATCATGGACTTTTTGCGCGAAAAGCACCAGGCTGTGGAGCCGGTGTAGTTTTTGCGCATGCGCTCAAGAATGGTGAAGTAGAAACGCTTCTCCTTGCGGAAATCGACAGCCCCGAGGGTTGAGCGCAGAGCCGCCTCCACAGACGGTGCTGTCATAAGCGGGTAGAAGGTGACCTGGTCGGGCAGGAGGCTGTCAAGAATATCAAGATCGGCACGAAGGCTTGCATCATCCTGCAGGGGCATATTAAAAATAAGATCCACATTGAGCGTATCAAAAATGCCCCTCGCGTCATGCAGCTTTTTTTGAATATCAGAGCCGCTGCCATATTTTTCAAACCTTCCGATGGCTTTGAGTATCCTGTCGTCAAAGCTCTGCACTCCTACGCTCAGGCGGTTGACGCCTGAGTCCTTTAAAGCCCGCAGATGCCTGTCGGTCAGATGATTGGGATTTGTCTCAACCGAAATTTCGCGTATGCTGAAATTGGTGCGGCAGTAGTCAAGCACGCGGGTAAGATCGGCAAGCGAGATCGTAGGCGTGCCGCCGCCGATATACATGCCCTTAAAGTCGTAGCCAAGATTTTTATACATGGCAAGCTCAAGTATGAGAGCGTCGAAATAGGGTTTGGCGCGGGCCTCGTCATAGCTGTAGCGGTGAAAAGAACAGTACGGGCAGAGCGTCTCGCAGAAAGGGATATGAACATACAGCAGATAGTCTTTAATATCTGTGGCCGGGCGGGGCGGCACGGGATGCTCCTCCACGCTGCCAAAGCGCAGCACAGAGCGCATGGCCTGGCGGTAGAAAATATTTAGAAAGGGCTCAATCAGGTACATGGTAAGCTTTCATACTTTGAATGTTTTGGCGCAGCCGGCGCGCATATTTTTAGAGACTGCGCTTTTTCAAAAAAAATATCAACGGCTTTCCGTGAGGTTTCATACGGGAACAGCTCGTAGCGGTAACTGTCTGTTTCATGCAGGCGTTTTATGCCGAAAAAAATTCTCTCCTCAAGAAGCTTTTTTGAAAGCGCCAGACCTGCTGCCTCTGTGGAAAGCGGGCGGGGAAACACTGCCTTGGTATCCGGAGAATCGGCTGTTAGATAATTCAGGTTGGAAAAAGCACAATCAGAAAATCCTTTTTCAGCAAGCACGCCTTTTATAAAATTTATCCACCGGCACAGGCGCAGCAGTGTCACCAGGTCAAGCCGCGTACAGTGCTGCGTTTCTACAGGAAAGACGCTTGAGCGCAGCTGAGCATACTGCGAGACATCGCAAAGCCCCGCCTCCTTTACCGCCTCAAAGGTGCGGGTACCGGGGCTGGGGTAAAAGATGCTGGGCCCGAGCATTGAGGGACGCTCCATAAGATAGATAATGGAATCAACCATATCTTCAAGCCGGTGGTCGGGCATGCCCAGAATAATATAGGTTGTAACGGGCAGGCCCAGCCTTGCGGCCTCCTGCAGCGAGGCCTCGGCGCGTTTAGTGTCAGCCGGGCGATCCATGCGGCGGTTCAGTTCATGGCTGCTGCTGCCAAGTGAAAGATCAAGCCGCTCAAAGCCCGCACTTTTCATGGCCTGCAACAGCTCCGGGTCAAGAGAAATGAGCGACAGGCCGTTCATGGCAAAAAGCCGCAAGCTGCCCTCGCCGAAAGTTTTTAAAATGCCGTCAAGTATCTGAAGCGCCCGCTTGCGGTCAAAGGTAAAGTTATCGTCCTCGAAATCAAAGGCCGTTATGCCGAAGCGATCGTGGCAGTCTTTCATTTCCGCAATGACATGCTCTGCCGACCGGCACCGAAGCCTGCTTCCCATAACCTGATGCACCGAGCAGTATGAGCAGCGCTGCGGGCAGCCACGGCTGGTTAAGAGCATAGCGCAGGCTGCTTTACCCACGCCGTACCATGACGGGTCGAGAAGGTCGCGGGCAGGCAGAGGCAGGCTGTCCAGATTCTCAATAAAATCCCTGCGCGGATTGATGATTACCTCGCCGCCGTTTTTATATGCAATGCCTGCAAGGCTGCCGGGCTGGCGGCCCTCTGCCAGACAATCTATAAGCACGGGCAGCGTTTCTTCGCCCTCGCCGATAATGACGTAATCAATATACGGGCTTTTAAGCACCTCGACCGGAAGCGCGCTTGCATGGGCGCCGCCCACGATAACGGGAATAGCGGAATTTATACTTTTGACGATCCGCGCGGTCTTGAGCGTTTCTTCCACATAAGGCGTGAACTGGCAGGATATACCTACGGCCTGCGGCGCTGCCGCTGCAACAGCCTGCCTCATCTCCTCCCATGAAATGCCGAAATGGCTGTAAGTGCCGTAGAGCCGAAACGGGCTTATGTCGCCTGCTGTGTAAAAGCGGTGCATATACGAGAAGGCCGCAGGCAGGGGCAACTGCCGCTTTTTACCCGGCTGCTGGCAGTCGAGCAGCGCGATGTCGTGACCATGCTCGCGCAGCGCTGCGGCAAGGCAGGCTAGCCCCAAAGGCTGCGTGCGAATGGCGGTTTGGTAAAAATCCTCTACGGGAGGCTGAATGAGAAGAACGCGCATGGCAGTTCAGTAGCTGATGGAAAAGGTGGAAAATGTGCCGGTATAGGGCTCGCGGCTTACCTCGACATGGGTCACCACGGCATGCGGCGGCCCCGTATGACACCAGGCAACAGCACTCTCCACCTCTTCTTCGCTGCCTTCAAATACTGCCTCCACCCGGCCGTCGTACAGGTTGCGAACCCAGCCCGTCACACCGCAGCGGCTTGCCGCCTCGCGCGTCTCTGAGCGAAAGAAAACGCCCTGCACATGCCCCTCAACAAATACATGCGCGCGAATATTTGACATGATTGCCTCCTGTATTATCAATGTCTGCAAGTTAAAAATCTGAGTTGGATAAAGCGTTTCTCCGTAGCAGTTCGCGAACCGCCACAAACGACAGCAACCATCTCAGCCTGCTATTGAAAAACATTACCCCACAGGAAGAAGATTCCGACCCTTCCCTGCAATCCGCAATTGTCATATGACCGCGCTTATACTCCATCGACGATCCTGCCGTTCCAGACGGGCCTGTATTTCCAGGCTCCGCCCTCTTCAAGATCAAGCAGAGCATCATAGCGATCGAGGCTGCCGCCGCGCTCTTCAAAGGTTACGCAGGAAATGGCGTGCTGCCTGAACAGGCCCAGCACCCAGTCAATCTGCGCCGGACTGAGGGTCGTGCCGGGCCTGTCAAGAAACACAAAGGCGGGCTTGGCCAAAAGAGCCCGGGCGATGACCAAAAACTTTTGCTCTGCCAGAGGCAGGTCGTTTTCCCAGTGATGCCGTTTATCAAGGCCATAGATGGTAATAAGCGATTCAAGCTTCAATTCGGTTAGTGACTGCAGTATGCTTTCGTCGGAAACCTGACATTCCCCCAGCTTGCGCTCATAGCGGTATTCGTCTTCGGGCCAGGGCCGCATAAGCAGTTCACGCAGCGTTCCGGGAGGCAAATAGGGCAGTTCCGACAGCATAAGTATATGCTCAAGCCAGGGACGCGTGATATGCCCGTGGCTCACGGCCCAAAGCCCCACGGTTGCATGGAACAGGGCTGTACGGGCGGTTTCATCAGGCCCTTGAACCAGAACATTTCTGCCGCGGGGAATTTCAAGATTCAAGTTCTCGATAACCATACGGTTGCTGCGGGGCGAATGGAGCGTCAGCCCGCTGTAGGCGATTAGCCCTTCGTTTTTTAAAAATACGGGGTTGCTCATATCCTCATCCTTTTCCTGCACGCTGCGCTCTACCAGCGAGACAAGCCTTGCGGCTACGGCGGTATAGGATGAAATTGACTGAAACTGCGTGATGATGAGCGAAAAAGCCCCTATGAGCTGGCTGAATGCCATGGCAGACTGGGTAATGACGCCGAACTGCACCTTTCCCTCAATAAACAGGGGAGCTATAAGCAGGGCTGGAATAATCTGGATCATCCAGTTATAGCCGTTAGTAAAAAAATTAACGTTACGATTTATCTTAATTATGCGGCGGAAATTCGACAGCAGCTCAGCAAGCTTATTCAGGCTCAACTGTATAAGACCCCCCTCGCGACGCGAAAGCGCTACGAAGTCGGCGTTACCCCTCAGATAGGTAAGAGAGGCGCGGAAGTTGGCCTCTGTATCCAGCTGATCATAGTTCAGCCGCACCAGGGGCCGGCCCAGAATGAAGGTCAGCATAGTGCCCACGGCTGCATAAGCCACGGAAACGACGAACAACAGCGGACTGATGGACCATAAGACCCCTGAAAATGCGATCACGGCAAAGGTGCCGTTGAGCAGCATGAGCATGAAGGAGAGTGTGCCGGCGGTATAGGTGCGGATGTCATCAGCAATGCGCTGATCAGGATTTTCCACCCCTTTTTTTTGCTTGAGGCGATAGTAGACCCGGTGACTGGCATAGCCGATTATGCATCTTTTGGTAGACCATTCACGCCACAGCAACCCGAGAATTTCCTCTGTGTAGCGGAAGAATACGGAGACGATCGTGGTGACCGCGAAAACGCCGACGTAGAGCATCGCCTGCTTCATGAACTCGGACAGGTTGCGATTTTCTATAGAGGTTATGAAGTCGCGGCCCACATAGCTATTCACAACATTCAGGCCGTTCAGGCCGAACATAAAAGCAATCAGGCCTATAAACAGCCATATGGCCTTTGTGCCCTCCTGCTTGCTGATCGCGAAAAGCTTCAGGCTGCTGATGAAACGGCCCCAGCTCTGCCGGTCGAGTAAAAGCTGTTTTTCATTCATGCTGACCATCCGAAATAAAGGTTAGGCTGCGGTACGTAGTCAGGCCCGAACCAGCCGCCACTGTGTCAGCACATACGGCTGGAAACACCTCTATGCAGCAAGTGCGCTTATATATAGTCCGCCGAACCATAAGCGGATATGTGTCGTCAGCATTTTGGGCTATCAAGCCATGCCGCCACTGCCGCAACCTTGGCGCGCAGGTTTAAAATAAAAGGCTGACGCTTCTGAATATGCTCGGGCTGGGCATCGTACTCCTCTGCGGTGATGCGCTCGATTACTTTCTCCTGATCGCCAACAAACATATCCAGATAATGTGCAATCATGTCTTTATAGGCTGTGGCCGCGGCTGAAGCTTCATCGAGATAGCGCTGCACTTCTGCACCCGCCAGTATGCCGCTGTGGGGAATGCAAATTGCCCGGGGATTGAGGTTTTTTATTTTTTCAATCGAGGCGATATAGTCTTCATAGCTCACCAGATACGGGCTGTGTATAAAGCCATGTTCAAGCCCGCCGGCCGCGTCGCCGATGAATGCAATGCCCGTGTCGGGGAAGTAAAAGGTGAGGCTGTCGCGCGTATGGCCGGGCGTTGCAAGCACCTGGCAGATACGGTCGGCGTCAAGCTCTATGCTGTCGCCGTTTGCGAGCCTAAAAGCAACATCAAGGGCTGCAAACGATACATCTTCGCCTGCAAGCTCGGCGGCCATGGTTTTTTCATACTCGGCATTCAGGCGGCAGATAAGCTCGACCGCGTTGGGCCTCTTGAGTATCTCGGCGCCCTTCTCGCTTGCGGCAAGCCTGGCCGACGGGATTTGACGCATGAGATAGGCCGCGGCGCCGCAGTGGTCGAAATGAGCATGCGACAGGGCCAAAATAAGCCTGTCCGTGCTGCGGGTACGGGACTGAAGCTCCCGCAGATACAGAGGACCGAAGGCGGAAACGCCGGGGTCAAACAGCATGGCAGGCTGGCTTGCGCAGATGGCCGCTGTTACATGGCCGCCGCCAAGGGATATGAAATCTTCAAACTCGCGGATAAAATCAAAGTGCAGTTTTTTCTGATCCATCACAGATTCCTCCTCAGATGCTATCCTGTTTCAGAAGCGACTCAATTTCAGCATCAAAAAAGCCCCGCCAGGTATCAGGCGGCGGAGCTGTCCAGCTCATAGGTGTTTTCAGCACCGGATGCTCCAGGCCCAGGCGGTAGCAGTGCAGCGCCAGATTGCGCCCGTCGAACTCCCGGCGGCTGCTGTAGCGCAGGTCTCCCACAATGGGTAAACCCCTGCTTGCCAGCTGCACGCGGATTTGATGGGGCCTGCCGGTCTTAAGATCAATGTCAAGCAAACTCAAGCCCCCGCTCTCGCCACGGGCCTGCCATGACAGCTCGGCATAGAGGGCCTTCGGGTACTTGGGCCCGACAATGCGCACTTTTTCATTTTCCTTGAAAAGATAATCCGTGTACACCCCCTGCCCTTGAGCGCTGCCTTGCACCATGGCGATATATTTTTTCAGCGGCGTACTTTCGCGGAACTGCTCCGACAGCCTGCCCGCGGCCTTTGAAGTGCGGGCAAATGCCATGACGCCCGACACGGGCCGGTCAAGCCGGTGGACAAGGCCGAGATACACGTCGCCGGGCTTGTCAAAGCGCTGCTTGATATAGGCTTTCATCAGGCACAGCAGGTCTTCGTCGCCGGTTCGATCCTGCTGCGCCGGCAGGCCAGCCGGCTTGCATACAATGAGCAGGTGATTGTCGCAGAACAGAACCTCGGGTGTCATGCCGTGGCCTGCGACTTTTTTGCTGTGCGGGCATTAAACTTTTCGGTTTTGATAATAAAGCGCTCGTGCAGCGCCTCGCCGATTTTTTCAATTTCATCCCATGCATCGAGCCTGAAGGTCAGCTTTGCACCATCAACTGCCGTGACCTCGGTTGCGACACGTACCTTCATCCCAAGAGGTGTTGCGGCCGAATGCTTAATGTCCATGGATATGCCCACAGACTGCTCTCCGGGTTCAAGATAGTCATGTATAAGCTCTGCCGACACCCGCTCCATAAACCCGGCCAGAAATGGCGTGGCAAACACATCCGGCAGATTCTTATAGAAATACTGAGCGGTATGCTCAGGCCCGGTTACACAGATTATTTCACGGGTTGCGCCGACGGCTATGGGTCTGCTCATGAAAGATCTCCTTATATGAAAATTGTAGGTTATTAGCTTTTTAGGCTGCAAGTAAAGAGTTTAGATGCCATAGATATTATTAACTACAGCCTGTATGCATGACCGCAAAATAAAAGTGTAATCGCATGCCCTTGTATTGTCAAGAACGAGCATGGCCCGGGCGGCAAGCATTTGGTTTGAGTTTTTGGAAAAAGTAGTGTATTTTTTATACAGTATGCTATGAAACCGGAGAGATGTCCTTTCCCTTTTCTGCTGTAGGCCTCGCAACAGTACTATAGATGCCGAAAAAGCTTTGGCATCTATCAAAAACCATCCCTTTGGGCGACAAGTGGTCCTGAAATGATTCTGGCGGCTATAAAAAATTCTCCCATATCAAAGCGCAAGCTTTTTGAGATCGAGCGCGCTGTTGTGCGCGAAGTTGTCGATTTGTGGTGCAAAGATAAGTCATATTATAATGATAATTTCGCCGAAGCGGTGGACATCGACTTTAAAGGCAAGCACATCGAAATTTCCTTCACCAACACCATACCCATGAAATACGGCGCCCCTGAAGCGACCGTCAACGATATGATGCGCGGCCTGATACTCACCATGGCAACCGATCAGGACAGCGGGCTGCTTCTGACAAACCATCAGGCCATCATCGGCAATATCCTGGATGTATTCGTGCACCGCTTGAAAGAGCTGGGAGAGCGCAAATTCATCTTCCAGCGCCTGCAGAGCCTTGAACTCGGTTTTTCCATTGCCTTCGGACTGAAAAAAGACTTTTACCCGATCAAGCGGGCACGCAAGCACCTTGAAGAGGTGTTGCATGTGGCAAGCCTGTCAAATCCCGGTGAGACTGCCGCAACCCTTATACACGACATGCTTGAAAGCGAGATGCTTGCATCAGCTGAACACGGCGTCACCTTCCATATTTTCATGACCAGGCCCGATGTGGCCAGTTTCCTGAGCCTGCCGTTCGGGGCAGAGCAGACAAGCTATGTAGCCCTGCTCGGCACGCACACGCTGCGGTGCAATATTCTGGCGCGGGTCGAAGGCTCGGCGCTGATCCGGTCTGGCGTTATGAAGATCGATGCGCCGTCAAATCCCATGAACTTCATCAAGCAAAAGGGCTTAAGCCTTGATGTCGACCGCAAGGCTCTCATGGATAAAATGTGCGCCACCTGCATATTTTCCCTGAAGGACTTTACGGCTGATGAGCTCTGCTTTCTGAAGCTTTTGTTCAATGAATACGTCCAGCTTGCATGGTTCCTGCTTTCAAGCGGCATGATTGATCCTGACCTTCGCATACTCATCATTTTCCCCCGGATCAATTTTTTTAAGATTCTGCACGAAGCAAACCCGGATATCCCGCCCGATGAGCCGCAGACGCTCAGAGATATCGGCATGCTGCACGACAGGCTTTTCAGCATGCCTGTTCATGAGTCCAAAAAACAGAAAAAGTCTAAACGAATTCCCGAACGCATCATTCAGGAAAAGATATCCGAAGCGCTCCAGCTCTTTGCCCGCAATATACTGAAAAATCTCTATAAGCCCCTGACCGATATCCGTCGCGCCCTGCTGTATTATTCCCAGAAAGGCTACGGCGACAGGCGGCAGTTCGTTTCCATCAAAAACAGTATCGACTGTATGTCGGCATATTTGAAAAAGCTGCAGCAGATGCAGCGTTTTGTGGTTGACCCGCGCACTGACATGTTCGATCTGGATGCCTCGACTATCGATATTCCCGCGGGCGGCAAGATTAATGCCCTTGAGGAAATCGTGCAGAACATCCAGACCGCCGAGGTCGACCAGACCAGGGAAGTGATCGCAACCAAGATGCTTGACTATCTTTCATTTCTCACCGTACGGCTTGAGCAGACCGAACGGGTCTCGTCGCAGTATATAAAACAGGAAGTCGTAAAAGAGATGGAAATTTACACGCTGTCCATTCTCAACCAGGCAAAATCATATTATCGGCTCATCATGGGTAAACAGGTTCGCATATACCGCTGACCAAACCCGCTTGCAACACTTACATTCATTGAGGACTTTTATGTTTGCTGAAGATATGCCCAAAATAGTGGCTGGATATTTTGACCTGTTTGACGCAGTTGAGCTGCACTTTAAAAACACCTATACCATGGAGCGGCTGAGCAGGCAGGGCGAGCTTGCCATTGTATTCAAAAATGCAGCGGGCTGCAGTCTGTTATATCTTGGGATGCGTTGGGATTTGTGGGACCGTATGCATTTGCCCCTGTGGCTGGGAGTGCGGCCCGATTGGGGGCAGTCTGCCGCTGACTGCTTCGGCGCACGCAACCCGGGCAGATGCTTTTTTTATGAAGGGTACAGCCTATGC
>CAIWCT010000156.1 GCA_903911225.1 uncultured delta proteobacterium
CGCGGTTTCGCGCGTCCACCACGGGAATGCTCCGGAGCTTGCGCGTCTGCAGCAGGCGTATGGCCGTATCGAGGGTGCAGCTTTTATGCAGGCTCACTACCTCCATGGTGGCCACCTCGCATACCTGCCGGTGCAGGTTTGATTTGAAGATCAAATCGGTTTGCGAAATAATGCCTGTCAGCTTTTTGCCATCGCCGACCACCGGCAGCACATCTACTGCATTATCCAGAAACAGCTGTACAGCCTGCCTGCATGAATCCCGGGCATTCACGGTTATAACGTTGCGGTTCATAGCCTCTGAGACCTTGATATTGGCTGTAGGGTGATAGCGTTTCAGCTTGAGGGTCATCTCCACCTGCGGGCTGTCGGTAAAGGACAGCCGCTCAAACCCGCACTTGTTATAGAGATGAAGGGCGACAAAATTAGTCTTGCTCACGGACAGCCAGATTTTTTCAAACCCGAGCTCATAGGCGAGCTGGATGATGCAGCGCATCATTTGCGTGCCGATGCCGTTTTTTTGAAATGGCGGCGCAACCACGATGAGCAGCTCGCATACCTTTGTCTGCATGGGGAAAAGTACTGCATGGCCGATCACCTGCCCGTCAAATGACAGAGCAATAAGGCTTATGGTGTCTGTGGTGATCCTGCGCGCCCATTTAATGCAGGCCGTGTTTTTGACGGGCGGCACCCCGCCGATGGAGGCGCTCGGGCTGTAGGCAAGATACATCTGCGTGAGACCCTTGAAAAATTGGGGATCAAAAGGGCGCACCATAACCGGGCCGCCTTTTTTGTCAAGAAAGACATTGGGCGTGAGGAAGATGGTTGCGCTCTGTATGTCGGGATAAAGCGAGCTTGACATGGCTCTGCCCGCAAAAAAAGCTGAGGATTTGCTCCTCAGCTTTTAGTGTAGCACAAAGATTGGTGCGGCGGCAGACGCTGATTTCTCAGTGGCCGCAGTCTCCGCAGCATGAGCCGCAACTCGGGCTGCAGTCATGCTTGTCAGGCTCAAGCCCGGTTTCCGCGATGCTGATGTCGAATTCCAGGGTTTTGCCGGCCAGGGGATGATTGCAGTCCATTTTGATAGTCTCTTCACCTATGGAAACCACTGTGGCAGGCACGGGGTTGCCGGCAGAGTCCTGCAGATGCACCTGCATGCCTTCCTCAACTTCCATGTCCGCAGGCACATTGGCCCGCGGGAAATCAAACAGGAAGTCGTCGCTGCGCTCGCCGTAGGCCTGGTCAGGCGCAATGGAAATTGTTTTTTTGTCACCCTGGGCCATGCCCACAACTGCTGCGTCGAAGCCCGGAATCATCTGCCCGGCGCCCACGGTGAATTTCAGCGGCGCGCGTCCTTCCGAAGAATCAAAAATTTCTCCATCAGCGAGCCTTCCGGTATAGTGCACGGATATGGTGTCGCCCTTTTCTACAATAGCTGCCATGTGTTTCTCCTTTATAATATTCAAACTGGGTTTATCTGCTTCTGCCGATACATTATGGAAATGCCGCAGAGCAGCGCTGCGGCTGATCTAATAAATTCCAGCGGGAATCCTGACAAACCGGGAAAAGTGGGGGGTGCGCGGATACCAGCAAGATACTATGATTGTCTATGAGCAAACGGTGCGGCCAAATGCCTCTTTATGCTTAAATATGACAGATTGCCTGATAATGTCAAGAGTAGATGCTTGTAACAGAGCGGATGCTGCAGTGTATTACCGGCAAATGCCAGTATTTTCAGCAGGTTTTTTTGGTATAAGCTGGAACAGGATTATTCCCTCCCACTGAGAAACCGGGAATCCGTCCTTGAGATAGTTTTTTTCTACAATAACCCCGCGCCTGACCGACGAGTGATACAGATCGCCGTCTATCAGCAGGCCTTCATGGCCGACGATGAGCCCTTGATCCCAGTTTGCTTTTTTTACGAATGCAATGCCCAGCACCCGGGGAAAAGGGGCAAGCATCTGCGGCGTAAAGCCCGCGCGGGGTACATAAGAAAACGCCACCTTTTTGGTCCAGCGGCCCAGGCGGTCACCAAACAGCAGCGAGCCGTCCTTTTTGCGGTTCAGTTCAAGGGCGATTCGGCGAAGCGACTGCGGGTCGCGCACATATTTTTCAGTAGCTTCGGCAAAGTATGTATTGGCCGGATCGGTGATGCGGTCTTCGGTAAAATGATAGCGCCCGGTAAAACCGACCCTGCCGCCGCGGTAGTGCAGCAGGCGCATATGCTCCCGCGCCTCGGCTGTGCAGCGGCTGCCTGCAAAGGCCTCGATATACAGAATATACATGGTGCAGTTGGTGTCGCGGTAGGGAAACCAGTCCGCGGCTTCATTGGTGAGCGGGTCGGAGACATAGGGGGCGCCCAGGTACATCTGCGCCAGGGCCTTCACCCTGTCATCAAATACCGGAAACCGGCGCTGCAGCTCGGGCAGAAGAGCGTCAAGCTCCTTGTCCGTGCATTGCTGCACCCGCACCTGATGCACAAGCCCGGCAGAGGACAGGCTCCGCAGCTGCGCTGCATCCAAACACCATGCCTCCGGACACAGGCCCAGCAGCAGACACGCCGCTGCGGCGGCCACAATCTTCATTTTGCCTCCTTACAGGCTTCTTTATGCTTCCTTCATGCGAAGGGGCCTGTTAACCTCTAATTCGTTTCAAATCATCTCAGGGAAGTGTTTTCCCTCTTTTTGCAGCGCGTGGATTGCGGGCTCGTGCATCATCTTGCGCTTGACCGTCTGGGCGATCAGCAGCCGCTGCAGCCCGAGGATCTTGCCGCCCTGTACCGATTCCGAGCGCTTGTACAGGTCGTCGTGGGGCTTCCACAAGCCCGTGCGCACATACTCGGCGAAATTCATAAGGTCTTTTGACGGCAGCACGCGCTCGACAAATTTGCGCAGAAGCGTGCCTCTGTTGTCCCACATATGACGCTTTAAGAGGGCCTTTTCCTGCACCATGGCGCTGAACACGGCGGAGAGTTCCGGGTTTCTGACCATCACGCTGTTGTAGCCGAACTCATTGAGCTTTATTTCCGAAGCGGTAACGCCAATGCTTACGTCGGCCTGCTTGCAGACAATGAAGCTCGGGCATACCATGCAGCCCATGGTGATAACCTCGTCAAGGTAATCGATGTACTTGAAGGGGTAGAACTTGCCGTCCTTTGTGATGATATTGTCCTGCACGAACCACAGAAAATTTTTGCCCTCGTTTAAGACCTGATAGAGCGATTTTTTTGTGTCTTCGGCGTACTTGATGACATCCTCCTCGCGGATGCCGAGCTTTTTGAACATCAGGTCGATGCCGCCAGATTTGGTGCTGGAAAAGCAGTTGATAGCTATCACGTACTTAAGGCCTGCGAGCAGCTTGTCGGCAATTTTTGCCGGGCCTTTGAACATCTCGCGCAGCTCCGGGTCGTCCTTGATAAGCTGGAGCTTTCGCAGTCCCTCGACATGGCAGGAAAGCCCGACGACGGCAAATTTTTCATAGCCCGCGACTTTTTTCAGCTCATGCAGAATGGGGGTAATCTGATTTTTTGAGCGCGAGCAGCGCTGCGTTTCTTCGGGCGTGGTTGTAACCACCGGCCGCGCGTGATGGCAAAAATACTGGTCCTGATGAATGCCCTCAAGCTGCAGCACAGCATCCACCAGCTTCTTTTCCAACAGGTGCCGCGTGAGGGCTGTTGCGGTTCCGCCGGTTGCGGCTTTTTCAAACACCTCGTCATTGAGCGCCCGGGAGGTAAACCTCTCGACGCACCGGCCCACGCGCCGGTCGACCTCTGTTGTCTCCGGCCCGAACCAGCGCTGCTGCGCCTTGGTCATGGGAAAGAAGGCGCGCGGGCAGGCCTGATAGCAGAACCCGCACTTGTTGCACTTCCCGACCAGCGTTGGGATTGTATCCTTCATTTCTATTGCGCCCGAGGGGCACATGCTTGCGCACAGCCCGCACCGGGAGCAGGAAAAAGCGATCACGCGCTCAAGGGCTGCAAAGCCCTCTTTGGAAATCTCAAGATGCTTTTCAAACTGTTTCATGAAGGCCTCCTTGTTGTATGAGTACTGTTGTAAATCCACCCGTCGGGGGCTATCAGAAACAAGCACCAGGTCAAAACCCTCATTCGGGCGAAACAGGCGACCGCTAATTTTTTTAGTCGCACTGATACTACTATAGCAGAATGACTTCAAAAAACAAAGCGGGTGGATATCACGGCGTGTGAACAGGCTCGGCAATTCGTATTTTCTGCGTGAAATACAGCGAGATGATGGTCAGGCAGGCGCCGATGATAAACGGAAGCCGCCAGCTCACCAGCCACAGCGCGCCGCCAAACAGCGGTATCACCACGGCCGAGATATGGTTTATCGTAAATCCCATGGCCGTGCTCTGGGCCAGGTCTTTAGGGTCGGCTATTTTTTGCAGATAGGTGTTCAGGCCGATGGCAAAGTTGAAGAATATGCTGTCAAGCACGTACAGCGCAACCGCCACCCATACATTTTCAATAAATGCGTACCCGAGAAACAGAATGACAAGGCTTGCGCTTTCAAGACTGAGCACGACCTTTTCGCCATAGGTGTTGATGGCCTGTGAAATATAGCGGTTGGTAAGCCAGGTAAGGCTGTAATTCAGCACATAAATACCGGCGATGGTCGTCACGCTGAGCCGGTATTTTTCAACCAGAAGGAAAATCGCAAAGACGATAAAAATCTGCCGCCGCGCCCCGCTCAGAAAATTCAAAACATAGTACAGCCAGTACCTGCGCCGCAGCACAAGCCTGTTCTGCACATGGGCCGGGGCATCATGGGCCGGATTGAGCCACAGCATATAGCCGCCCGCGCAGCAGATGAAAATTCCCAGCAGCAGAAAGTTGATTTTATAGGGCAGCACAAAGGCCAGCAGCCAGATGATGCTTCCGACCGCAATGTTTGCCAGTGCTCCGTAGCCGCGCAGCCGGGCAAACACCACAGGGGCCTCCTGCCGCGTGAAATACTGCACGGTCAGGGATTTGTTGATGGTTTCAAAATAGTGAAACCCGATGGACATGATGGTTGTTGTGAGCAGCAGGCCCGGGAACGTGGTGAAGTAGCCGGTCGCCCCGATGCCGATGCCCATGAGGATTACCGATAAAGAAGCCAGCCGGTATTCGCTGACAAACAGCACGATATACATGACCAGAAAGGTGAGAAAGCCGGGAATTTCCCGAACGCACTGGGCAGCCCCGATCTGAAAGCCGTTGACGCCGACCACCTCTTTGGCAAAGTTTGTAAACAGCGCCATCCAGCCCTGCAAACCCGCGCTGGCGCAGACCACAAGTATCAGCAAATAGCGGTACATCGGGTTATGTTTAAGCTGCTGCATGAAATCAGTCCTGCGGCAATTATCGAGCTAAAAAACTTCCAGCGGGCGACAGCCCGCACTATGAAAACAATACCACACTACAAATTTTTATGCTGTTTGAAAATCGGAGCCTGCGAATTTTTCCTGAAATGTTCAGCTTCGGAATGAAATTTAATCCCCGACCAGCAGTGTGGACTCGTAAAATACAGCTCACCTTTTTGATTTGTTTTGGTGGACGCACTTAGTGGGTCCAACCTACGCACGCAAAAATAAACCTCTCGACAACCTTATTGGAATTTGCAATAAGCGATTTAGGCTACAGCTGCAAAGTCCCAGCATTGTGAAAGGAGCTATTACACCATGCAGAAGGACTACCAAATAAAAATATTAATGCTTTTCAATGAACTCGAGAAGGCCCTGGGTGATATGTATGCGCTATTTGCAGAGAGATTTCCTGAACACAATGATTTATGGCAGACACTCATCAAGGAAGAACGGGAACATGCTGAGGCAGTACAAAAACTCTATCAACTGACATATCAGAGAGAAGCACTATTTGATGAGGGAATCATAAAAGCTGAGGGTGTCCAATCAATCATCGACTATGTAAAAGACATGTGCAACATAGCAAGGCTGGAAAAGTATTCTGCGATGCAGGCTCTTACGACAGCCCATGATCTTGAAAAATCACTTATTGCAAAGAGCATTTTCAACCATTTCAAGGTTTCGCCACAATTTGCTGATATGCTTCGGTATTTACGGGAAGGTTCTCAGAACCATATTGAAATAACAAAAAACGAACTGAATAAAATCCAAAAAGAACATAAAAAGAAAAAAGTTTCCTGTACGCTATGGCAATAAATAGAACCGTGAGGTCTGTATGGGGTTGCTATTCTGAGCCCGCTGCGGTGGGCATATTTCATGCATCCGTTAGGTCGGGCAAACTGAAACGTGTCCGACAATCTATTATTATGCAATCGAACTAATGCTTAACACATGCCCGAACATTTCCTGCAGCCTTTCTGCCCAAAACGTCATAATCTCCAGCTCCTTCATGCTATGCTTTATCAATAAAAAATCAGTCAGCAAAGAGGGTGACAACCCGCCATAATTACACTACAACTATAGTATGCACTGCTCGAGCGGGCTGCCTGCCGCGCGATTGCAGTCCGGTTTCGATACTAAGGAGAAACATTGCATGGATGTGGTACTTCTGAGTACGGTTGTCTGCTTATGCGTTGCCGCCTTCTTTTTCATCATGACCATACTGAATGTCATGTATGTAAAGAAAGTTGACCGCTACCCTGACAGCGCAGAATGCCCGCGGGTTTCCGTTATTGTGCCGGCCCGCAATGAAGAAAGAAACATCCTGGCATGCGTCAGCTCTCTGCTCTGCCAGGATTATCCGTCATTTGAGGTAATCGCTGTCAATGACCATTCAGAGGACCGTACGGTAAAAATTTTATCCGCCTTGCAGGAAGGGCATCCGCGCCTGAGCATGCTGGATTGTGTAGCACTGCCGGCTGGATGGACAGGCAAGAACTGGGCATGTCATGAAGGATACCGGCAGGCGCAGGGAGAGCTGATACTATTCACTGATGCCGATACGCAGCATGCCCCGCATTTTCTGCGCAAGGCCGTTGCCGCCATACTGCATGAACAGGCTGATCTTCTAACGGTCATACCCCGCTTTGCAACAATTTCCCTGGCGGAAAAAGCGATTATGCCCCTTTTGATATGGCTGGCATATTGCGTGTTTCCCCTTGCCCTCATGAACCGGAACCGCCTGAGAATAGTATCATATTCAAACGGCGCTTTCCTGATGTTCCGCCGGGATGCCTACCAAAAAATCGGCGGCCATGCCGCGATCCGCGATAATGTCATCGATGACCTGACGCTTGGGCGCAGGATCAGGCAGGCCGGCATGCGCTGCGTTGCGCTCAATGGCGCCGCCGCCCTGCAATGCCGCATGTATACCGGCATGCAGGAAATCTACAGCGGCTTTGCAAAAAATCTGTTCAGGCTTTTTTCCAATTCCCTGCCGACAGGTATCGCCGTTCCTCTTTGTTCTCTCTGCTGGCTGTTTTTCTGTACTGTTTATATAGCGCCCGTCTTCGCAGCAGCATTTTTTATGCTCCGGCCGCAGGGCAGCCTCATTTCTCCCGGTGCTGCTCTGGTTGCCGGCATGTCCATTCTGTGTTCTTTCAGTTCATTTTTTCTTGTCTCTACCCATTTTCGCTACCCACGGATCATGGCCTTTTTGTATCCCGTCAATATTTTTCTTCTGTTCACCATTGCCATGAATTCCATTATCCAGACTTTAACCGGACACACAGAGTGGAAGGGAAGGTCTTTGCACGCAGAGGAGGGTGAATAAGCCGGAAAAGAGCTGCCCCGCCTCCCGTGCAGTGTGCGCGCCGATGATTGTTAGTTAAGGCATGACCCTCTGTACCCTCAAAAGTTTGTACTGAACATGAACTTATGTTTGATTTATTAATCATGATACATTAAAATAAACATAATAAAATATAGATGGAGCAAATAAATAATGGCCGTTAAAGTACAACTGACAATTGAGCAGATTGCGGATACGCTGCTTCATATGAAAAAGGATGAGCTCGAGTCCCTTGAGCTTCTTCTGGATAAAAAAACTGTTGCCGAAATTGCAAAACGTCGCCAGGAAGCGCGAGCCGGTAAAACAGTTACACTTCGCAATATGAAATCCCTTCAGAATTTATGACCTGCCAGGCAGCCTTTCATCCGAAGGTCGATAAAGATCTGTCTAAGCTTGACAAGCCTGTGCGGCTGCAAATCAGAGATCGCCATATCCCCGCAATTCTTGAAAATCCGTATGTCGCAGGCAGTCCTTTATCAGGCGAGCTGGCAGGGCTGCGAAGCTATCATTTCACCGCCAATCGGGTGGACTACCGCATCATTTATGATGTGCTCGATGACAAGCTTCTTGTGCTTTTTCTCATGGTCGGAACACGAGAAAATTTTTACAAGCGGCTCTTGAGACGACTCGTCGGATAAGAGCTTCCCGGCCTGATCTTTGCCATGGGGGGGGCGCACCTACAGCCTATAGCCTACAGTCTGCTTTGTGCACAGTGCGCCACGGCACTAATTAAATTGGATGGTCTAATTTAATCCTTCCGTTTGAATGCCCCTTTTCGCCGATATGGCGGATTGAATTATGCGGTTCGTTTTGATAAGCTCTAAAAACATGCCGTATTATGAAGCTCATAGAAACCGCTCCTGACACCTATCTTAGAAGGAGATTTAAAATGTATAAAACTTTTCGTGTTGCAATTGCCCTTTTTATACTTATGCAGCTGCCGGGAATTATCGGCTCGGGTGATGCCGCCGCAGCGCCCCAGTGGTATAACGGGATAGTGGCCCAGCGCGGCCGCTCCCGTGTAATGGCGGAATTTTTACAAGCCTATGCCGTCAACCCCGGGGCTTTCGATAATGCTACCCTGGCATCGTATCAGGCGGCCATCGGCGTGTTTGATGATGCACTGCTGGTGCGGCTCGATCCACAGGTTCAGTTTTTCTATTTTCAGGCCTGCTCCTCTCTATTTATAAGCGTGGCCCGGCAGCCGGAACTGGCCGCCAAGCTGTCGAACATGCTGCAAAGCAGCTGCGGCACAGCAGCGGACTACAAGCGACTGACCCCCAAGGGACAGGCCGGGCGCATGCTCGTGATCGCGTACATGCTTGAAGGGATAGCCCGTCAGCCTGAAGCATACACGACCATGCTAGAGCTGGCGCAATTGTACCTCGCTCCTCTCGACAAGCTCGGGCCTCTTGCTCCAGAAGCAAAAGTGGCACGCATGGAGGCCCTCAGCATGCTGTTTGAGAGCATGGCACGTCAGCCTGAAGCTACCGATATGCTGAAAGAAGTTACCCTCACGTATTTGGGCGCTGCCGACAATACAACGCTTGAAAGCCCCGATGTGCGGGCCGCCCGGATACTCACAATCGCAACTCTGTGCGAAGACATTGCGCGTCAGCCTGAGGCCGCATCAGATCTCATTGCAGCGGCGCTGCAGTTCTGCGGACCGGCACGCCCTGCCGATCAGTACCTGCCGGCGCCGCGGCATGCTTATAGACAGGCCGTGGCCCTGTTGCTGAATGCTGTGGCGAGAAATCCCGGTGCCGTTGATGCCATAACCGGCGCTTTTGATGAACTGACGGGCGCACCTTTTACCGGCGCATTTAAAACTGCTGCCGGGCAGGCCGATGCCTACTACGTGTTCAGCGCCTTGATTGACGCCGTTGCGGAAAATCCCGAAGTAAAGGCGCAGCTTGAGACGCTTTTCACAACCTATACCGGTCTTGAGATACAGCCAGCATTCGGGCTCTGAGCATTGCAACCGGCACAGGTGATAGTGCGGTAACCAGTATGCAGGGTGGACTTGCGAAGCACGTCCACCTTTTTTTTAGAATTTGGCAGGCACACTTTATGAGTCCACCAAATGGACTGAATAGCTGTACCGTGCAACTTTATTTTTTTTTAAATCATTTATAAAAAATCCGTCGCAGGAAGGTGTTCCCCGAGGTTCTTTTTATTAAATTGCACAGTACAGATAGAGTTATTGATTTATTCATGGATCTTCCCTGGCTAGCCCCACCCCTTGTGTAAAAAATATATTGAGTAAAATATAAAATAATGCTTTGATGTTCACACCTTATAAACTTACCTTGGGGGCATCGTGAAGCGTAAGTTTATCATCTCCACCGCTGCTGTCGGCAACTTATCACTGACACCTGAACCCCGAACCCTGGCCCCTGAAACCATGAATGTTCCCCTAATCGCGTATTGCAACAGGATACAACAATGGATGATTCCACAAAAAAAGGTATAGCTCCACAGCATGAGGGGGCATTTCATGAAAAAGAAGCTCTTTTGAGTCTTATGGCCGAGGCATCGCCCGATGCCATTGTGCTGGCGGATGAAAGGCTCCGGATCCTCTACTGCAATGCCTCTTTAATGGCATTATTTGGCTATACACAAGATGAGTTGCTGGGGGCAAACTGCGCCATGCTTGTTCCTGAAGATATCAGGGGAGGGTTTGAGGCTTTTTTAGAAAATTCTGAAGTAGCATATAAAACCAGCGGAACTATTGTAGAAACCCGCTGTCTGCTCAAATCGGGTGCTGAGATACCCATTGAAGCATCAAATTTTTTCTGGAAAAAGGGAAATGAGCTGTTTTTTGGCGCAATCTTTCACAACATTTCCGAACGAAAGCGCATTGAAAAGGAGCTGCAGAATGAGCGGCTTTTTTTAAAAAAGATTTTTGACGCGACGGGCGACGGTTTGCTTGTAAGCGATGAGCAGGGCATGATTGTGAAATGCAGTCAAAGTCTTTTAGAAATGTTTGCCTGCCGGGAAGAAGACCTGATCGGAAAGCACCCCATGAAAATTTTTACTGATGACACTTCACCTCAGGCGACCCCCGATGCCATACAGATGCTGATGAGCCAGGGATCGGTAAAAAATTTTCAGGCCCGGTGCAAAACATTTAACCGACGGGCAATTGATGTAGAGATGAACATGGTGCTGATGAGGGACAATACGGATACCGTTACAGGTTCGGTATCGTCAATTCGCGATATTTCCGAGCGCAAAGAGCATGAGCGCCAGCGCGAGGAGATCATCAAAGAGCTGCAGGATGCCCTGGCAAAAGTACAGCAGCTTGAAGGCCTGCTGCCCATCTGCTCGTGGTGTAAAAAAGTCAGAGACGATAAAGGGTACTGGCAGCAGATTGAGGCCTATATATCGTTACACACAAAAGCCGGTATTACACATGGCATCTGCCCGGAGTGCGCGAAGAAGGTGCTCGAAGAATTAAAGTCGAAGGGTCCGCTGACGTTGATTCAATCCGGCACGCAGAATACATCAAAAAAGGACGTGTAGATACTACTGCGGAGACCTGAACCCCTTATGGTTTAATCCCCCCTTTCTTTTAAAGGATAAACTCATGCAGTGTGCGATGGATCATATCGTTATCAACGTGCTTGATATAAAAGTGATGCTATCTTTTTATTCCGATATATTGCAGCTAAAGGCTGAGCGGTTGGAAGAGTTTCGCACGGGCAACGTTCCCTTCCCCTCCGTGCGGCTGAATGCCGACACCATTATTGATTTATTCCCGAAAGAGATGTGGCAGAAGACCTTTCTGGCCGGCCCCGGGCGGGTCAACCTGAATCACTTTTGCATCGCTCTTTCCAAAAGCGAGTGGGACGCGCTGGGAGAACGCCTGAAGGACAAAAGTGTAGCTATAAAGGAGGTGCCGGTTCAGCGCTGGGGAGCCCATGCCACAGGCACTTCAATTTATTTCCTCGATCCCGAAGACAACCTGATAGAGGCACGGTATTATGAATCCACAGCAAAAAACAAGAACTGATCCTTTTTCTACTTTTGTCATTCATTCGATGAAGCGGATTGCATTTTAAAAAGAAGGGCAGGGAGATAATCTGACAGCAGGTAGGGTGGGGGAAACCCACCATTCATGTTTGAAAATACCGGTGGGTTCCGTTAGGCTGCACCCACTGCAGACTAAAAGAGGTTAAATTTTTCACCCTGCCAGTTGATCCCTGTATTTATATTAATTTTTTAACTCTATCAATAACCATCGCCACTGCTTTGGCATCAAGCAGGCCGGTTTTGGGCTCCTGCCGTGTGTTGAGGCAATCGATCCAATGTTTCAGTTCCAGTTCCAGCGGCGAAAGCGAATTATTGTAGTTAATGATTCTGGGGCTTGTGTCAGCCACCGCCCGCCGATCCTGTATACGATTGCCGGACACCGTAATCGTACCGGCACCTTGATCCCATAGGATCTGTCCTGCGGTGCCCAGGATAATTGTATGCCTGGTTGTAACAGGCCAATGCCAGCTCACATCACAGTCAAAGGAAACCTCGCCGCAGACGCCTGAAAAATATACGCGATCGGGTTTGATATTGTTGCTGTAGTTCCAGGCTTGCGCCTGATCTACCCGGGGCTGTTTCCCGGTCAGCTCCAGTATGATGGAAATATCATGGACACCCAGGCTCAGCAGAGGATCTGTTTTTGTTTGATATCTGCCCCAGTTCAGCCGGCGGCTGGACAGGTGCACCAGATCGCCGATTGCGCCGCTATCGATAATGGCCTTAATCTCAGCCATGTGCGGATGATGTATGAACAGGTGGCCAACCATTAATAATTGGCCGGGCTGCAGGCATGCTTCAATATCTGATATTTGTTCGCAGGTTTCAGCCAAAGGTTTTTCCACATACACATCGTGCCCGCGCTTTAACAGTGCCACCGTTTGCTCATGATGCTGCCACTCTGGCGTGGCCACAATAACAGGGGCCGTATCCGTGATATCGCCGATGCCCTGCCCCTTGCACGGGTCAAGCACATTGACGGGCACAGTACATTTTTTAAGCCCTGCCAGCAGCTTACTGCCCCAATTCCCTGCTCCCAATAACCACATATGCATATATAGAATTCCTGTATTTCTTCTGCCGGATTATCAGCAGGTAGCGACTGTATTGATTGTCAATAACAGTTAGCAAAATTTTGGGCGTAACAAGGGTCCGTTGTTGATAAATTACACAAACGTTCACTTGCCCTCGGAAACGCTAGTCGTGTCGCCTCTTCATATATCATATTAGATAAAAATTAAAAGTGTTGTCTCTTATCCGAAGCCGCCGCATAATTATTGTTAACGCAACCTTGCCTTCACCAGCAATCCGCTAGCTGTTTCGTCTGCGCCAAGCGCCCGCTCAGAATCAATTTCTTTGACACCGCAGGCGGGCATATCCTATACTGGAAAAACCCGGAAGAGCCAATAATTAATACTTAAACCCCTTTTTGCGCGGCAGATTTGTACTGTAGGTTTTAGAACTCTGATGCAGGGAAGATAGAAGAAGCCAATTTGTGAAGAAGAAGAAAAACCACGGCATATACAGTAAGCATAACCCGCCACAAGCACCAGGTGCAGTTCAGGAAGTTGTGTGCATGCCAGAAACGGGGAATGGAAAAATTTTTATGAGCCTGGCCGGTATCGCCTTGTTTACGTTTTTGTGCTATCTGCCGACCTTTCAAAATCAAATAACCAACTGGGATGATCAGGGCTATCTGGAAAGCCCACTGTTGAAACACCTGGACGGAACAACTGTTTCAAAGATGTTTTATACCGGCACCAGTAAAGAATTATTCTCGATGGGCAACTATCACCCGCTGACGATGTTATCCTTAAACCTCAACTATCAAATGCTTTCAGAAGATGCTTTTGACAAAGAGGGGACAGTCATAAATCCATTTGTATTTCAAGCAACCAATGTAGTCCTGCATGTTGTTAATACGGCCCTGGTTTTTTTTGTTGTTCAGCTTTTGTTCGGGAGCTTTGCAGTTTCTCTCATAACATCATTGCTTTTTGGCGTACATCCAATGCATGTGGAATCCGTGACATGGATTTCAGAGCGCAAAGATGTGCTCTATATGGCGTTTTTTTTAAGCTCGTTAATTTTTTACCTCAAGTATATAAATAAGAAAAATTTAAAATATTTTATTCTGGCATTCTGCTTTTTTCTGTTGAGTGCTCTTTCAAAAGGCCAGGCGGTTTCGCTGGCTATTACTCTGGTGGCTGTAGACTATCTTAAAGGCAGAAAGCTGCTTGATTTTAAACTGATTGCAGAAAAAGCGCTCTTTATCGCTGCCGGTTGCGTTTTTGGGATTATAGCCATCACCGCACAGCAAGAGGGCCGGGCATTATACAGCGGTTTGGATGGACTTATAAGGGTAATGGTTGCTTCTTGGGGTTTTTTGCAATATTTTTTGAAATTAATTTTTCCCGTCAATTTATCGGCTTTTTATCCATATCCTGCAAGCAGAATGATACCTCTGCATTATGCTTCGGGTCTGGTTCTTATCGGCTTAATCATTTTTGCCTGTATATATTTTTATAAAAGATCAAAAGGAATTACTTTTGCACTGGCGTTTTACAGCATCAATATAATCCTGCTCTTGCAATTGATTCCGGTCGGAAATGCGTTAATGGCTGATCGTTATGTGTATGTATCTTCCGTCGGATTCTTTCTTCTGATCGGTCTGTTATATCAAAAACTGGCCGCCAAGAAACAAATAGTAAAAAATATTTTAATCGGGATACTCGCAGCAGTTGCAATTTTCTGGGGATACTTGACCTTCGAAAGAACGCAAATCTGGAAAGATAGTCTGACTCTGTGGAACGATACGCTTGAAAAAGAGCCGGGTGCATCTGTTGCATGGTCCTGTAGAGCCGCTGCATATGATGCACTCGCCGAAAAATCACTCAAAGAAAATAATTACAAAAAGTATGCAGAGTATAAATTGCAGGTTGTTGCGGATTATTCCAAATCTATTGAATTAAATTATTTCCCCGGTTATTTTTTGAGAGGAACGGCAAAATTAGCATATGGCGAAGCCTTGAATGATAGGTCGTATATATTAAGCGCAATTAATGATTTCGATACTGCAGTTAAAATTGATATTGATTACTCCAGATCTTCCCCGAACAGAACTTTTAAATATAAATTCTTTGAAGTTCTTGAAAAAAGGGCTGCTGCATTTGAGGCGCTAGGTGATTTTGAAAAAGCACTTTCCGATTATAATAGAGCTATAGAGGCTGCACCTGAAAATTTTGATCTATATGTGAAAAGGGGTGTTGTAAAAGTCGGGGCAGGGGATTTCAAGGCTGCTATCATTGATTTTGATAGAGCAGTTAAAAACCTCCCTCAGAATGCTTCCGTATATGCAAACAGGGCTTTAGCCAATGATAAGCTTGGGAGCTGGCAGCAGGCTCTGGAAGATTATGATAGAGCTCTGTCCATTGATAACAGGAATTATTCCTCGTATTTCAGCAGAGCAGTGGTGAAATATAAGCTGCATAAGATATCCGGGGCAATTGATGATTTGTCCGTAGTTTTACAGCATGAGCCGGAAAACATACAGGCTTTGAATACGCGGGGAATATATTATCTCGACCTGCAATCAATTGAAAATGCCTGCACGGATTTTTCAGCCGCAGCCAGACTAAATGATGATACCGCAAAACTGCACCTCCAGAAGCATTGCAGCTCAACGATCCGCCGCAAAGCGGATGGCTTGATTTCGCCCTGATGCAGCAATCCAACACAGGTTTTAACAGCGCGGCTGCAACGCCTTATACGCCCGGAGGCAACTTCAGCATTCGCTTCCGGAGATTGAGAGTCCGGCCATCGACAATAAAAGTTCCATCGCCATTGGCGTGAAATGTCCGGCGCTCTTTTCGCCTGGTGTCAATCCAGGCGTTCACGGCTTCCAAAACGAAGATGCTGTATTTGTCAATGTAGTCCGTTACGCGACACTCGATATTGGCAAGACACTGCTCAATCAGAGGAGCTTTGACCAATTTTGCCTTGACCGGCGTTAAGTCAAAAGTTTTAAATTTATCGGTGTCCGAACCGGAACAACTGCCGATGTCAACCACCTTGGCGGAGAGATCAATGGTGGGAATGGCAAGCACACATTCTTTCTTTTCGCTCAGCGCGTTAAAGGTATAATCCCAGGGACCTATGACGCAGGCGATCTGCGGAGAAAAGTCCAGGACCATATGCCAGGTCAGAGTCATAATGTTTTTCTTTCTGCCGGCAGCGGTTGTCACAAGAACAACGGGACCGGGTTCTATCAACTGAAAAGCTTTATGCAGTGGGAGTTCTTCCATTTGAAAAGCCTTTCTCTTTACAATTAGAAACAAAGCCTCTCGGGAGCAGATGTGATTCTCTTATGCAATTGATAAGAACGCGCTTTGAGATGGGCAAAATATAGGACGGGGCCGTCCGGGTGTCAAGAATCAAACGCCTTTTGATAAGCTCCTAAAAATTATCAAATTATTGAGCTGGGACAACTTTTCTGATTTTGGAATAAATGGTACAATGCACTTATTTAGGCATGATCAGGCCTGCCAGGAGGCGTTGTTGATTAAGTTGCATTATTTTTAGTGACCGCACTTTATTGCTTCTTCCCCGTAGCAAAGCTGAATGTTACATTCACTCCGCACCACAAAATGTTATTGCGCTGGTTGAGATCCGCCCCCCGTATGGACTTGTCAAGCAGGGCCGAGTAGCTCACCGACGGCACTATGGCAATCGATTCTGTTACAGGTATTTTAAGCCCCGCCGAAAGCAGAGAATCCGAGAATGCCGAGGTGTTTCTGCCGTAATAAAACTTGCTGTGATTGGCCGAAGAAAAGCCGACGGTTTCACTTATTGTCAGGGTGCTGTTCAAAAGCTGCTTAAGCTCAATGGAATGGCTCAGGCCCAGTGTCGAGTACCAGCCGTCGACTTCGTCTATGTCCCTGTAGACGGTGAATGTGGGAGAAAGAATGGTATCGTACCCGAGGCTTGCGAAAAGCTCCTGCGTCTTCCGGCAGGAGGTGTGTGGGAAATCGTAATAGATATACCCGGTGGAGTAATTCAGCTTGTCGAAAGCCGCTGCGTATTTCAGCGTATAATCGATCTCGGTGAAATTGTGCTGCATGTCATGGGCATTGGTAAGCTCAAGGTTTCCCCAGACCGTTAAGCTCAGTCCCTTATAGCTTACCCACGCATCGGGCTGGAATACCGGGTCATTATCGACCTCGAGCCCCCTCCAAATGTATTTGCTGTTGACCGGCAGGTCAACACCGAACTCTACGGCCTGAGCCTGCCGGTTCAGCATGCACCAGATTCCGCACAGAATACAGAAACAAAGCAGTCCTTTTTTTATAATAGTCATCATAGCGGCCCTTCAACAGGAGGAGTTTAGTGCAAGTTGCTTTTTGCAACAGTATGATAAATCTAGTCTTTACAAAGGCGCCAATGTCATTTTTTGTCATGCCGCCGAAAGCCGGTATCCAGTGTTTTACTCATGAGGTATTTCCCGTGCCCGGTTTTCACCGGGATGACTGTTTTCAGAATATCCGTGAATAAATAACAACACCTGCACAATGCCAAAATAGGCATATGCGTATTTAGAGAGTGCCGGGCACTGCTCTGCAGCCGTTTTTACAGATAGGCCTCTTCGCCGTGCAGCGCCTGGTCCATGCCCGCTTCTTCATCAATTTCACTGACCTTAACGGGGGTTACCGTATTGATGATGACCAGCATGACATAGGAGAACACAAAGGCATAGATAGAGGCCCCTATAACAGCAATGGTTTCCTTCAGAAAAAAGCTTACACCGCCGAACATCAGGCCGTTTGCGCCGGTTGAGTTGACCGCAGTTGTTGAGAATATGCCCAGCATGATGATGCCGATGGTGCCACCAACACCGTGAACGCCCCAGACATCAAGGGCGTCATCCCATTTCAGGCTGTTTTTCAGCATAACGGCAAAATAGCAGACCCCGCCTGCTACGATGCCGATAATGACCGCCGACGAGGTTGTTACATAGCCGGCCGCAGGGGTTATGGTGGCAAGGCCCGCGACCGCGCCGGTCAGAAGGCCCAGGAACTTGGGCTTGCCTTCTTTGATCCAGTCGATAATGAGCCAGACGGTGGCGGCGAATGATGCGGACACATCGGTATTGAGAAACGCAAGAGCTGTTACAGCGTCTACCCGCAGCTCGCTGCCGGCATTAAACCCGTACCACCCGAACCAGAGAAGCCCGGTGCCAAGGGCCACCAGTGGAATGCTGTGAGGGCCGTGGTCCTTGACTTTTCGCCTGCCCACATAAAACACCGAGGCCAGCGCCGCCATGCCGGCAATAGCATGCACGACAATGCCGCCGGCAAAGTCAAGCACTCCCCATTTCTGAAGAATGCCGCCGCCCCATACCATGTGGACAAAGGGGAAATAGACCAGCAGGAGCCACAGCACGAGAAAAATAAGATATGCCCCGAACCGCACGCGGTTGGTGAAGGCGCCCGTTATCAGCGCCGGCGTGATGATGGCAAACATCATCTGATAGGCGACAAAGACCATGAGGGGAATTCTGTTTTGTTCGTTGAACACCATGTCGACGGTGATGCCGCGCAGGCATGCCATATCGAGGTTGCCGATAATGCCCATGACATCCCCGCTGAAGCACAGCGAATACCCGACCAGGTACCACAGCACCGTGGTTACCGACATGGACAGATAGCTCTGAATCATGATGGCAAGCGTGTTTTTCCTGCCCACCAGGCCGCCGTAAAAAAAAGCGAGCCCCGGCGTCATGAGCATGACCAGACTGGTGGCAAGAAGCATAAATCCCGTGTTCCCGGTATCAATATTCATCATGTACCTCCATAACAGTCACAGAATTAAAGGTTGTAAAAACATGTCCGGGCAAGTACCGCGCCGGAGACGATCTCCTACCCTCAAGAATACCACGGGCAGATTAGGCGCCCGTTAGCGGCAGATTATTTTTTATTTTGACGAATCATGAGGAGGTGCTGGGAAGGGGCTTTTTTCTAACAATAAACTAATATTTAATAGCTGTTAAAATGGGAGTTTTTTGAATATAATTTGAAAAAATGAGGAAGCGCCATGTGCCCGGAAGGAAATCTGCTGTTTGTTGAAGATGAAAAGAATTTGCTGAACAGCCTTTCCTATATTCTGGAGCATGAAGGCTTTACGGTTTTGAAGGCCGCCTCGGGTGAAGAGGCCCTGGCGCTGGCCGGGAAAAACAGGCTTGATATCGTTCTCCTGGATATCAGCCTTCCCGGCATAAACGGATTTGAAGTGGCCGAGCGCATACGAAAAATGCCGGCCGCGGGCAGCCCCTGCATTATCATGCTCACCGGCAGCGAATTGGAAGAGGATATGATCAGAGCCCTCACCAGCCATGCCGATGACTATATTACCAAGCCCGTGCGGCCCCGGATACTGCTTGCGCGTATTGAGGCTGTGACCCGGCGGGCAAAAGCGCAGCGCAGGGACAAAGAAGAGCTGTGCATTAACGGGCTGCGGATTGACCCCCGGGGGTTTGAAGCAACCCTTGACGGGGCGCCCCTTGAGCTTACCAAAACCGAGTTCGGCATTCTGCTGCTGCTTGCCGAGAACCAGAACCGGGCATATTCCCGCGAGCAGATCATCAGCAAAATCAGGGGCGAAGATTACTGCGTTACCGAACGCAGCATCGACTTTCAGGTTTTTTCCCTGCGCAAAAAACTCGGCCCTGCGGCTGAGCTGATTCAAACCGTTCACGGCGTCGGGTACAAGTTTAAAAGCTGACGGCCCGGAGGCCATGCAGGACATGTTGCGCGATATTCCCCTTAAAATAATCCTCGTTTTCGGCTTTCTTTTTTCAGGCCTTGTCCCCCTTCTCGTGACCGTGCTTCTGACGCTTTCGACCACGAAGGCCGATCTGAAAGACCAGGCGTTCAGGCAGCTTGAATCGGTGCGGGATATTAAAAAAAATGAACTGCAGCGATTCTTCGATGAAAAAGTGCGCCAGATAGACGTGCTGGTTCATGACCCTTTTGTGCAGGCGGCGATAAAGGATTTTAGCGCGGCTTCGGGCAAAGATGCCGGGCCTGGCAGCGCAGTTCTTACGGGACGCGGAAACGCAGGGTTTGCCGCTCCAGCAGCGTACCGCGAGGCGCATGGCCGGTATGCCGGCTTTTTTAATCTCTATGCCGGCTCCTATGGCTATGATGAGCTTTTCCTCATGGATCCTGAGCATGGCTATACTTTTTTTACCGTAAAAAAAGGTCCGGACTTCGGCATGCGCATCGAAGATATCGATTCAGGGCTGCGGGATGCCTGGCTCTCGGCAGCCCGGGACGGCCGCATCGCCGTATCTGAAACCCGGCCCTATCCGCCCGCAGGCAATGCGCCGGCCCAGTTCGTCGCAGCGCCCGTCATGGACAATGGCAGCATCATCGGAGTCGCAGCCGTTCAGATATCCTTTGATTCCATAGACCGCATCATGCGCGACCGCTCAGGCATGGGTCAAACGGGCGAGACCTATCTCGTGGGCCCGGATTTCAAAATGCGCTCGGATTCGTTTCTTGACCCGGAAGGCCACTGCGTTGCCGCTTCATTCAAGGGTACGGTGCCAAAAAACGGGGTCAGCACCGCTGCGTCACGCAAAGCCCTTGCCGGTGAGACAGCCGCGGAAATCGTTACCGACTACCGGGGCAAAGTGGTTTTATCCTGTTACGCGCCCGTGCAGCTTCACGGGCTCCAGTGGGCCATCCTCGCCGAAATCGACGAGCAGGAGATCGACGCCCGCATTGCCAGTCAGCTGAACCGCAAAATAATAATCATCATCGTCTCATCCCTGCTGCTGGTGCTTGTTGTGGCTTTTTTCATATCGTTTATCATCAGCCGGGGAATCGGCACAATTGTGGCCGAACTGGGAAACCTCCTGGACAGCATTCTGAAAGGGCGGCTCGACGCGCGCGGAGATACGGCCAAAGTCGGAATCGATTTTCAGGGCGTGGTCGTGCGAACCAACCAGCTCATCGACGCATTTGTGGCGGAGTTGGAGGAAGTAAAAAAACTTGAAGGCGCGGTCCAGCACAAACAAAAGATCGCCTCCCTGGGAACGCTTGCCGGCGGCATTGCCCATGACTTTAACAATATTCTCAACTACATGCTTGCCTATGCTGAAATCGTCGAGTCTCAGGTCGAAAAGGGCAGCTTTGCCTATGACAATATTCAGGAGATAACACGGGCAATAGAGCGCGCGGGCAGCCTTGTTTCCCAGATACTTATTTTCAGCAGCAGGGTGCAGCCAGTGGCCCGGCCCATGCTTATGGCACTTATTGTAAAAGAGGCTGTCCGGCTGCTGCAGGCAACGCTGCCTGAAAATATACAGGTTGAAAAGCGGATTACCTCTGAAAATCTTTATGTCATGGCCGACCCGACACATGCGCATCAAGTTATAGTTAATCTCTGCACAAACGCCATATACGCCATGCAGGCCAATGGCGGCAGGCTTACAGTGACCCTTGACAGGATCATGCTTGAGAGCGCTAACTCCCTTGATCTTCCCGCCGGGGCCTACTGCAGGCTCACAGTTGCCGATACGGGCTGCGGCATGACCGAGGAGGTAAAAAAGAGAATATACGAGCCTTTTTTTACGACAAAACCCATTGGTCAGGGAAGCGGCATGGGCCTTGCCGTGGTACACGGCATCATCGCCATTTGCGGGGGAGCGCTGCAGGTGACAACCAGCCCGGGTGAAGGGACTACAGTTGAGGCCTATTTTCCAGCCGCTGCCGGGCTTGATGCAGCAGTGACTGAAGAGTCCGGAGAGGTAGCGCTTCACGGAAGCGGAACAATACTGCTCGTGGATGATGAGGCCCATATCCGCAGATCTACCGGCATGGTGCTCGGTCAGCTCGGCTATGGAGTGACGGCGGCTGCTGGGGCACCTGAGGCCCTGGAGCTTTTTACCCGCAATCCCCGGGCTTTCGATCTTCTCATTACTGATATCAGCATGCCTGATATGGACGGCTTTCAGCTGACGCAGCAGATTAAAGCTCTGAGGCCCGATATGCCGGTCATCATGATAACAGGCTACAGCGAAAAAACGACCTGCCAGGAAACCGCTGCGCGCGGCGTATCAGCGTTTATGATAAAGCCATTTACCAAAACCGAGCTTTCAAAAACCGTTTCTGATGTTCTCGGCCGGGAGCGGTAGCGGGGGGCAGCCAGGGTTGTTGATTGAGTTGCATTATTCAGGGTGACCGGTGCTTCATTAGTCGAACCTGCGCCCTGCCCACCCCTTTGCCTCGCCGCCGGAGCCTCTTGACTTTTTTTTCTTAATCCCTACCTAGGAGTCTGTCGGACTTGAAATTGATGGTCAAGTGAACAGCTCAAATCCGTGGGATAAGCTGATCAAATTTTGATCAACAGTTTTGTCAGTGTTTTTATTTTATCTATTTACAACTCCAGCATGCCCCTATTTTGAGGCAGCTATAAGTTCTTTCTCAACTTATTTTGCCAAAACATGAAGCCGTTTGATGTTCCAGGCCATGCACAC
>CAIWCT010000157.1 GCA_903911225.1 uncultured delta proteobacterium
CCGCAACACCGTAAACGCCGAAAAGCCCGCAAAATTCCTTAAGTTCACTGCCCATTTTTTACCTTACCATCAAATAAAAGCTACCGTCTCAGCAGCAGTTTATTAAAAAAATTATATGCCTATCAGCGCTGTACTTGCAATTTAGAAATTTCAGTTAAAGCATATGCCAGGATAATCATAGATGCTTGAGCCGAAATACCATACTACTATTTTGTCTGGATCTCCGCTGCTGCAAATAAAACCAATACAGATAACATCCTCTTCATTCTGAGGAGGACGTAATCAGAATAGGCGTCAAAATCGCACGGTTGACCTGTGCAAAGCAGCTCAGTTTTTAAGCGTAGCGGCAATAAAAGCCCCGAAAAGCGGATGAGGATCGTGGGGCCTTGATTTGAATTCGGGATGAAACTGACAACCGAGAAACCATGGATGATCGGGGATCTCGACAATTTCCACCAGTTCGGCATCAGGGCACATGCCGGTAACTTTCATTCCGTTTTTTTCAAGAACATCTATAAAGGTATTGTTAAACTCATACCGATGTCGATGCCGCTCTGATATTTTTTTTATTTTGTAGGCCTCAAATGCTTTCGAAGGGCTAGTGATGCCGCAGGGAAAGGCGCCAAGACGCATGGTGGCGCCGTAACAGAAATTCTCATCACGCACCTGCTTTGTCTGTTTTTGATAATCAAACCACTCTTTCAAAAGAAAAATAAAAGGGCTTGGGGTATCCTTATTGAATTCCGTACTGTCGGCATCCTTAATGCCACAGACATTACGGGCAAATTCAATGACGCACAGCTGCATGCCAAGACAGATGCCGAAATACGGCAACTTCTGCTCACGGGCATAGCGGATGGCCTCAAGCTTGCCGGAAATGCCGCGATCGCCAAAACCGCCGGGCACCAGTATGCCGTTTGCATCAGCCAGTATGTCGGCAACATTTTCTCTGGTTATTGTTTCGGAATCGACAAACTTAAGGTGAACGCGCGCACTGTTGGCAATGCCGCCATGAATAAGAGCTTCGTTAAGACTTTTGTATGAATCCTCAAGATCTACATACTTGCCCACAATAGCAATAGTTGTGGCATGCTCAGGTTTTTTTAATTTTTGCAGCATCTCTTCCCACGTCGCAAGATGCGGCGCACGGGTCCAAATATTGAGAAGCTCTATAATCTTTTCATCAAGGCCCTCCTGATGCAGCAGCAGGGGAACCTCATAGATTGATTCAACATCCTTTGCCGTTATGACCGCATCTCGCGAAAGATTGCAGAACAGGGCAATCTTATCCTTAATATCATGAGGCAGTATTCGGTCGGAGCGGCACAGCAGAATATCGGGTTGAATACCGATCTGTAGAAGCTCCTTGGTGCTATGCTGCGTGGGCTTGGTCTTGAGCTGGCCAGCAGCTCCCAGATAGGGGATATAGGTCAAATGAACATAGAGGACGTTTTCCCGGCCTGCATCATTTTTAAACTGCCTGATGGCCTCAAGAAACGGCAGGGATTCAATATCGCCCACTGTGCCGCCGATTTCGATTATGGCAATATCAACGCCCTGAGCCACCAGCCATATTTTATCTTTGATCTCATTGGTGATATGGGGAATAACCTGTACGGTTGCACCAAGATATTCACCCTTGCGCTCTTTGCCGATTACTGTCTCATAAATCTGGCCAGTCGTATAATTATTCTTTGAACCCATTCTGGCAAAAGTGAACCGTTCATAATGTCCCAGATCTAGGTCTGTTTCATTGCCCTCGTCGGTTACAAAAACTTCACCATGCTGAAATGGGTTCATGGTGCCGGGGTCAACATTGATATAGGGGTCAAATTTCAGGAAAGTTACCTTAAGACCCCGCGCCTCAAGCAGCGCACCCATTGATGCCGCTGCAATGCCTTTGCCCAAGGCTGACAACACGCCGCCTGTTACAAAAATAAATTTTGGCTTCACTGCCTCCCCTTTCCAGTTCATGTTTATTTAACAGTTATACGTTATACAAACAGTTGCAAAAAAATAAAACAAAAAAATTCACCGCATCAGCGTTGCAACATACATAATACACTACAGGCTCTGTTAAACAACTAGAAAGGGTATGCCTCCCGTATTTTATGCCGGCATAAAATCAATAAACTTCCAATCAAATTATGAACATCATTTCAGCATAGGTAGCCAGCGGCCATGTATCGCGCGGTAAAAGGGCTTCAAGCTCATCAACGGCAGTGCGCAGTTTGGACATTGCCGACAGTATTTTATCCGGATGTCCTGCTTTTACCGTAAGTTCAACAGACTTGCAGCCCTTGAGTGTCGCCTCGATCTGCTCAGTCACATTCCTTAAAAGATCTTTGCTTTCAGTCTGTTTAACGGCTTTCAGCATCTTGGCTGTATTGGCGATTGTTGAAGCAAGTTCCAGCTGATAGGTAAGAGCAGCCGATACGATCATGGTCCGGGCGATAGTCACAGAGCAGTTTGCTTCAAGAATGATGGTTTTCTCATAATTCTCAAAAAGAGCATTATAGCGTGATTCAAGTTCACGCTTGGTGAGCACGCCATGCTTTTCAAAAAGCCTTATTGTTGCAGGAGCGGCAAAGGCTTTCAGCGCTTCTGGGGTCGTCATAATATTGGGAAGACCACGCCGTGCTGCCTCAGCACGCCACTGGGCAGTGTAATTATCACCATTAAAAAGAATCCTCTTATGCTTCTTGACGATTCTCTGCAGTATGCTCTGCAGCGTTTCATTAAAATTCTTTTTAGCCTTAATTGCAGCTTCAAGCTCGTCGCAGACATCAGCAATGGCATCAGCGGCAATCGTGTTAAGAACGGTATTTGCTGCCGAGCAGTTCTGGCTTGATCCCACCGCGCGAAACTCAAACTTATTGCCGGTAAATGCAAAGGGCGAGGTGCGGTTGCGGTCCGTGGCATCGCGGGGAAACTGCGGCAACGAGGTAACGCCGATCTTAATCACGCCGCCATTTTTAGAACTTTTCGCTTTGCCCTTTTCAAGCTGCTCAATCACATCATAGAGCTGATCGCCAAGAAAGATGGAAATAATGGCAGGCGGGGCTTCATTTGCTCCGAGTCGATGATCATTGCCTGCAGATGCAACAGCTGCACGCAACAGTGCGGCGTTCGTATCAACTGCCTTCATGAGAATGCAGATCATGGTAAGAAATTCTGCATTGGCATGGGGATTATCGCCCGGAGTCAGCCAATTTCGACCCGTCGGGTCTACGATTGACCAGTTGTTATGCTTCCCTGAGCCGTTCACCCCGGCAAAGGGCTTCTCATGCAGCAGGCAAACAAGACCGTGCTCATCGGCAACATTTCGCAGCACCTCCATCGCCAGCATGTTGTGGTCAACAGCGATGCTCAGCTCCTCAAATACCGGGGCGATTTCAAACTGCGCAGGGCAAACCTCATTGTGACGCGTCTTTGAAGGAATCCCAAGCCGCCACAGCTCGCGGTCAAGATCTTCCATAAAAGCCATAATCCGAGGTTTAATGGCTCCAAAATAATGGTCTTCCATCTGCTGATGCTTGGCCGGCTGACGGCCAAACAATGTGCGGCCTGTCTGCATAAGGTCAAGACGACTCTCATAGAATTGCTTATCAATCAGAAAATATTCCTGCTCTGGCCCAAGGGTTGGATAGGTGCGCTTGCCACCGTCGACATCCATGCCGAAAAGCTTTGCAAGACGACACACCTGCTTTGAGAGCACATCCATTGAACGCAGCAGCGGTGCCTTTTCATCAAGAGCCTCACCGCTGTAGGAGCAAAAAACAGTAGGAATACACAGTGTTGAACCTTTTGCGCCGCGTTTGATAAAAGCAGGGCTCGTCGGGTCCCAGGCCGTATAACCACGTGCCTCGAATGTGGTGCGAAGGCCGCCTGATGGAAAACTGGAGGCATCGGGCTCGCCCTGAATAAGTTCCTTGCCGGAAAAATGCATGACGCAGCCACCCTCTCGGTCGGGGTCTATAAAGGCATCATGCTTTTCAGCCGTAGCGCCAGTCAGTGGCTGAAACCAGTGCGTAAAATGTGTGGCATCTTTTTCAATAGCCCATGTCTTCATTGCCTCGGCCACTTCGTCGGCAATCCGAGGATCAAGGGATGTACGGTGCCTGATGGTTTCCATTAGTGAATCATAGGCATTTACCGATAGGTAGTTGCGCATTGTCTTGATGGTAAAAACGTCTTCTGAGAAAAATTTGGAGCAGTTAATTGCTGTCATCGATAAACCTCCCTGTGAACTTTTTATAGAGACTCTTAGTTATAAATAATTTTGCTTCCTTCTGTAAAGAACTCTTTGCAAAGAATAAAATAAAAACTCTCTCAGTAGAGATATACAAAAAAAATGCCAAACAACAATTGAAAGTTCCAATACTGCAAAAAAACAGTTCGCCAACACAATAAGTTGCTGTATTTGCTTCTTAAAAAGAAACCCTGTAATGTTAATAAAATATTTAAAAGTTGTTGGTGCAAACTCAATTTTGTTTGACATGTTTATGACAATATTGTTAGTATACATTACTATGCGTAACAAATTTGTTTTTTAAAAGAATACTACTTAATTGATAAAAGCTCATGAAAAAAGCGGATGCCCAAAACATAAAAGTCATCAATGAACGATCAGCAAAACAGCTGGCGATTCTTGCAAAAATATCTCATGCCACATTTCATCAGCATAACATCCCGGCTCTACTGGAAGACGCACTGGGCATTATGGATACAGAAATGGGCATGTCGCGGGGTATTCTCACCCTTCGTGTGCCGGATACTGATATTTTAGTCATCGAGGCATCAAAGGGGCTATCCACGGAAGAAAAAAAGCGGGGTAAATACCGGCTCGGTGAAGGTATCATCGGTCGTGTAGCGCAAACCAAGAAGCCGGCCCTTATCGAGGATTTCACAATCGATCCCTATTTTCTGAACAAAACCAGGTCTCGCAAAAAAGATGTGCCCATGGCCTTTCTGTGCGTCCCGGTGCTGCACAATCGCGATGTTATCGGCACAATCAGTATCGACCGCCCGAAAGACGACCTTGACATTCTAAAAAGCGATCTTAATTTCCTCTCCCTAGTTGCAGATATCCTTGCCGAAGCCGTAGCCCAGATACGCGAGCAGGTTGCCGAGAGGGAAAGCCTGATGGCGGAAAACCGTCAACTGCGGCAGCAGCTTGGAGAGCTCTATCAGCCCAACAATATTGTCGGGCGCTGCAGCGTTATGCAGCAGATATATCTCCAGATAGCCCAGGTTGCCGACAGCACGGCCACCGTGCTTATCAGGGGCGAGTCCGGCACGGGCAAAGAAATGGTGGCACGGGCGATTCACTTTTCCAGCTCCCGGCGCAACAACCCTTTTATTGCTGTCAACTGCGCGGCGCTTCCTGAAAACCTCATAGAAAGCGAGCTGTTCGGCCATGAAAAAGGCTCATTCACCGGCGCTATGCAGCAGCGCAAGGGCCGCTTTGAACTTGCCAACGGAGGAACTCTTTTTCTTGATGAGATAGGGGATATTTCCCCGGCGGTACAGGTTCGCCTGCTGCGGGTGCTTCAGGAAAAAATATTTGAACGCGTTGGCGGAGCTGAAAGCATCAGGGTCAATATCCGCATCATCGCCGCCACTGCGGCAAACCTTGAGCAGGCCATTGAGAGCGGAAAATTCCGCGATGATCTTTTTTACCGCCTGAATGTATTTCCTATCTATATGCCGCCGCTTCGCGAGCGTAGATCCGACATCATTCTTCTTGCCGATCACTTTCTTCAAAAATACAATGAAGTCTACGGCAAAAATATCAAGCGTATATCAACCCCCGCTATCAACATGATGATGGCCTATCACTGGCCGGGAAATGTCCGCGAGCTTGAAAACTGTATCGAACGCTCGATACTGACAAGCTCAGATAATGTAATCCACAGCTACTGCCTTCCGCCCTCGCTGCAGACCTCTGATGAAACCAACACATCGCTGCTGCCCGGCGACGGCGCTCCTCTCACAACCCTTGTAAGCTCCTATGAGCGGGAGCTGATCGTGGATGCTTTGAAAAAGCACCGCGGCAATGTTGCCTCCACAGCCCGCTATCTTCAGACCACCCAGCGCATTCTGCACTACCGTATTCAACACCTTGGCATAGAAACAAAAAAATACAAGTAATCCTCAGTAGGCATTAACTTGCAGGCGGCGGATAAGTCTGGGACTCCAGCCACTGCTTAACTCAGTATCATGCATTATAATTGTCATTAGATGCGATAATTTATGCATCAGGCGCATGCTGGGTGAAGCAAAGCACCTTTTGCGTAAAAATATCCGACATGAGACAGAGTTTTCTGCAGTCAGTATCAAACACCCGCACAATATGTTCATACTTAGCGCTCTCCGGCAATAGGCTCGCAAGGATGTTTTCCAAACCGACCATCCATGCGGTGTTCAATGCTGCCTGCTCATTTTTCAGAAACAGGGCTGAATAAAAAATATCGGTTTCAACCAGGTCCTGAAAAAAATGGGTGCCGAAAGACAGCTCCGGCATGAGCGATTCACCCATATATTCGATCTCAACCATGACCGAAATATTATTAATTTCTGCAAACCGTACAGGTACCCCGAGCGCCGGGGTTGAGGTTCCCCATCTGCCGGGCCCCATCAGCATAACATGTGTGCGGCCCTTATCTTCAATCTGGCGGTTCAGTCTGCCGATTACCCGTGCGACATCATACTTCTCAGAAAGATTAAGCCTGCTGTAGCCTTCAGGGTCGACATAAATGATACGGCTGATATGCAACATGACATTACTGCCCATAAAATTGCCTGACGAGGAAAACAGCAGGTCCTTTGAAGGAACTGACTCCGGTAAATGTACACGAGCCTGTACTCCCTTGGTCTGCAATGGCCGGCACTGGACTAAATTTATCTGAAACTGTCCGCTGTGATCAAAATTGACAGTAAATTCCGTATCAACAGGATAATCATAGCTATCTGCTAGTATTTTGAGCATATTGCGCATGACGGTAGAAAAAGTGCTCTCTGATAACAGGGGATCGAAAGTCAGCAACCAGGCATCTTTGTCTATAATACCGCGTTCGCGAAGCCGTTCGTTTGCTTCACTGTCGCGAATGCCAAAGCGGTCAAAATCAATTCCCGTATTGCAGGCAACTATACTGTCAAGGGGCACGGTTTCAAGCTCGTTATGCTCAACATCTAAAACATCCACATAACGCTGGGAATATTTTCTGGCATCGCTCAATCCGGCATGGGGCCTCAAAAGCGGCGTGTCCAGGGGCACGATCCGAGGATAATCATTCTCGACACGATTGACGGCCCGTGTACCAAGTCCGAGAACAAGCCGGAGCATCCCGGCCTTAGGATCCATATCCGGCTTCCACACAAAGGCGTTGTAAGAAATACCTACCCCGGCAAGATCGGGAAAAAAATATCGCTGGTGATGCGAACCCGACACACGCTGCACAAGAAGCGCCATCTGCTCATCATGCTTATCGAGGCCCCGCTGCCTGCGATAGGTAAGCGCGTCTTCACCCATGGTGCTTGCGAAAACCTGGCGGACATAGTCCTTAAAACGCTTAAAACGCTGCTCTGGTTCGCCCTGATTAACGCAAAAAAGGCTTTCATATTTTCCGGCGAATGCATTTCCAAAAGCATCTTCAAGTAAGCTGCTTGAGCGGATAATTATGGGCGACTGGCCAAAGTATTCGATAAGCTCCCAGAACTGATCCTCTATCTCTTCGGGAAATGAACCCTCAAGCATTTTTTCCTTAAGAATGCGGGCGGCTTCGAAATAGCCTTCCGCTGTCTTATGCTCCATCAGCAGGTTCCACCACCCGTTAGAAACGATATAGGTATAAAAAACATCAGAGCCGATAAAAAAAGAATCATGGGGTTCAAGACAGGCACGCCAGGCATAAGAGCTGTCCTGCAAAAGAATCTTTCGCGCTATCAGCATACCGGCAGCCTTGCCGCCTATATAGCCGGTGCCGATAACGCGCTCCTTGATTGCCAGCAGATCCTGCAGCGACAAGGTTTGCATTGCCAGGGACAGTATGCGCTTTTCGCGGCCTATCATGACTGAACTAAGCAGCTCAAGGGCTTTTGCCTGTTCAGCAGCGCCAGTAGGACGGCGCACCAGATCCTGAACTTCCATGAAAAGCCTGTCCCATGAATCAAGGTTTCTTTTTGCCTGGTTGGTGGTTTTAGCAGTTATAAATGTAGTCAGCTTCGTTAAATCGATACTGCTCGTGACGGGGTTGAACGCAGCCCCGTCATTTTTATGCGGCAGAAACATTGTCGGTGAATACCTGCCCAGAACCTTTAGAGGATGAATATACATATCAATACCGGTATTATGAACATCCATAAGCAGTTGTGTTGTTTCCCTGATTCGGGCAACGGTTTTATAGGAATGACGGCTGCGGATAAGCCCAAAATAGGCAATGGTGTCGAGTTGAAACAGATACGGACAGGTAATTCTGAAAAAATTGCCAATCATCAGATCTGTGGCCCATGCCGACAGCAGATCTGACAGACAGTCAAAAACATAATATGCGCCGATACCTTCGTGGGCAATAATGCCATGAACTTGCGTTGAAAAAGATTCAAAACCAAGCTTTGCATCAAGCTCATACTGCATAATTTCGACGGATGGTGCAAGCAGCGCCTTGTGCTGGGCAAATTTTATGTAGATGATCCTTTTGTTATCTTCAATGGCCCGGCGCACAAACGGTGTCACGAAAAACGCGTAATCATCAATGTTGTCGACCTGCCATACCACATTGTCGCCCAACCTAAGATGGTCGATTACAGTGTCAAGTCCTGGAAGTCCGGTGGTAGGATAAAGTGATGCTTTCATAATTTTTGCAGATTAAAATTCAGCAAATTGTCATAGATGAAGCATAATATTCCAGTTTAAATTTTAAGTCATATATGGCTATACTATCTGATAAAAAATTAAACTTCATGCTTATCGTCCTTAAAAATTTGTTACCTTTAAGAACATACTACAAAAAAAAGAGCCGCTCAGGTTTGCGTCTCTACCATACATTTGCAGCACCAATTTAAAGGTTAAAAAAGAGTACTGCTATTTGCAGGAGCACGCCTCACCCAAGCCGCTGTCGTTTTTATCCATAACGACGGCCTTTTTCGGCCTTATTTTTCTATAAACTTCCCTCGGCTCTTTCTTTTTCAGATTCACTGTTAGCAGATCCTCCAACGCTATGCCGAATAGCTTTTCATTTTCATGAAGATAGGGCAGTATAAGATTCCAATCGGCATCGGTCATTTCGGCATATTCACCGCCATTGAGCTGCTCGTCCACAAGTTTCTTGTGCGGGTCCCTGACATAGATCGCCCCTCCTGATGCAAGAGAAAAAATATTTGAGCCCGGGTAGGGGGAATCATATTCCATGATGCTGCCGTCTTCGTCACTAAAGCCGATCCCGTTGAGCACAACAAATCCGCCGCCGTTCAGCGGGTCGCCCGCCATAAAGGATTCCGCTAAATAGTCAAGGGCCGTACCATTTATAACGACCCGCGGTTTTCCTACGGCATTGATAAGGGGGCGTCCGGCGGCATTACCCATGATATAAGCAGCGCCACCTTTGGCGCCGTACATGAATGTTTGGCCCACATCGCCGTACACCACAAGCTTACCGTCCTTAAAGATTTGGCACAACTGATCCTGCGCATTGCCATGCACATGGATTTCCATGCCGTCGATGCCGGAAGCGAGATAGTCGCCCGACGAGCCGTAAACATTGATGCGTATGCCTTGGGTTTTCGGGCCAAAGCCGCAGCCAGTGAAACGCTGGCCGCGGTATTTATAAATTATAAATTTTTTCCAGCCGAGCTTGTAGGCAGCAACTAATAAAATAGCATCACACAGATTGCCTTCGGCTTCGAAATGTTCAGCGTCAAGGACCAGTGTCTGCTCATTTTTTAAAGGAGGCCGTAAATCTGCGCGGGTAGAAAAATCGATATGACAGAAATGCTCGCCTGCATTTTTTGCAATTGCCGGCATTGAAGCAAGAATTGCATCCAGGTTTATTTTCAAAACATGGAGCACCGAACTTCGCTTGAGCGCTCCTGTATCAAAGCGCCGATCCGTCAGAAGCGTCAGTGCGTCTAGGGCAACCTGCCTGAACTCATCACTTTGCTGGGCTAAACCCATTATTGTTTCAATGCATCGTTGGAACGATTCGGGTGAAAAGGTTTTTAATCTGTCCCGGACACATGTAAAAATATTCCAGCCGCCCTGCCCGTCTATTGCAGTAAACTGTTCTTGAAGCCAGCTGTACATCTCTTTATTAGCTACCTCATCAATTGCAGGAACCTTTACAGTATCGCAGATGGCTTTGCCCTTGGGAGTTGCTATCACTTTACCGAATTTATCCGTGCAAATGAGCTTTTTGCTACCTGCGCCATCCCCACTGTCGACAAGGCTGAAAATAAATGCACCGCCGTCGGTGTAGCTACCGCCTCGGGCATTCCAGTACTTGTCGGCTATCGGTCTAAAACGGGGATCCTCGCGTTCAAGTGAAATAAGTGTTGCATCGATAGCCTGCTTCTCAGAGCATATGAGGCCGATTTGCACCTCACCTTCCTGTAGTGCGAACACCTGAGGCCGCAGCATGGCTGTGTCGGTAATGCCGATAAGCTGAAGCTGGTTTTTTTGGACATCATTTTTTGCAATAATAAAAAACCATGGTCCATCAGGTGAGGATCCGACATGATGTGTCTGAATCGCTTTATAAACTGCCTGTTTCTCCGGAGTCAGGAGGTCGAAATCCATTTCAGAGGTTGGCGCCAGGGCTTCTATGAGATATTCAAGCGGATACTTGTAAACCCGGCTCCACAGATCAAGCATAAGAGCCGCCTCTTCCGTATCTGTCAGAAAAAGGGGATAATAATTTCGCTGTTTGAGATAGTCGCAAACGGACTGGTAATTTGCAAAATCGCCATTGTGAACAAGGGCCTCATTGAGTGCGCTGAACGGATGGCAGCCGCCGGGATGCCAGACCCTTCCGCGTGTTGGATAGCGCTGGTGAGCGATCCAGGCATGGGCTTTGAAATCCTCAAGCTTATAGTATTTAACGACATTCTCGGCATACCCGACAATTTTCAGTATCATCATGTTTCTTCCGTGAGACATGACAAAGGCTTTTTTATCGCCAAGAGATGCATAATACTTCGTATTAATCTTAAAGCTGTTCTGATAGACAAACTCATCCTCAGCATCCCGACGGTCAAGTGACTCAAGCTTATTGTCGCGGATGAAGGAGTCAAGCACATCCTGTTTCACCCGAACGAAATAGCGCATGATCTCCGGAGGCTTCACTTCAAGGCCGATGTTGTGGTAATCATCAATGCGCGCCAATTTTTCCGATTTATCGATGGTTAAAAAGGGAAGTATGAAGGTTTCGGCCAATTCACCTGCAATGCTTTCATCAAGAAGAGCTATATGCAGCATATAGTCCTCTTCAAGAATCTGCCGCGAAACACCCAGCGCTTCCGGTATAAACCCCACAGCAGCAATGCCGCCGCCTTTGCCATTGCCACGATTATGCATCTGCACCGAAGGCTCAAAGATATTTTTGCCCGTTACAGGAATTGAGCTGATAAATCCGGTAACACCGCAACCGCCCTCTTCCTCTGTATTCTGATTGAGTTGAGGTACGTTGGAGCACAGCGGAATGCGAGAGGCGAGAATTTTATCTGCACTATTCATTTATAATAACTCCGTTAAATGATAACAAAAGCTAACTGAAAAAATTTTATAGAGGCAGCTTTAAAATATACCTCTATCTGCCCACTTTAGCTGTAATCAACATGTTCAAGAAGATCCGTCCTGCCAACAAGCTCTGAAACGCTCTTCATGCCGAACTTTTGCAGAATTTCTACAAGCTGATAATTCCAGGCATGATAGAGATTAACAATCCGCTGTGTTGCCCACTCATCATCAAATAAATCTGCAAGCTCTGAGTCGGTTGAAGCTATGCCGCGGGCGCATCCCCGGCCTGATTCGCAGTTGCCGCAGCGCACGCATTCAAGAGCTACCATTTCAGCCGTGCCGACAACAGCACCGTCGGCCCCGAGGCAGATGGCCTTCACCAAGTCATGGGCAGTGCGAATTCCTCCAGATGCAATAAGTGTTACGGCATCCCGGGCGCCCTCCTCCTTAAGAAAATTGTGCACTTTCGGAATGGCATACTCTATAGGCATGGCGATATTCTTTTTTGCAATATCGGGTGCTGCGCCAGTGCCGCCATAGCCGCCGTCGATATGAATAATATGCGCGCCAGCATAGTAAGAGCCGACCGCAACCATGTCAACATCATTGGGCGTTGATACCTTCACCGACACAAGAGCCTTCGGGTTCATCTGCTTAATCCAGTCGATATGCTTCTTGTGATCTTCTATGGAATAAACCGAATGAAACGGAAACGGAGAAAAAAGCGATGTCCCCTTCACAGCCTCGCGCATGCGCGCAACGCTTTCTGTGTTTTTTTCTCCGAGTAAATGTCCGCCCAGACCAGGCTTTGCTCCCTGAGCGTATTTAAACTCGACAATCCTTACACGCTGAATTGTTTCCTCGCGGACGCCAAAAAGACCGGTTGCGACCTGGGTGATGACATGGTCATCATAGGGATACAGCATTTCGGGATAGCCGCCCTCACCGGTACAGGTAAATGTGTTCCAGATCGTAGCATTGCGCGCTTTAGAAAGCATAGTTGACAGGCTCACCGACCCAAATGACATGCCGCCGCCATACATTGGCGTAGAAATCACGACATTGGAACGGCCATCGTTTCTCCGGTTCAGTCTTAGCTCTGTAGAGATTTCGTCACGTTCAACTTTCAATGGATTTACCGGAAACTTCAGACGCAGCTTGTCAAACCCGCCGTCAGAATTACCTGTTTGATAGCCAATATCGGTTCTTTCGGGCGGGTACCCGGTTTCGGCCATAATCCAGGTTGCGATGATCATATCAGAAGTCCAGCGGCAGTCCCCGAGGGTCTCATACATCGGGTTCAGGGACAGGCTAAGTGCCTTGCGGGGGCATTTATACACACAGTAGAATTCGTCATTTTTTCGGCATTCATAGCCGATGCATTTATAGTCGATTGGCGGCCGCATTTTATTATGGCCTTCTATGCGCTCATGAACTCCGTAAGGGCAGGACTTCGCGCACATGCCGCAGTTGATGCAGGCATCTGACCTGGTGACCTTGTACTTAGGCACCTTGTGTTTGAACCGTGATGGCATTGGTTTTATAACTACAGTTTCTGGTTTCATATACTTGCCGTTTCCCGCTGTTGAAAAAGTTTTCCGAATGTGTCTTTGTCGATTTCATCAAAAAATATCGCTCTACCTGTTTCGCCCCGGAGCCGCCGGACCTCGCGAATGCCCATGGCGCCCATGACTTCAAGCAGCTGAGAATGCCATGCGCCCATAAGATTGACTATTCTCTGAACAACAGTTGCAGCAGGCAATTTTTCAAGCCAGTCAGGAAGCGTTATTGTCATTTCCGGCTGTTCATAGAGTAGTGCACCCAGTGCAACAAGCAGCGGTATGTCCACAGCTATCAGGTCTGCTCCGCAAATAATTGCTTTGGGCACATGCTCCGCCATTGCAATACCGCCGGATACGATAATGGTGATTTCATCGCGTATTCGTTCCTCTATTAGCCTGAGATGCACTGCCCTGACAACATCTTTTAAAAATCGCTGCCGCAAACCAGGAGCTTCCATGCCGCGGTAATCGGCTACAATATGAATGACTTCGGCCCCGCTGCGGGCAAGTTTCGTGACGGCGTCTTCGATTCCCGTCATTGCCGGAATTCGCACGATAGTAACCGCTTGAGATATTTTTTTAATCGAATCCTTAACAGAGCCGAAATCATTGAGCAGTGCAGTTGCATACTCAATAGCCACCAACCGGGCACCGCTGATCAAACTTTGATGAGCAGTAATTTTATCAGGTGACACAAGAGGTATAATATTATTGATATATTGTTTAATGTCTGCGGAAATGTCGTTCGCGGGCATAATTGCAAAGGTACCTGCTGCCACTGCTGAGATGACAAATGAAGTCATAATATTGTTGCTCAATTTGCAGGCCGGTATATCGAAAATAATCGGAATCGGCAGATCAACGGTTTGGTGAATGTTTGATGCAAGGCTACCCGTATCGGCAAAATTCAGATGATTGAGCTTTCTGCCCAGATCAACTGCCGTGCTTATATATTCTCGACCATGAATACCGTCGCGCGTAGGCCGAACTATCTCAGACATATCGGTCCACATACCGTCAAAGCCGGGGCCGGTAAAAGGGCCGCGATAACCTGCACCGGACACCGGCACCTTGCCGTCTTCGGCCTGCTTCCAGATACTCAGTAACATATCAGGCTTCCAATACGAACCACCAAGGGCCAAAAAGTCTGGGTCAAGGGACTTCACGAGCGCGCCACGCGGGCATTCCTGTATGCAGCGGAAGCAGTTTTTGCAGAGCGCCATATGTGGGTCATCTATCTTGCGAGGGTCTTTTGCACCACGCTTATGGGCTTCATAGATGCATACTTTGGTGCACTTGCCGCAGTTAATACAATTTTCGCCCCGCGCAATTTTGAACTTTGATACAAAGTCCCTGTTCAGAGGAGTCGCTTTGATATCGATGTGGTATTTTTTTGGCATAATGTTTCACGTCTGATAATTTATTTTTTATGTAGAAATAACTCATGAAATATCTCTACGTACGGAAATAAGTGAAAATAAAAAAAACCTTATGAATTGCGCTCTACCATGTCCCAGTATTCCTTGCTGCCGTCAACTGTTTTTAAAAACTCTTTTATTCTGTCATCCGGCCGTCCAAAATTGGCCTCAAGCCGTCGCTCAAGGGCATCCCAGAGGGTCATCAGGTCAAGATTGGTCTGGCATATCTCCTCGCAGGCACGACAGTGCATGCACATAAATGCAGTGGCTGCTTCTTCCGGCGTAACGGTCTCTCCGGCAATAAGTTTTTTTGCCAGAGCGACTTTCCCCTTGGCCGTGAGCGCTTCATTTCTGGTGACCAGATAGGCCGGGCACACAGCTATGCAGTTGCCGCATTTTGCGCAGGCATGCGTGCTGAGCTCAAGGTCAAGGGAGTCGACTTTTTTATCCCTGCCGAACAGCAGCGTGGCAATCCTGCCGATAATAGGCGATAGCAGTATCAGCAGTCTCATCGACAACCCAAAAAACAGCGGGTGAAAAGCAAGAGCAGGGATATTCATGAATTTTGAGTTGACCCGGAGAAATTTACCAGGATTCATAATGCCATACGGATCCACTGTTGCCTTATAGGCATTAAACTGGCTCTGATGGTCTTTGGTATACAAATGATTCACAAAAGCAGCGTTCCAGATACCAAGTCCATAAGGCTGTGCGCCCATTGAAACAGCCGTCTGCGTGAGCATGGAAACCAGGGGCATATGGAAATAATACTTAAGTTTCCGCGAGTCGCACAGAAAGGTCGTCATAATGAGCGCTTTTGTCTGGTCAAGAATGTAGGAATCAATGCATATCTCGACACCGTAATTGCTTCCAAGCTTTTTTGCTTTTTCAATAAATTTTGCGGAGGCGGAAATGGGCAGTATCACTTCACTGGCAAGCAGCGTGGGGCCCAGGCGCTTTGCCTTCATACCGAACAGGCGCTCATTCCACAAATAAGTTGCTGCATAGCCGGGAGACTGTTCGTAATTACCGAACTTCTTCACGAGATCAAGAAAATTCTGCTCATCGCCCGGGTTGCTAAATTCCACAAGCACCCCTGCTTCTTCTTTAAACACATTTGCATGCATTATTTCATTTGTCTCGCGCATATGATTAGCATCGACAAATCTGATCACATTGGCAGCTGTTTTCTGACGGGCAGCCTGTTCGATGAAATAAAATGCATCCTTATCTGTCAGGAAATAGAAAATATGAGCATATGAGCTTTTGGGCAAATCGCGCAGCTTTAACGTTACGTCATAAATAATTCCGCACGTTCCCTCTGTTGAAATAAACCAGGAAAAATCAGGGTCGCTGGGGGTCAATTTCATTACTTTACCAAGAGGCGTTACAACCGTCATCGACACTATCTGCTTTGAAATATGACCGTATCGGTAGCTGTTTATCCCGTAGCCACCGGTTGAAATCCAGCCGGCAACAGTAGAGAACTTGCTGGAGGGATAGGACATGAGGCACAGATCGTCCTTTTTGGCCAGTATGTCAATATCACTCCACCTGGCACCTGCCTCCACCGTTATGGTTTTATTTTTCTTATCAAGTGTCAGTATCCTGCGTAGCGGCGACAAGTCGATAACAATGCCACCCTTAGTTGGAATTACCCCGCCAAACCCCCATGAGGCTGCACCTCGTGGAATCACGGATATTTTCTTTTCATGGGCAAAGGCAAGAATCTTCCGGATTTCATCAACGTTCTGGGGCTGAACAACAAAATCAGGCTGTGTTTGAAAAAATGTTTTTGTCATAATATGCGGCACATCGCCAATATCATGACTATACATCTCTTTTTCTGCAGCATTGGCGATAATCTTAATATCTCCAGCAATCTTTTTAAACTCTTCTTCTGGTCTCATAATATCCGCTTCTCGTTGGCTTAAATCTGCGCAAGTTGCGCTTATAAATTATAGGTTATAAATACTGAAGATTCAAATTGCAAAAACAATGCCGAGACAAGAAAAAGTTTATATCTCGATGGAAAGCATTGGTATTTTTTAGCCATACAAGCAAAAGCAGGTGAACTTCAACTGAAGCAGGTCTTTTTATCATAGCTAGAATATCACATTTTTGTAATGCACCATTTCATAATTGTAACTCACTGAGGTAATCTTACAGTTATGATTATCAATTTATAAGTTGCCCATTCCGACATGTCCAACCAGCTTAGTACCATAATGTTGATGATATTCTTTCCCGCGTCGTACTGTAATGATTTGAGATGCTTTCTATAACTTTGGAGATCCAGCAATGAAGCCCCTCATGCAGTTTTATCATTTTAGCGATGAATGCTAGGATGCTGTTATTTAAAAAAGCCTTTTTCTAACCACGGTTTTATGCCCCAGAGGAAGGTGCTATTTGGGCTAACAAATCAATAATAGAGCTAAACTTTCTGTTGAAATTTAAAAAACCAGCTTGTCGTTAGCATAATGACAGCTATGGGGTTACAGTTTTAAGTGCTTATTAGAGGTTGAACAAAAAAAAGCCCGCTGCAGCAGCGGGCTTTTTTTGGGCTAATGCTGTATTAATAGGTATTTTGCAAATTGCCGACAGTAAATATATCCGAACGAACATCTATTGTAACCTCAGGTTTATAAAAATATTCCTGATCGCTTAAGCCGGCATGTGTTCGCTGAAACTCCGCAAATTGCGTGGCAACGATAAATGGCTTCAACTGACCGGTCTTTGTCGGCACGGGGCAGGTATTATTCATAAAACACTTCCAGAATTTACCATTTGCATCAAAAATTTCAGTCCAGAGAATTATAGCGGTTTCAGGATCAAGATACCAGATTCTCTTGCTGTAAATATAGTTGGGGTCCTTGTTGACAACATCAATCGCAATCGTATTGCAACGCTCCAGAGTAAGGCCGTTTGACAAAGCCTGCCCTGCGACACGTGTCGTAGCTTTCATGTCGGTGTGCCTGCTGCAGAGAAGGTCTTTTTTACCCTTGAGGGTATAATTGTTTCGGATCAGCTGGCCATCCCACAGGTATTCATCATCATAAATGATGTCCGAACCGTCAATAGAATCAGTTCGCTGTGCTGTCGACATTCTTCTGATACGTCTGAACTGGCTGTACCAGAGATATGCGTCATCCTCCTTTTTGGGATCGATATACCGGATGTTGAACATGCGTGTATTCAAAAACTCGGGCGGCTTCAACATATTGAGGAAATATGCCCGATGCATTCCTTTGGGATTATCGGCCAATGCCGGCAAAGGCTCCTTTTCAGTACGGTGAATGAAAAAATACTCAGTGTACTCCTGATCCGCGAGTCTATCGTTTTTGGCTGTTGGGTTTATAGATGGGCTGTACCGCCGGTATTTGCAGGTATCTCCATGATTGTTGAACTCAAAATTATATGCTGCTTCAAACCCGTCTTTTGGCGTAGGAAACGGGCGCCCGGCTATTTCAGCATAGTTGGATATCGTTCCGTCGGGATTCTTTTTTACAGTTGAAGCATACTTTTTAGTTGCTTCGGAAAACCCCTTGGTCTCAGGAACAGGCTGATAAGCTACTACATTAAAGAAAAAACCTTCAGGAGGTGCGCCCCACTTCTCAGGCGCTTTTATCAGGCCCACATAGGATTCGGGAATAAAAGCCGCAACCTGATCGATGTTTGTTTTATCTATCTTTTTTCCCACCCATGTCTTTTCCCATTCTTTGACTTTTGCCAGTTCATCAGGCGCGTACGCAGAACCAATTACTTCCTGGGCTCCTGCAAAGGCCGGTGCAAGAAAACACATGAGGGCTCCGAGCAGCCACAACCTAAACATCAGACACCATCCTTTTCTCATTGTGATTCTCCTTCCTGTAAGTTTAGACTTATGTTCACACTAACAATCTACAAATTAAAACTCATAGCGCATGCGGAAGAGAATGCTGTCCTTATGGGCGTATCCATCTCCAACATACTCATTATTAGAACCGCCATACAGCGCAGCGCCTATGTCGGTTCTCCAGTGCTCGCCAGGCCACGTATAGGTAAAGCAGGGAACTATAAACCATTTCTTAATCATGGGGTAGTAACTGCTATTAAAGGTAAACGTCCAGCTGGCATTAAACATCTGCTGCATCATAAACAACGACAAAGACTGTGCATTAGGATCGCCCTGGCGATGATTACGGTCGTTGATAACGATATCAGAATTCATATTGAATACATGTTCGATAAAATACGTGAGGGTCAATTCGAAAAATTTTCCTGTTCCAATAGTCGGGGTAAACCAGGGAATATTATATTTGTCACTGTAACTCATAGCAGTGCCGAGAATATCCTGCCTGGTCACACCGGTTAAGCTTGAGTTGGATCCCTTTACACCCGTATTGAAAGGACTATCCTTCTCGAAAAACCACTCAAGCCGCCATACTGAATCATGCAATGGTTCGATAACAGTCTGGGCTGTGCCGCCAAATGTCTGAAATCTCTTGAAGCTGAAAGCTTTGCCTCCATCCCAGTACTTTGCATGAACAGTATCTGAGCCTGTAATTGTGGCCAGTACGGCGGCGGGAAATGCATAATTTGTGCCGTATTTAGTTGCGTTGTGAACCCGTGCTGTCGGGCCGTCGCTTCGTGCATTCCAGTACAGCAGTGACCAGTCGATATCGTATGTATACCCCTGCACTCTGAAACCGAGTTCCCAGTTGTCGGCGTCCCACCCTGTGGGCGCGTCTGCATTCCATTTCTGCTGCTGCCAGTGATAAATGCCGGGGCTATCGATTGTTGGGCCGAAAGCATTTTTAGCATGGCCAGGACCCCAGTGGGTGCCCTCATAGGGAAGCAAAAGATTTTTATAATAGCCGGGATTTATGATATTTTGAAAAATAAGATTGCCGGGCAGCGTCGACCGATAGGTGGTATTGATCATCCAGAGACCCTGTTTAATTTCTTCCCAGTTATCAACACCCGGTACGCCTCTGCGCAGGTCAAGAGGGTTTACAACATCAGCAACACGGGAAGTATCAAGTTGCCCCCAAATAATAATCTGTTTCCCGACGCGCACATCCCAGGGGCCTTTTGTAAAAGAAAGGTAGGATTCCGTTAATAATTCCTCACCATGGGTCGGATGCTCATATCTGGCCCTATCATTGTGCGCAAGAATATCATTTGCTCTGTCATCAAAATACGAACTTTGCTCCCACCAGTATCTCAGGCCGTTGAACCATGTGATGTTCATATCGGGGGAATCAGTAATCTTGTAGATTGATTCAAAATAAAACGATGCTAATGCTAAATCAACTCTTGAATTATGATCCCCTGATTCACCGGGCTCCCAGCTTGTGCGATAAAAAACAGTTTCTTTTGCAAAGCCGCTGATCTCTAGTTTGCCGTCATAGTACTGGGATGACGCCTGCGCCGGCTTGCCAGCGCACAGCATAATGCATGCGCATACTGCAAACGAAAAAAATGCTGCTACAAGTCTTTTCCTCATGTTCCCTCCTTTTTCGAAAAATTAATCTTACTAAGTATTATTTTTTCGTAAAATATTTTAGGAAAAATAACACATCAAAAAAAGAAATTCAATGTTTATCTAAGGCTGTTTACATAAAAAGTATGAAATAAATTTTCTCTAAATCACTCCTGTTTAAGACTGACAATAAGCACCTTTTATCGCGTAAAGCCTTCTGATTGCTCTAAGGGGCTTTTCAACAATCAAACAAATATATTCATCCTGAAATCACAATTATCTCTTATCAGTAGCGCGACCTATGCCTGCCGGTTTAAAAAGAGCTATGCAGGCAGGGATTACGTAAATCGTGCCCAGCATTGCGCACAGCGACATTATAAGAACAATATTGCAAGTAACCGAATACGGCATAAAATGCGGTAGCGCAAACGGCACCAGAACATAAATAAATCCGACAAGTATGCTCATGGCAATATAGTAGGAAACCTTCCCTGAAACGGCCATAGCATCCGCTATGGCCTGCTCCAATGATTTACTGGTTGAATAGCTCACGGCAATGCGGTTCAGCATATACAGTACGCCTGCAGCATAAAGGCTGTAGCCGATCATAATATACGGTAACGTCTCTACCGTAATGGGAGCTGTATTGGGCTTTGAGGTATACATGAAAGATATGCCTGCAACAAAAAGCAACGGCAGTAAGGAAATTAAACCGATTGTCAGAGAGCCGAACCGAACTGCTGTAACGGCAACGACTGCGATTGAAGCAAAAATAAAGGTCCAGAATAAATACAGGCGCACACAATCGTTCACATCCGCCTGAATGCCCACAGGACCGGCTCCGATGCGGTAAACAATATGTGGAAACTTATCAACTTGCGGCTTTTCGGGAAGCATCGGCTCCTGCTTAAAAAACATGCCGTCAAAGGAGCGCATAAGCTTGTCGGGATACTGCTTATCGCTGAGCTTAATACCGAATGGCGATTGCTGGGTTATATATTCGCGAACTCTCTGCATGACCGGCTTAATCACGCTCTCGGTTTTATCGCGGCAATAGATATACATGCACATTGCTTTTTGGTCGGTATCGATAAATTTATCCATTGCGCCGGGGGCCGCCATAGTTACGATATTCACATAAAACATCTTAAGATGGTCATCAATCGTTGGTACAAATGACCAGTTGGGGTCGTTTTCATGAGTAGCTCGGGAACGACCGGGCATTGAGGCTAGCATAGACACAGGTGCGACGACAACAGGCCCCATTTTGGGGTCCATGGGTGTGCGGCCAAGATACCTGCAGAACTCAATGGAATCGCGCAACAGAGCCGGATTGTTGTTTATAGCAGAAGGCTCATCACCTTCAGCAATAATAAGCAGCGGCACAAGCAACGGCATTGAAAATGAAATACGAAAAGCATCCATATTGTACCGATGCCACGGCAGAAGCATTGATGATCCAGGCAGGGCATTTCCATAGGATATCTTACTCATAGATGCAAAGCCCATGACAATGGCAAGAAGGGTAATCAGCAGAACAGCATATTTGCCCCAGCCGCAGACCCAGCGGGCCGTGCGATGCATGAGCTTAACTTCAGCCGGCTTCTTTGCCGGAACAGGAAGATAGGTAAGCAGTGCAGGTACAAATCCAATGGTAATTATAAAGGAGGCAAATGCCCAAAAAATACCGGAAAAAAATAACGGGCGCAGGGCAGAAATCGGCGCCAGCGTTACCAGCATCAAGCAAATACCGGCAATGAGCATTGCAGAAGCGCATGGACCATACAGTTCGACAATCGTTGATTTTGCAGCCTTAATCGGATCAGTTCCGCCAGCACGCTCAACTGAAAAACGTTTAATAAAAAACACCGCATTGACAACGGCTATTAGCGATATAAATACTGGCACCCCGAATAGCGCTGGATCAAGGTTATATCTAAACAGCCCGAGGAAGCCAAGGCCCCAGACAGCGCTGATAACACCTGCCAGCATGGCTATTATAGCGCCAGCCAGAGATCGCAGAGACAGAAACAGTATTATCGTGATCAGTAGTGCCGATAGTGCAATCATAATGAGCACGTTCGGGATCATGCTTTTTATGTAGCCTTTTTCCATTGGAAGGCAGTTTATGAGAACAGAGATGTTTTTATTTTCATATTTTCTGCGCAGTTCCTGCAGTTTTGTAGAAATATCATCATAATCTGTCTTACCGTCAAGAAAATCAGCCATCAGGATGGTTGTTTTGCTGTCAAAAGAAACAAGTACAGGATAGGCAATTCCCTGATATACGGTCATGCGAAGCAGATCAAGCTCAGCCTGGGTCTTGGGGACATCCGGAAACATGACGGACCGCATATTCATCCCGGCGGATGTTACCGAAAAGTCTTTCAGCTTGGCGCTGGCAAGAGAAAACATTTTATTGCGGTCGATGCCAGGAAATTTCTCCTGGTTCAGGAGGTCCGTATCAATGTTTTTTAAAGTCTGCAGAGTTTCATAATTAAAAATATCATCATATTGGCCGCCATCAGCTTTATCTCGAACCTGCAGTACGATATACAGCAGATTGGTGCCTCCGAATTTTTTGCGTAGTTCATCGTTAAGTTTGATATTGGGATAGCCTTCAGGCAACAGGCCGGAATCCATGGATTTAAAATTTAAACCCGAAACTGCGGCAATGAGAAAAATAACCGACAAAGCAAGAAATGCGACAATTACCTGTAAACGTTTTTCTATAATAAAATTCGCAAGACGATTTTTCATGGTGCTAAACCCCTTTCTGAAAATGAAATTTATTCATACTGAGCAGGATAGAGTTTCCGCCATAAAGATGCAAACAGTGTAAATGGCTTAAAAATTTTATCAGTGATTTCCTTGGCAACCGGAAAATCCTTAACCGTATAATACATTCCGGCCCGAAAATCCCAGGTCTTGCCGCCGTCCTTGGTGGAAACGACAGTGTCGCTGGCGCCGACTGCCCACCCTTTGTCAGGGCTGGTGAAAGCGACATCGCGGAGCCAGGTACCCGTTTTTATTGCGTCTTGATGCAGCTTCCATGTTTTGCCGACGTCGCTGGAAACAAACAGCGCTCCCCTGTCGCCGACAGCCCAGCCTTTGTCGCCCATTAAAAATAGGCTATAGACACCAAGGTTGCCTTCTGCAGTGTAAGACTCCCATGTTGCGCCGCCGTCAGCAGTGCGTAAAAACAGGGAGTCGATGCCGCAGACAACGATAGTATTTTTATCCTTCACGGCAATCCCGTACAGCGACTGGCGGGGTCTCTCAATTTCTTCGTCTATGGTCGCGCGCTCAAAAATTTTGGGGACCATTGGTTTCCAGGTTTTGCCGCCATCAATTGTTCTCAGCATTGTGCCGGTTTCACCTACGATCAGGCCATTGTTCTCATCGACAAACGCAACATTATTAAGGGCCTTATCCTGTTGCTCACCCTGTGCTGTCCAGGTTTTTCCGCCGTCATCTGTGTGAATGATGATTCCGGCTTCACCTACTGCCCAACCCTTTTTGTCGTTGACAAAACAAATACCAAATAAATTTTTATCCGTGTTGGTTTTCTGTTTCCCCCACGATTCACCGCCATCGGTAGTATGCAGAACGATTCCGCTTATGCCGGCAACCCAGCCCGTTTTGGCATTCAGAAACACGCCATCGATAAGAAGGCTGTTTACGCCTGATTTTTGCGCATTCCAGGTTTCCCCTCCATCTGATGAATGAAAGATTACGCCATAATTTCCGACAAACCAGATATTTTTGTCATCAGGAGCAATAACGCCATGTAAATTCTCTTTTGTAATCGATCTCACTTTCGGTTCAGGTTTGGCTGCTTCCTGTTCAGCGGCAATTGACCAGTTGCTGATAAAAATCCCTGCACAGCACATCACTGCAAATAAAAATCCAAGTTTCACTAGCTTCTTCATCCATCCTTCTCCTTTTATATAAATTGTAATTAGATGAACCCACAGCTAACTTTACAGAGGGTACTCACTGCTTTAGTTTTTTTAAAAACTAGCATGACTGGATTGACTTACAAGGATATATGATTGCTCTGGTTTTAGGCATGAAAACCAAAAAAATAAGGGGTGTAAAAAAAAAGGCTCTCTCAATGTAAGGCCTGTTCTCTTAGGTATATACAATATTTGCAGACAAAATTTTCTTGACAGAAAGTGGGTCATAGTTTATCTGTTTAGGGAAGTAAGTCAAGCAAAAATTAGATCGTATAAAGTTCTAAAAAAATTTAAAACATTAACAAGAGCCAAACTAGGAGGAAACAGTGAAAAGTGCATATGATCTCATCGTTATCGGAGCCGGGCCTGCTGGACTGACCGCTGCAAAAATCGCAGCTGAAAACGGTCTTTCGGTTGCTCTTCTGGAAAGAAAAAATTCAGTAGAAGAAATCCTCAGAATGTGCGGCATGATGGTTGTGTCACTTTCGGGATCATATATGGGTGAAAGGGTAGTTTTGAATGAAGAAGCCGGACTTCTGTGTTTTCCGAACAACGGCTTCAGCGTAAAATATGACGGCCCCACCAAAGATTTCTTTACCTGGCAAATGTATTCGCCCAATGGAGAAATGTTCAGGTTTGGTGATTATGCAGCCAATCTCGCCAAAGGCAAAGCAGGTCGTGCAAGCGCCGTGTATGATAAAAGCTGGTTTCTTGCTGGACTTCTTGGGGAATGCAAAAAGCTCGGCGTTCAGGTTTTCACGGGAGAAAATGTTATCGACGTACGCAAAAAGGCTGAAGGGGTTGAGGTCCAGACCGCAAGCGGCAAACACTTCAGTGGCGCATTTGCAATTGCCGCTGATGGCCGTAATTCCCGAGTCGCCCGCGTCATGGGCATGAATAAAAACCGCGGCTTCTACGGCTCCGTCACCTCAATCGGCTATGAAATGACCAATCTTAATCTTCCGGAACCCTATGCCCTGCATATGCCCCTTGTGCAGAGCGGGGACCCGCCCATGCTCGGCTTTGTCTGCCCCAGGGCATGGAACAATGAAGGAGAGGACACCTGGCTGGTCATGATAACCAATGTCGATCCCAACATCGATCACGAAAGCCTTTTAGAGATGTTTACCAAGAAAAGCCGTTTTGCACCCTGGTTTAAAAACGCCAAAATGATTCGCAAATGCGGCTGCGCCGGCAATATGTATTCACCTATTATTCATCCTTTTAAAGACAATGTTATTTTTGCTGGAGATTCAGGATGGTGCCAAGAGGCAGAAATGACCGGTGCGGTCATGAGCGGCTGGAAGGCAGGCAGCGCGGTAGTGCTGGCCATGTTAGAGGGCAAACTTAATCAGCAGGGCGTACAATCATATCTTAACTGGTGGCGAACCGCACATCTTGAAAAGTGCGATCACAATATTTTCTTAAAGAATCTCTATATGCCGGTGCTGTGCAACGACAAGGAGATCGACTACATCTTCAGCAAGATTAATTTCGTGCTCCCGACCGTGCTTGATCCCTACGAAGTTCCTGAAAACATTGGTAAAGCTTTGATGAAGATTATGCCCGACATCCAGAAAGAACGCCCCGAACTGATTAAAAAAATGGCCGGATTCAATGATCTTCCGCCAGAAGTCGTACTGAAAAATACCATTCGTTCAGGATTCAATTGCAGCTTTACGACGTGATGAGCAGGCACTGCGGATAAACGTAACGAAGCGTTCGGACGGTTCCCCAAAGCCGGGCGAACGCTTTTATTTTACTTTGTGTAATGCAACTTAAAACAAAAGAAAAGGGAGTGAAACTATGAAGCAAAACCGTATGGCATTAATGGCGGCGGCACTTTTGCTGGTAGTGTGCTGCGCCAGCACGGCACTGTCTGCCGAACCCAAAAAAGGTCTACTTGTCTACGACTCAATTTACAGCTCCACGACTGAAGTCGCCTATTGGCTTAAAGCAATCATCGGCAATGAGCAATCACTTGATGTTAAAAAACTTGATCAAGTTATCACAGTAAAGCCTTATGATTATGTAATTATCGGCAGCTACTCAAAATGGGAAAAGGCTTCACCTCGCATTTATAAATTTATTGAAAAAAACCAGATGGAACTTGCGCAAAAGCAGGTTTGTTACTTCCTTCTTGGCGGCGACTGGGATGAGACCATGGTTTTAAAAGCTCCCGGGGCTCCAGTAAAAATTATCGCCGGAAGAAACTATCTTTTTGATCTTAAGGAAAAATTCCCCAATATTAAACCTGTTTTAATTGGCGGTTTTGGCGGACGTCAAGTTATGTCCGCCCTCAACGGATCCGACGCATTCATGATCTGGGTTCTTGAACATCTTGCAAAAGAAGGCGCGCACTGGGTCGGCCTTGATATATGGGAATCCCTGGTCCCTGCCCGAGTTGAAGTATTCGGCAATGAGGTACGAACGAAAATTCTCGGACTTGAGCCCCTTGATGATGTGCAGAAATATCGTGGATTCTGGAATTCACTACAGCCAGCATCTCTTACTGATCCTACTAAAGTCAAAACAACCACGCTTATCACAAAAGATGGCGGAAAAACATGGGAAGCAAAAAGCGAGCGGCCATATACGGTCAAGCAAAACACAGAAAAAATCTTCTATTCACGTTCTCGCATAAAAGCTGATTTGCCCTCAACCATAAAGCTTATTAATGAGTGGGCTAAAAAGGAAGACCTTGAGCTTAAGGAACTTAAAAAAGCCGACTATATGTCATATTTCAATGCCATTAAAAAAATCGATGGCAAAGACAAAATTATTTATATTGTTACTGCCATTATGCCTGACGATCCTGGCAATGTACACGTTTCCTTCAGATCATGGGATAAGCCTGATGCGCGTAAGCCCCTTGAAGAAGCTATTGAAAAGGGGGAAAAAACAATTTGGGCTGATGGCAGAAAAATCGAAGGAAGATAACTCGACACTGACAAGTCACAAAAAGCAAGAGGCGGGCATATAACCTGCCTCTTGCTTTTTTTAACACTTATTGTAAAGGAGTCGCGTATATGAAAATATTAAAAATTCTCCTCGGACTCATTCTTGCTCTTATACTGATTATAGCTGCAATCGCCGTCAACACACGCATGGATGGTGAAAAGCAATACGCTAAGTATGCCTCAGTTACCAGTGAAGCACTTAAAGCTTTTACGCTTAAGCCATTTCAGGTTAAGGCAAATTATCAGCATGTACAATCACTGCCTATAATGGATATATCTGTTTCCAGCAGCACCGGAGATCGCCTGGCGCGTATCAATTCTCTTGACGCAACCATGATGCTGTGCATGAAAATGTATACGCTCATGATCAGACCAACCTATGACTACAACCTGCCGGTGATGTCTGTTGATTTTATTTTCATGCCATTCGGCAAACGGATATTTGTAATAGAAATAATTGATCCTGCTAAAATTGATGACGCCAATAAAAAAACCTGCTACGAAAAAATGAAGGCCCAGTATTTAAAAATTGCAAGCCTGCCTTCATCGGGAACGCGTGACTGGTATAAAAATTTTCTTACCGATTTCAGCATCCACAGCAAGGCAGAAAAAAAAGACGATGAGGTGCTCCTTGCAGTCTACAAAGCATATCTCGATGCATACGTTGCTATGGCAAAAAATGCACAGCAACTACCTCCTGAAACCAGCGTAAAAATGAAAGAGGGCCTTGAGAAATATGTTTCAACCCTTCTTTCACAAGGCGGTCCTGCAGTTGAAGTTTTCAAGAAGATACTTGGACCGGATGGCCAGAAGGATTATGTGCGGACGGTTATGTTTGGGCTTGACTGATAAGTACTGCTCTTAAATTTTATGCCGGAAGAGCTTTACCGCTGTTCCGGCTTTTTTATGCGCTAGAGCATTTTTCAAAAGAGCATTGCCATATTCGCACAGGTGAGCTTTTGGTGAGTGCAGCCCGTGCGGTTCGAGCGATTGCCCTGCCATCATTGCCGGCTGCTCTTGCGAGAATTTAGCACGGGCAAACGAATCAAAAACGCACCTGTGCAGACGGTTACAACAAAAAGAAAAATGCTCTAAGACATGAAGCAGTCTGCATTTTTTTTAGCTGTATACCTTGCGGTGTAAGTAACGCTGTCGGCACGACCCGGTACTTATGAATAAGCTCGTACGTGCTCCATGAAACCCATAAGAGTATGCGAACCAAATCAAAAAATATGCCGCTTCATGCAAAAATAAATGGCGACACTACTTTTGTAAAAAGCTATATTTTATAAAACATACCTTTTACAACTGCTTCGGCATCAGTCATTTTTTTTCGATAGATGGCGATTTGCCGATCAAAACTCGACAGCGGATGAGTAAGTTTATAGCCCAGAAACATCTGCTTATACCAGTCGCCAAGCAGTGCTCCGGCATCCTTATTATAGTGCGCCGGCATAACCACCGCATCAAGGGGCTGCCGAGGGGGAATACCCGGGAGCTTAATGCCGCTCCTGCCTAGCACCAGCGTTGTGAGCGGCAGTACCTTTTCGGGCAGTTTAAGCTTTTCTCTTAGGAAAGCACTATCCAACAGCCCTGCCCTGGCAGTCTCAGACAGCATGATGCTTCTGATGCCGAGCGCTTCAGCCGCCAAATTCATACTCATGGCAGCAAGACCAGCATTAAAAATCGCAAGGCTAAGATTTACAAACGGCGTATCCTGTAAATCTGGCAGGAGGTTCTTAAGGCGGAAATTATCTGCACAAATCGTGATAGCAAAAGCGCCTTTAAAAGGAATGGGCCGGTCAAAGGTCTCATGCCATTGCTCTCTTGAGAAAGTTATAAATGTCCATGTTTGAAGATTAACGGTGCTCGGCGCAAACCGCCCCGCCTCAAGTATTGACTGTATCTCCTCCTCGCGGAGAGGCTCATCGCTGAAGGACCGGCAACTGCGGCGGGAACATAAAAGTTTTATTGCCTGAGGTGCTTCACCTGAAAGCACTGTTGCAGGCTTGCCGGTAAAAAGGGCTGCAAAATTTTTAATCCAGCTCACCATTTGCGCCAGAAGCTCATGAAGCAGTCATTATGTATATTGCAGGAAGGCCTCTGAACTGTTCATCAAAGTCAAGACCATATCCAACTACAAAGCCTTCCTGTATGGTAAAGGCTGAGTAATCTATGATGGGATTACTGACGCGCGCGATTTGTTTGTCGATCAGGCAGCATGTTTTTATTGATTTCGGGTTATGTTGCAGTAAATGCTGCTTGAGATAGGCAATTGTATGACCGGTATCAATAATATCATCAACAATCAGAACATGTCGGTCCGCAACCTGTATACTTATGTCTTTCTTGAGAGAGCAGGTGCCAGAGGACACCTGCGAAGAGCCATACGATGATATCTGAACAAAATCGATATCGGCGTCAACCTTGAGACTGCGCGCCAGATCAGACAAAAAAATAAAAGCCCCTTTTAAAACACCGATAATAACAGGTCGGGTTTTTTTATAATCGGAAGAAATCTGCAGGGCAAGAGCATGCACACGCTGAGAAATAATTTCGCTGGAGAAAAGAGGTTCAAATGCCTGTGATTTCATTAAAAATAAACCCTGTGCAGAATAACCTGTTGAATTCACATGCCCCGGTTACATTTATTCTAAAAAGCAACGGCAAACTCCCCCTTTGTTTTTTAATTAGCTGAAATAACTTTATTTTTTAAAACGCTCAGCTTTTGAGCACAATGGCCGAAAGCCTTTGTTTTCAGTCATTAAAGATGTCTTTCTACAGGATTTTCCACAGGATGTAAACATTTGGTGTTGATTAAACTGCCGCATCAATATCTAGTAAAACAACAGTCTCTGAACGCAAAATATGGCAATTAATAAAACAATCGGTAGTTTGGATTAACGCAGACTGCTAACGCTGAACATAGCCGAACTTTTTCAGAGACTTAATGTTTTCGCGCCAGTGTTTTTCAACCTTTACCTGCAAATCAAGATATACGCCACCATACCCCATAAACTGCTGTATATCACAGCGGGCATCGTGGCCAATCTTTTTTATCATAGCTCCCCCGCTTCCGATTAGAATTCCTTTTTGCGAGTCCTTTTCTACATAGATATTGGCGCGTATATAGGCCCCGCCCTCATCACGCTCCTTCATGTCCTCAATAACCACTGCGGTGCTGTAAGGGATTTCTTCCTGCGTATAATGAAAAATCTTTTCGCGAATGAATTCAGCTATGAAATCGCGTTGAATCTGATCGGATATAATGTCATCAGGATACAAGGCAGGGGCCTCGGGAAGCTTTGAAATGGTTATTTCTAGCAACCGATCCATATTTTCACCGCCCAAGGCGGAAACTGGTACTATTTCATCAAACTCCATGAGCCCCTGATAACTTACAATAAGCGGCAAAAGCAGATCTTTTTGAATCCGGTCGATTTTATTGATAACCAGGAAAACCCGCTTGCCCGTCTTTTTAATTTCACGGGCAAGTTCAACGTCGGCATGCCGGGGCTTCTGGCATTCGACAAGCATAAAAATAATATCAGCCTCCTCAAAGGTCATCTTGGCAGCTGATACCATAAAATCGCCAAGCTTGTCCTTGGGACTGTGGATGCCGGCCGTATCGAAAAAAACGATCTGGGCCTGATCTGTGGTAAGGATACCTTTGATGACGCCGCGTGTTGTCTGTGGCTTGGGAGAAACGATAGCAAGCTTGGAGCCGATAAGATGATTTACAAGTGTTGATTTCCCGACATTGGGAAGCCCCACAACAGAAACAAAACCGGCTTTGAAACTTTCAGGTTTTGACATGAACTTAACCAGAAAAAAATAATTTTGAAAAAATAATGCGAACCTTAAAAAAACAAGTTCCTCGGATGAAGCACCAAAACTGTCAGAAACAGGGGGGATGCATCTAATGCAACGATGCTCACTGCCCTGATTTTGCCTGCTGCTCAGTTTTTTTGCCGGGCAGCTCTATCCCATCCTTCGCTTTTAGCTTGTTGATCAGAGTTGCAAAAGATCCGTTTGCAAGAATTTCATTAAACTGAGTTCGATAATTTGCAACAATTCCGACCCCTTCAATGGTCAGATCATAGACAACCCACGAGCCATTCTTATTTATGAGTTTATAGTTGAGCGGCAGCTCCTTGTCGTTGAGCAGAATCTTTGTCTCAACCAAGGCATAGTGCTCCTGCTCAATGGTTTCTTGAAGGTATGATATATTTTTTGACGTAAAATCTTTCGCCTCCTGCAAAAACAGATCTATCTTTGAAATATAGGTGCGCTCGAGAAAATCGACAAAAATATCGATAAACTGCTTCTGCTGCTCTGATGTTAAGTCACGCCAGTGAGGACCGAGCGTACGCTTGGCCATCTCCTCCCAGTCAAATGTGCCGGAGGCTGCTGTATGAATAAGTTTATTGCGTTCGACTTTTTTCTCAGGGGCTGCATTGGCAGGATCTTTAAGTATTGTCAGAACCTTGTCAACCACCTGCTTAAGATTATCGGTAATCTGGCCGGCTGAAGCAATGGGCATGAACAAAAAAAACACCGTAAGTGCTGCAAAGGCTATAAACATTCCCGACTTTGTGCGCTTCATCCCATCACTCCTTTTAGTAGTCTTAAACTTTACCGAAAACAAACTTGGATATAAGCTCTTCAATATCAACGGGGGGCTGGGTTTCACGAATTTTATCACCGGTCTTCAATATGACATCTGAGCCCCCTGGCACGATATCGATATACTTCTCGCCCAGCAAACCTTTTGTTTTGATCCGTGCTATGGCGTCATCCTGGAGCTCTACAGCGCCATTAACTGACAGCACAACCTTAGCCTTGTAATTATCAAGCGTTATTTGCTTCACCCTGCCGATCTCAACGCCGGCTATCTCCACAAGCGCGCCGTTTTTAAGTCCGGCAATAGACGGAAACACAGCTGTTACCAGATAGCCGTTATTGCCCATCACCTCCATTTTGGCGAATTTGGTGGATATGTAGCCAAGACACAGTATGCCCGCCAGAATAAAAAGGCCGACAACAAGTTCAAGGGTTCCTCTACGCATGCTTATTCTCCTTTAAACATAATGAAGCGGTCCATCGATGCTTCCGGATAAAAACTGTTGAAATGCGGGATTGCCCTGCCTGACTATTTCATCATAGGTTCCGTTAATAATGATCCGGCCATCATCCATCATGGCGATCTTCTGCACGATGGTGAACACGCGCGGCACATCATGCGTGACGATGATACCAGTGAATCCAAGCCTGCGGTGGCACAGCTGAATATAGTTGAGAATGCTCTGGCCGATGATGGGATCAAGGCCTGTCGTCGGCTCGTCAAACAGCATAATGGACGGCTGCATGATCATGGCGCGAGCAAGGGACGTGCGCTTGCGCATACCGCCGCTCAGTTCAGCAGGATACTTGTGAGCGTCTTTCTTGAGGCCCATATGCTCAAGCTCTACAAAAACACGATCCTTGATTTCCGGTTCCTTCATCGCTGTCTTCTCCCGCAGGGGAAAGGCGACATTTTCAAATACCGTCAGGGAGTCGAACAGGGCGCCTTCCTGAAAAAGATAGCCGAATTTGCGGCGCATGGCTTCAAGCTGTTTACCATGAAGACTGCCCACGTTCTGTTCGTCCACAAAAATATCGCCCGTGTCTGGCTTCATAATCCCGATGATGTGTTTGAGCAAAACGCTTTTTCCAAGACCGCTGCGGCCTATAAGCGCAAACATTTCGCCTTCAAGTATCTCAAGGTTTAAACCCTTCAGCACCTGGTTGCCATTAAAACTTTTGTAGGCATCACGGACGATTATCATTGTTCACAAAGAAATTGAAGTTATGAAATAATCCCAGATAAGAATCAAAACCGAGGATATGACCACGGACTGTGTTGTGGCCTTGCCAACGCCCTTGGCGCCGAATTCCGTAAAAAAACCTTTGTAGCAGCATACCCAGGAGACAATGAGGCCGAAACTCAGGGACTTGGTTATCCCCATCGTGATATCCTTCATTTCGACAAAATTGCTCATCTCTCCGAAATAGGTGCCCTCGCTCACGCCGAGCAGCTTCACGCCCACGAGATAGCCGCCCCAAATACCGATCATGCTGAAAAAAGCTCCGAGCAGAGGAAATGAAACAACAGCTGCTACCACATTGGGAACAACCAGATAGCGATAAGGATTAACTGCCATTATTTCAAGGGCATCTATCTGTTCGGTAATGCGCATGATGCCGATTTCCGAGGCAAGCGCTGATCCAGCACGCCCGGTAATCATGAGAGCAGAAACAACAGGGCCGAGTTCGCGGATAAGTGAAAGCGCCACTGTCGGCCCAAGCAGAGATTCACCCCCGAACTTACTCAAAGCATAAAAAACCTGCAGCGCAAATACCATGCCTGTAAAAGCGCCGGTTAACAGCACGATGACCGTTGATTTGACGCCTATGAAGATGATCTGCTCAAGCACCCGCCTGAACTTAAGCGGTGAGCCGAAAAGCCAGAAAAATGCTGTAAGCAGAAACATGCCATAGGAGCCGAGCATTTCAAGCACACCCAGCGCACCTCGGCCTAATCCCCTGATACATGAAATAAACACGATTCACCTTTTAAAAAATTATCTTTTTATTATATAGAGATTAAATGTTCAGTACAAGCAAAAACACTAAGTACTGTTTTTACTTTCATGTCTGACGGCGACTGGATTGAAGCGGATGTATAAAGTAAAAAATTCAAGCAGCAATGAGCAATGGCTCGTACTGTAAAGTTTCAAAACTTGACACAGAGGCATATTTTGTGTAGTTTTCTTTTCTAACCTTTTTCACCGACAACACTCAGCAAAGGAATTACCATGGCTAATGAACAGATATCCTCAAGCCTGACATTTGACGATGTTCTGCTGATCCCGCAGCATTCTGATGTTTTGCCCAAAGATATTGATATTGCGACAAGTTTAACTAAAAAAATAATACTCAATATTCCAATTATCAGCGCAGCAATGGACACAGTTACGGAAGCACGCACAGCCATTGCCATGGCCCGTGAAGGCGGTATCGGCATGATTCACAAAAATCTGACGGTTGAAGATCAGGCCAGTGAAGTCGCGAAGGTTAAAAAGTCGGAGAGCGGCATGGTAGTTGATCCTATCACCGTGCATCCTGACCAGCCGCTCTATGAAGCGCTTGAAACCATGAAACGCCTTGAAATATCAGGTTTTCCAGTGGTCAAGGAAGGCAAGCTCGTAGGAATTTTCACAAACCGCGACATACGGTTTGAAACCGACTATAGCAAAAAAATCTCCGATGTCATGACCAAAGAACGGCTTATTACCGCCCGCCCCGGCATCACGCTTGAGGATGCTAGAAAACTCCTGCACAAACATCGTATTGAAAAACTGCTGGTGGTTGACGAACAGAATAATCTGGTCGGCCTCATTACGGTTAAAGATATCGAAAAATCCGTCAAATATCCGCATGCATGCAAGGACGACAGAGGAAGGCTCCGGGTCGGCGGCGCCATCGGTGTTGGCGCTGATCGTGAAGCACGCACCGAAGCGCTTATCAATGCAGGGGCCGACGTAATTGTTATCGATACGGCCCATGCGCATACAAAATCAGTGCTTGATGCTATACGCGATACCAGGATAAACTTTCCTGATTGCGAACTTATCGGCGGAAATATCGCTACTGCCGAAGCGACCGAGGCACTTATAAAAGCAGGCGTCGCTGGCGTCAAGGTTGGCATCGGTCCGGGTTCTATCTGTACCACGCGTATAGTTGCAGGTGTCGGCGTGCCCCAGATAACGGCCATCATGGATTGCTGCAAGGTCGCGAAAAAATACGCTGTCCCATGCATTGCGGACGGTGGCATCAAATATTCCGGAGATTTAACCAAGGCTCTGGCAGCCGGCGCATCTTCAGTTATGATCGGCAATCTGTTTGCCGGCACTGATGAAAGCCCTGGCGAGGTGGTTCTTTTCCAGGGAAGAACATACAAAGTCTACCGTGGAATGGGATCCCTTGAAGCGATGAAAAAAGGATCAAAAGACAGATATTTCCAGGCAGATGTTGAGGAAGAGTCAAAACTTGTTCCCGAGGGCATAGAGGGACGCGTCCCCTACCGCGGCAGTCTTTCATCAAATGTATATCAGCTTATAGGAGGCATTCGTTCCGGCATGGGATATGTCGGCTGCCGCACGATACCTGAGCTGCATGAAAAAGCCAAGTTCGTGCGCATCACCACATCGGGCCTCAAGGAAAGCCATGTGCATAATATTATTATCACCAAGGAATCACCCAACTACCAGGTTGAATAGAGCCATCAATGCAGCTTGAACAACAAAAAATACTTATTCTTGATTTCGGCTCTCAATATACCCAGCTCATTGCCCGACGTGTCCGTGAAGCAAAGGTTTATTCCGAAATACATCCGTTTAACATATCGCTAAAAAAACTCACCGCGCTAAAACCAAGCGGCATCATTCTTTCGGGCGGACCATCAAGTGTCTATGATCAGGGTGCCCCAATCATTGCAGCTGAGACATTTGACATTGGCGTGCCGGTTCTGGGCATCTGCTACGGCATGCAGCTGACATCCCATCTGCTGGGCGGCAAAGTTTCACCCTGCAGCATGCGCGAATACGGCAAAGCCGAACTCACCATAGACGCAAACGACGATCTTTTTAAATCTTTCGCTACCGGCAGCACACTCAAGGTATGGATGAGCCATGGCGACCGCCTTGAAATTGTGCCGCCAGGCTTTGAATCCATCGGCCACAGCGGCAATTCCCCGCTTGCAGCCATGCGCAACAAAGAACACCGCATTTACGGCGTGCAGTTTCATCCGGAAGTTGTGCATACGCCGCAGGGTCGCCAGATTCTAGAAAATTTTATTTTCACCATCTGTGGCTGTGAGCCTGTCTGGACGATGAAATCATTTATACAGCAGTCCATCGAAAGCATCAGGGCAACGGTAGGTGATAAAAAAGTCATTTGCGGCTGCAGCGGCGGCGTTGATTCAACCGTAGCCGCCGTGCTGATAGATAAGGCCATAGGCCGTCAGTTAACGAGCATATTTGTCGATAACGGCGTTCTGAGAAAAAATGAATTTGAAACAGTTTCACGCCTGCTACGTGAGACGTTCTCTATAAATCTTGTGGCAGTGGATGCTGCCCGGCGGTTTCTTGAAAAGCTTTCAGGCATTTCCGACCCAGAACTGAAACGCAAAATTATCGGCAATGAATTTATCGCAGTATTTGATGAGGAGGCCAGCAAACTCGGCACAATCGACTTTCTGGCCCAGGGCACACTGTATCCAGATGTAATTGAAAGTGTCTCGTTTAAAGGGCCTTCTGCCACCATAAAAAGCCATCATAATGTCGGCGGCCTTCCGGAAAAAATGCACCTTACACTTCTTGAACCCTTCCGGGAGCTCTTCAAAGATGAAGTACGGGAAATAGGAAAAGAGCTCGGAATTCCCGATGATTTAATACAGCGTCAGCCGTTCCCCGGGCCTGGCCTTGCCATTCGACTTATCGGGCCGGTGTCTGAACCGGATCTAAAGCTTCTGAGAGAGGCAGATGCCATAATTATTGAAGAATTTAAAAATGCAGGACTTTACCACAGTGTGTGGCAATCATTCGCCGTTCTGCTGCCCATCAAAACCGTTGGTGTCATGGGCGATGAACGCACCTATGAAAAAGTTATCGTGCTGCGGGCTGTTGAAAGTGTCGATGGCATGACAGCAGACTGGGTGAAACTACCCTATGACCTACTCGATCGCATCTCCAGCCGCATAATAAACGAAGTAAAAGGCGTCAATCGCGTTACCTACGACATTTCATCAAAACCACCTAGCACCATCGAGTGGGAATAATACCACAAAGCGGCTTGCGTTTTTGTCCGCGTTGCGAAATAAAAAATTGATTAGCACCGGCTTCCCAATTCACGCCACCCCCCAAACCCCACGTCGATAGATATCTTCACAACTGTTTTTGTTACTTCGCCCTAAGTAAGTCCGAAAATTGCACACATTTGCATCAATCCTAGGCTTATGTAAAATCAAGGCTTGCAATATCATACCAACCCAGAACGGCTTTTGAATGACCCATTGAGGCATTATGAAAGCTTCCCCATCCAGGAAACTTTTAATTACCGATAAAATTGACTTTTGCAAGACATAAAACTTCAAAAAAAACCGCCTCCAATAAAAAAAATCCCCTCTTTTTCCATAGCCATTTGATGAACATTATGCCCCCGCCCATTCACTTAAAAAAAACATGTGTGAACAAATCAGCCGGATGATCAACAGAGGACATCCACGAAACACCTTTAATTAATATGATAAAACAGATACATAGATCAATTTACTCATTTGTCTTATTCAAAAAAAGATACCAATAAA
>CAIWCT010000158.1 GCA_903911225.1 uncultured delta proteobacterium
AGATATTGAAACAACAATCCGTGATTACGTGATGAAAGTTACAAAAGAAGAATGGGAATCCATGTCTGAAGGGAAAAGAAATATTGAAGCAGCAAAGATATTCGGACAGTTAAAAAAAATATTCATGTCCATCGATAGCTCTCTTCTGCCCAATAATAATGTTCTAGCGGAATCGCTGAAAAATCTGAACGAAGTCGGGGAGCACCGGCGGCTCAGGCTGCTGAAAAGCAGGGAGCATATACCCGATATAATATGGATGGTATTGATAATATGTTCGATAGTATTGATTTTTTTTACCTTCTTTTTCGGTGCAAAAAATGTCAGTCATCAGTTTTTTATGACGGCAATTCTAATATTTATCAGCGTACTCGTGCTGTATTTAATTTATGTCTTAGATCATCCGTTTATAGGTCAATGCCGTATCACAACAGATGCTTTCGAGCCGATATTGAGCTATATCAGGGATTCCGGAAGATGATATGACTTATAAAACCATGCGCCCGGACGCAAGATATTTTATAGCAGCAGCACATGCCGCACCTAAAAGTCCATTCCTCTGCGTGCACCCGCTTTTACATTGATACCCCCCAGACCCCGTGTTATAATCTAACTGACAAGTGCCAAGACATCGTGGACACCTTGAAGTGCCAATAGATCGTAGACACTTTCAAATATTGGTTCATGTAAAAAGTGTCAAAAAATTTCTGGATACCTGCTTTTGCAGGTATGACGAAACAACTGATAGGTGCCTAAACAGGGGTCATTCCAGCGAAAGCTGGAATCCAGTATTCTTGTATGGCTGTATGGAAAGCCTTATTAAATGCTTGAATCAATGCAGTTTGTCCACGATGTCTTGGCACTTGTCATCTAAGCATTATAACGCGAGTTTTTAACAATCAGACAAAAGGGGAGCTGACTATGCACAGCAGACATTTTCATCGGCAGCGGTATACTCGAGTTGTTTTATCATGGATGTTGGTTATGGTGCTGGCGACCGGCTTTACTGCATGTAAGCCCAAGCAACCCGAGCAGCCTCAAGAGTTGCAGGGAGGGGGGGCTGGCGGGGCCACCTGGATACTGCAGCAAATCTTGAGCGGCGCCGCCTCCTACACCGGCGCGAAGTGCATGGGCTGGCTGCTCTCGCTGGTCAACGGCGGCAGCGGCAATAACCAGAACGCGGCGGACTTCTCGCAAATGGAGGGCGATCTCACAACAATCATCAACGACCTGAACGCGATCCAGGCCCAGCTGAACAACCTCGCGGCCCAGATCAACCTGGACATGGCCACAATCAACAGCAATGAGCAAAGCACCTACATGGAGTCGCGCGAGAGCATCATCGACAACACATACTCCAATATGCAGGCCCTGTCCTCCACCATGATCGGCACGACTAATGGCAAAGCGGAGGCCGCCCTGCTGGCCAGCCAGATCATCACCGGCACCACCAGCATAGACCAGCAGCTCTTTGATATCTACTATGCCATGGTGGGCAAGGCGGCAGGTATGCAGGGCAGCGCTCTCAACGCCTTCACCGAAGTCCTTCTGGCGGAGCCGTCTACCGGCCCCGGTGACACACAGGTATTCAACCGCTACCTCGCGCTGGAAGCTTATTTTAAGCAGCTCGTGCAGATCCAGCTCAAAGGCGCGGCACTTATGGTGGAGGGGCTCCATTATCGCGACAACCCCTGGGACAACGCCACCAAGGCCCATGCGCAGACCATGGCCCAACCGTACGGGCTGGGAGACTATCCCGGAACAGCCGAGCAATGGATGACCAAAAAGTTCCAGCCTCAGCTGGAGGAGCAGGTTGAAGAGTTCCTGCGCTGCACAGACCGCCTCGTGCTGTATTACACTGACCTGCGCACCGACATCACCACGACGAATGCCGCGGTGTCAATGCTGCCGGCGGATGCCGACAACATCTTCTCGCGGGCCGACTTCATCGCAGCCCAGCTTTCCTCGCGGCATAGTTTCGGCCTGAATATTCGCCTGGCGGGGGAGCCGGACCAGATCAAGGCGATGGCCAACAATAGTGGCGATGACTATGCGGCTATATACTTTCCAACCGTCGGCGTACCGCGTGCCTTGAAGCTGGTGCCCCTGGGCCTCTCTACCGACAATGGCTACCCTGTCCGGCTCAACCCGGTTGAGCAGTGGTGGAACTGGCCGGCCGGCTACACGCAAGCCTATATCCAGTGGAACTGGGGGTCGTACGACACCGGGTCAAGTGCCGGCACGGTCTCGGGCCATATCTCATTTAACTCGGCCACGGACATTGCCGTTTCCAAGTATAATCAGGCTGCCCCGCCGAGCCCGAAGGGGTTTGTCGCCAGCTGGTACCCCAACGAAGACGCAGCAATCGGCACCGGCGCCAACCCGATAACCTTCATGCAATGGTATAACGATGACATGGATGTCGTCTCCGCCGGCACCGCCGGCGCCCATTATTATGGCCACGGCACGCTCACGATCCGACACCGGCCCGAGGCCTGGTACCAGTATCGGTCGACCATAAACAATGACGGCGTCTTCAGCGGCACTGCCGACTGTTACCTGGGATCCAATATCTGGGTCCGGGCGATAGCAGAGCTGCATCAAAATTACTGGGGTGTGGACGAGGATTTTGACGTCGAGAGCGCCATTGCTCTGCCCCTCATCAACGGCATGGCCGCCTCGCAGAGAATGACGGTCAACGGAAACATACAGGCTGACGCCAACAACAGCTTCCATGAAGTGTCCATTGAAGACAATGATTTCATCGTCGGCTGGTGGGAATGGAACAACACGCCTGAGTGGGACTGGTGGCGCATCAAACTGGGCAATCCTGTCACCTATCCCGGCACCAGCGCCTACCACAATTTTGACCCGAAAGAGGCCTTCACCTACGCCATTATGGTGAAACTCCAGGGCAACGCAGAGGGTAACCAGGGCAATTCATTGGGATGCCGCGCCTGGCCGGAGAGCATGTACCTGTATTTCTGACAGTAAAAAAACACGCTGTGTTTCAAGTTGCCGTCTTCAGGAACCATCGCCTGTGGCGATGGTTCCTGAAGACGGGTAAAGCAAACAGAACCGCTATCTGTTGCCATGAGGTTTGCCACGACTCCCTGCACCCGTTCATCATGGCCGTACCCTTGTGGGTACGCCATGCGGACCATCTTTTTTTGTATGGCCGGTTGCAGGGTCTCCCGATTCCCGTATAGAAAGTGTCTACACATGCTGCAGGTCTATGACTCCGCCGAAGCCAACCGCACCTCGCCTTAGCGGTACGGCTAATGTTGTTTTCCCCCTCGTCCAACGGGGTCTGCCTTCGAATTGGAGTGATTTCGGAGCTCAATACTGCGCCTGTGCTTTCCCTTGTCAACGCTTCGCCGCCACCCTCACGACTGGCCGACGCATGACTCGGCGCTTTCTGGACGCCCCCTATTTCTACACTTGCGTTTTCTTTCAGTACACATCCACCTAAATCAATTTATACATAAAATGCATATCTAAGGCGATAGCATCTTCTTATCCCCAAATAAATAAAGGCCGCAGAAAAGAGGAGCACGAAAAGCGTCGCAAGAACCCCAACATTCAAGCACAGGTATGCAAAGCCCACTACCGGAAGCAGAATTATTCTCACCAGCGTTTTCATGACCTCTCTTGTCCTTATTGACTCCGCCAGGGGAGGTGATGCTTTGTAGTACCAGTTGACAAAAGACTGGCCGACATGGGTTGTTAAGAGGAACTTGTCTCTAAAATCTCTCAATATCTTCACAGACGGATTGCAGTATGAACCGAAAGCCGCGGTAGCAATGAAACACCCACCACCCAAACCACCTTTGGGCTTTAACGGAAATGTAATGTTATCATAAGCATACGGCTGATAGAGTGTAACGTCCGTGGAACTATTTGTTTCAACAGAGCCGATGAAGATCTCTTGTGCGGTCGCCGTGTTGTGTGCCGGATCTACCGTGACCTTGAGATAGCCGAGCTGCCTCGTTTCACCAACCTGGTACCCCGGAGGATAGGGAGCATCTGCGTTCATGTCCGCAAATTTGCCCCCTGCATTACCGACGACGAAATAGGGGATCCCCTGTACCGAGTGCCTCTCGTAATTATGTACATGGCCCGCGAAATTTGCACTTATATGGTAATGATGATAGAGGGTTTCCCATGGTTGAAGGGCGGAATCACTTGTGGCCCTGCCATAATGCCAGATGGGGTGGTGATGTATGGTAAATACCCCCTGTATATTCTCTTTTAGGAGTGTCTTTAGCCAGGACGCCTGACTCTGGGAAAGGGCCAGCGAAGGATCCTCATCATTGGCGCTTTTGGGATCCGGGGAGTTAAGAATGATAAACCGGATACCGGAGCAGTCAAAAAAGTAGTTCAGCGGCCCATTCGTGGGTATATTAAATGACGAATGATATAGGACCGCGTCCGTTGGCCCGGTAGCTCCGCTGCTGTAATCATGATATTCATGGTTTCCGATGGCGGTAAAGAGGGGGAATTTTGCGAGCATTCCATCGCCGTACTGGAAAAAGGGGGCCCATAATGTCTCGTTATCATAGTTTGAAAAGTCTCCCCCGTCGAGGATGAAAAGCGCATCCGTTTCATTTGCAGCAATGGCATCCGCCACGTATTTGAACCGCTTATCCAGCGCATGCGCATCACTGATCACAATAAAGGTGAACGGACCGCTCGTGGGCATCGTCCGGAACGTGCGGGGGGTAAAGGCTGCCGTTTCGGCTGAAGGTTCCACGAGATAGGTATACTCTGTATTTGGTTCAAGGCCGGTAAGCTGTACATGTTGATAGGCGCCCGTTGTCTGGGATTCTACAGTCTTTTCAAATTCATGAGCATGCTCATTATAATAGCTCGTCGTGGCGTATTTTATTTCGCCTGCCGCATTGATTGGTCCGCGCCAGTTAATAGTCGCGGAATTTGTCGCGGTATTTGTTACCCACGGAGCCCAATAAACCATCGTGTCTACTCCCGCAATGGCCGGAGTAATAAAAAACAGGGAGAAAAATATCAATGCCAGTAGATATCCGTAAGGCTTTACTGATAAAATATTTGATTGACGCGGGAAAACGGAGTGTGGATGGCGGGCGTTCCTGAGCAGTCGTTCGGGAGCGTTAAGACTTGCATCGGGGCCGTTTCTGCTGATAGACATGGTAAACCTCCTGAGATTTTTAGTCGTTCACAGTTACGTCCTCCATAGCACAATACTTGAAAAAGTCACATTAATAAATCTCCAGTAAATTAGGAACACATCCCTGGTTTGGCGTTCGTTTCTTGACAAATTAATCAGTAGCCGTTACCCCCTATTTCTACACAAAAACAGCCTTTCATGTTGACGTAACACCGAATATCAGATCGCCCGCCGCGCAGCAAGATATTTTACAGCAGCATCGAAGGCCGCACCCAAAAGCCCCATCCCTCAGCGTGCGCCTGCTTTTACGTCCACATTTAACATTGACACACTTCAGCCCCCACTTTATACTTTGCCCATCATAACGCGAGTTTTCAACAACTAGACAAAGAGAGGAAAGATCATGCAAAGCAGACATTTTTATCGGCAACGGTATATTCGAGTTATTGTATCGTGTATGTTGGCTGTGGTGCTGGCGACCGGCTTTACTGCATGTAAACCCAAGCAACCCGAGCAGCCTCCAGAGTTACTCGGAGGGGGGGCAGGCGGGGCATCCTGGATACTGCAGCAAATCTTGAGCGGTGCCGCCTCATACACCGGCTCGAAGTGCATGGGCTGGCTGCTGTCGCTGGTCAGCGGCGGCAGCGGCAATGACCAGGATGCAGCGGACTTCGCGCAAATGGAGAGCGATCTTACCACCATCATCAACGACCTGAACGCGATCCAGGGACAGTTGAACAGCATCGCGGCCCAGATCAACCTCGACATGGCCACAATCAACAGCAACGAGCAAAGCACCTACATGGAGTCGCGCGAGAGCATCATCGACAACACGTATGCCAATATGCAGGCCCTGTCCTCCACCATGATCGGCACGCCTAATGGCAAGACGGAGGCCGGGTTGCTGGCCAGCCAGATCATCACCGGCACCGCCAGCATAGACCAACAACTCTACGATATCTACTATGCCATGGTGGGCAAGGCGGCGGGCATGCAGGGTAGCGCTCTCAACGCCTTTACCGATGTCCTGGTGGCCCAGGATATAATAACAGGCCCCACTGATACCCAGGTGAACAATCGCTATCTCGCCCTGGAGGCATATTTCAAGCAGCTCGTGCAAATTCAGCTCAAGGGCGCGGCTCTCATGGTGGATGGGCTCCACTATCGCGATAACCCATGGGACAACGCCACTAATACCCATGCAAAAACCACAGCCAGGCCGATGGGGCTGGGTGACTATCCCGGCACAGCCGAGCAGTGGATGACCACAAAGTTCCAGCCGCAGCTGGAGGAGCAGGTCGAAGAGTTCCTGCGCTGCACCGACCGCCTCGTGCTGTTTTACTCTGAGCTGCGCACCGACCTCACCACCACGAACGCCGCGGTGTCAATGCTGCCTGCGGATGCCGACAACATCTTCTCGCGGGCCGACTTCATAGCGGCCCAGCTCTCCTCGCGGCACGGCTTCGGCCTGAATGTGCGCCTGGCGGGTGAGCCGGACCAGATCCAGGCATTGGCCGCCACTACCGATCCGAACACGCACGGCGCTGTATATAATCCGATACCTTTCCCCCACGTACCGCGCGCCCTGCAGCTGGTGCCGCTTGGCCTGTCTACCGACAATGGCTACCCCGTCCGGCTCAACCCGGTGGAGAAATGGTGGAACTGGCCGACGGGCTATACGCCAGCCTATATCCAGTGGAACTGGGGGGCATACGCCACCGGGACCAGTGCCGGGACGGTTTCGGGCCATATTTCATTTAATCCGGCCACGGACATTGCCGTATCCAAGTACAACCTGGCTTCCCCGGCGGCTTCTTATGGGTGGATTACGTGCTGGTATCCGAACGAAGAGGCACAGAGCGGCACCTACGACAACCCGGTAACTTTCATGAACTGGTATAACGATGACATGGATGTCGTCCCCGCCGGCACCGCAGGCGCCCACTACTATGGCCACGGCACGCTCACGATACGCCACCGGCCGGAGGTGTGGTATCAGTCACGGTCGACTATCAGTGGCCAGGATGTTTATAGAGGAACCGCCGATTCCTATCTGGGGCCCAATGTCTGGGTCCGGGTGATAGCACAGCTGAAACAGGATTACTGGGGCCCGGACGAGGATTTCAACATGTGGAGCGAGATCGCGGTCCCGATTATTAACGGCTCGACTTCCCAGCAGAGGATGAGCGTCAACGGAAACATGCAGGCCGACGCCAACAACAGTTTCTATCAAATTTCCATAGACCAGGACTATGATCGTATCACCGCCTACTGGGATTTGGCCAACGGGGAGGAGGACTGGTGGGGCATCCAGATGGGCGATCCCGTCACCTATGACGGCACCACCGCCCACCACTACTTCAACCCGGGCGATGCTTTGCCGTATCACATTCAGGTCCAAATCGCGAACAATGCGTCGGGTGACAATGGCAATTCATTGGGGTGCCGCGTCTGGCCGCAGACCTTGTACCTGTTCTTCTGACAGTCAAAACACGAAGTGTTTCAAATTTCCTTCTTCAGGAGCCATCGCCACGGGCGATGGCTTTCTGAAGAAAATAAAGTGAATAAAACCGACATCTTTCGCCAGGAGGTTTACCATGTCAGCCAGCAGAAACCGTCCACCTGCATGTCTTGACGCTGCCGAACAACGGCGCGGGAACGGCCGCTCCTGCCACCGTCACCTGCTCTACGATATCCTGCATACAGCAAATTTTTTAAGAGTAAAGCCTTGCAGCCATATACTGGCACTACTGCTTTGCTTACTCTTCTGTAGTGTTCCGGCCATTGTGTATGCGGCGGGTGATTACTGGGCTCCGTGGGTAACAAAAACAACTACAAATTCTGCCACTATCAACTGGCGGGGAACATCCGAGGAAACAGGCACCGTAGAATACGCCACAGAGGCTTATTACAACCTGCATAAAAAGTTTAATAAAACTACGGCCTCACTGATACAGTCCAGCTATCAGCATGTGCCGCTTACCGGCCTTGCGCCAGGCACAGCATATGTATACAAGGTGCGGCCTTCCGATAATGCCACCGTCTTTGGCAACCGCGCCTTTCGGACTATGCCGGTCAGGGGTCCGTTTACCTTTATTGTCATCAGTGATTCCCAGGAAGGGCATGATTATACTGAGGCGATGCGTTTTCAGCTCGTGGCAGATGCCATAGCAAATGAGAAGAATGTGCTTTTTATCCTCCACGGCGGGGATTATGCCGGGCATGATTCTCCGGGCTTATGGGCCAAATATTTCGAGGCAGCCGACAAGATGCTCGCGAAATTTGCCATCTTTACCACTATCGGAAACCATGAATATCACAGTGGCCTTACACCTCCACCACCCCTCGCACCTACAGCAGCCGTGCAATATCATTCGTCATACGATACGCCGCTCAACTACTCCTTCGACTGCGCCGGTATCAGGTTTATCATTCTTGACAGCCCGGATCCTCTTACTGGTGAAGATCCGCATACTTCCGTGGCCCTTGCACAGAGCCAGGCGCTCTGGCTCGGCGGACTTCTGAAAGATACTATGGCAGGGGTATTTACCATTCATCACCACCCCATCTGGGATTATTTCAACTCCACGAATAATCCTGACCTTCAAACATGGGAAGACCTGTATCATGCCTATAATATCAGCGCGACTTTTGCTGGCCATACACATAATTACCAGAGGTATTCGGTGAAGGGGATTCCCTATTTCATCGTCGGTAATGCCGGGGGAAGATTTTCAGACCTTATCAGCGATAATGGCACACCGGAGTGGTATGTGACGGGAGAAACGAGGCAGCTGGGATATCTTAAGGTCACGGTAGATCCTGCAAATAACACAGCGACAGCGACGGAGATTTTCGTCGCCTCTGTACAAGATGATGATTCCGCCGTACTACCTGTCGTCCATAATCCGCTGGTCATTGGCGACAATGTTACATTTCCCCTTTCAACCAATGGAGCGCCATGCCCGGCAACAAAGGTTCTGGGGGCGGAGAATCCTGCACTTGAGAGCCTGCGCACACTTCGCGACAGCACACTGGCGCAAAGCGTTCTGGGCCGCAGGGTGATACAAATGTATTACACCAATGCCGACAGCATCAATGCCGCGCTTGACCGCAATCCTGCGCTGCGGGCATTGGCGCGCAGGATGCTTGAAGTGATTGCTCCGCTGGTTGGTAAGAATTAAAATTGAAATTGAGAGTGTCAAGAAGGCCGGGCCTGTTGACCTTCGCTGTCATGCGCGAAGAGAGAATCTGGACGGAGGCGGTTATAACCGGCTTGGTCGAGCATTTTAGAGAGGCCTCAAAAAGTTGGGTGTTGATTATCATAATAAATTGCCCCCCAAAGATAATGAGCTTATTTGTTGCTTATCTTTTGATTGACACTTTAGACCCTGCTTTCTATACTGCCTTATAGGGTTTTGGGATGGGAATGGCTCGAAAATCAAAGCTTTATTTTAGAATGCTTTGTCAGCTTGCTTGAAAGAAGGCTTACGGTGAGCAGTGTTTTAATAGATGTGCCTGACGATATTCTGCTGGAAACAAAAATTCCAAAACGTAAAATCTTGCCGATATAGACCCGCATTTTTAAAAGTTTTTTTATGTTGTCATCATAGAACTCGATCCCGGCGATGTTTTGTTAAGCAATCTTTTAAGGAGATATTTGTTATGGGTAAAGCTCTTGCAAAAATAACATATCCTTACATTGTATTCCGGCATGATATTGCTCATGGGGAACCTGTAATTGAGGGAACAAGAATTACAGTCAGATGTATTGCCGGGTATTACCAGATGGGGATGAGCGTTGATGAAATTCTTATAAATCTATCTCATCTTACATCCGCACAAGTGCATTCCGCCCTTGCATATTATTTTGACCATCAGAAAGAACTGGATAGTGAAATAAAAGAATCTTCAGATATTGCTTTCTGGAAAAAACAAGCGGGGCACAGCCCGGCAAAACGGAAAGCGCGCGCATGAAGATAAAACTGCTGCTGGATGAAGATGTGCAGCTTGCTGTAGCACATGCTCTTCGCCAGAGAGGCTACGATGCTTATCACACTCAAGAACTAAGCCAAAAAGGCAAGTCTGATGATGAGCAGCTTCAATTTTCGGCAAAGCAAGGAAGATGTCTGGTTACCTATAATGTGAAAGATTTTGTTCTGCTGCATAATGAATACCTTGGAAGCGGCAAGGAGCATTTTGGTATTATTGTTTCAAAACACCTTCCGATTGGAGAAACCCTTCGCAGGCTGTTACATGTTTTACAAAGCCTCTCAAAAAACGCTATAAAAAACCAAATAGAATTCCTTTAAGTTCTTTGAGCACACTGACTCTGGCTTCAATAAAAATCATTGAATTTTCGGATTGACAATTCGAAAATTCAATGCATAAGGATTACCATGATTAAACGGCCATCCTCTATTGAACAACTATCCAATGCCTTGCGGCGCTCGCCGGTGACAGCCCTGCTGGGGCCGCGGCAATGCGGCAAAACCACGCTGGCGCGACTGTTTGGTCAAAACCGTGTTGCGACCTATTTCGATCTCGAATCCCGCCCTGACCAGACGCGGCTGCAAAATCCCGAGCTTGCCCTGAGCAGCCTGAAAGGCACGGTTATCCTGGATGAAATCCAGAGCATGCCGGAACTCTTCAATGTTTTAAGAGTGCTCGTTGACCGGCCTAAAAACCAGGCCCGTTTTTTAATTTTAGGCAGCGCTTCGCCGGAACTGATGAAGAAAGCTTCGGAAACGCTTGCCGGGCGTGTTGAATTTGTGGAATTGACTGGTTTTACGCTTGCGGAGATCAAACCAAAAGAAGAGCGGAAACTCTGGCTGCGGGGCGGATTCCCCCGTTCTTTTCTTGCGTCTTCCGACACGGACAGCGCGTCCTGGCGGGAGGGATTCATCCGGACTTTTCTGGAGCGTGATATCCCCCAGCTTGGTATTTCCATTCCGGCGGCCGCCATGAGGCGCTTCTGGACCATGCTGGCTCACTACCATGGACAGATATGGAATGCTTCAGAACTGGGGCGGGCCATGGGATTTTCCGACAAGACCATGCGCAGCTATCTCGACATTCTTTCGGGGACTTTCATGATTCGCCAGTTAATGCCCTGGCACGAGAATCTGAGCAAACGTCAGGTGAAAGCGCCCAAAATCTACTTTCGTGATTCAGGGATTCTCCACCAGTTACTGAGTCTTTCGGATTTTCAGGCGCTTACCGGCCACCCGCGCGTCGGGGCGTCGTGGGAAGGTTTTGCCCTGGAACAAACGCTCAACATCCTCGAAACGCGGCAGATTTATTTCTGGTCAACATACAGCGGAGCGGAGCTTGATCTGTTTTTCCTCCATGCTGGGCGGCGCTATGGCGTGGAATTTAAATACAGCGAAGCTCCCGTCGCGACAAAATCAATACATTCGGCTCTGGAAACATTGAATCTGGAGCATTTATGGATTGTTTACCCCGGCAATACACAGTATCCGGTTCATGAAAAAATTACGGTGCTCCCAATCAAAAATATTAGTGATTTGAAGTTCTCTTCTTCGTGATCCAAATCAGGGAGAAAAAATGCCAGACAGAGGATCGGAGTTTAACACGGCAGTGAAGTGGTTGCAGAATGTAACCGGTTGAATGACAAAGCGGGCATGATCGAAGCCTGGGCACGCGGCACCGTGAAGATTGTGGATAAATGTACGAAGAGCAAAATCGGTTTTGTTGCCAAAGAACGCCGCGCGGGGTATGCTGCCATGAAAAAGAGTAGCCGCTGATTGGAGGTCACAAATTGTAATCTCCAAAAATTGTAGGCCGGACAAAGTTAAACGTGTCCGGCAGAATGGAGTCGATAAAACCAGCCGGACTCACTTCGTTTAGAAACCCAACACAAATCCGGAAGGCTTGTCGGGTTTCGTTCCTCAACCCGACCTACGGGCTTTGATTTTCCTTGATCGTGTTTCACAACACCCCAGTCCACCCCAAATAAGGTGTAGATGTTTTTTTCTATTAACATTTTTTAATTTGCATTTGGCTAAGGAGCAGAGTAAGCGTAATCAAAAGAACTGTACCTGAAGACTGTTTTTGATTTGCACATTAAGTCACAAAGACGGGGGGTAATTGTGATCCATATGACAACTGATTCGATCAATTTTTATCCCCCTTCATTCCGGAAGCCTGTTTTTTGTGGTCGCTTTGATTGACCTGTTCCCGGCCGGGCGCTTGCTGTGAGCATACTGGTAACTATTTGTTACTTCACGTGAGTTCGCTATAATGGAATGCCCTGATGTCTGCAATAGAAACTAAACTGCACGAAGAACTTGAAGAGCGATTGCGCTTCGAAACGCTGCTGGCCAACCTGTCTGCGCGCTTTATCAACCTGCCTGCCGGCCGGATAGACAGTGAAATTGTAGACGCCCAGCGCCAAATCTGCGAATGCCTTGATATTGACCGCTCCACCCTCTGGCAAATCCCTGAAGATGAGCCCGGGAAGATGCTGCTGACGCATTTGTATCATCCTCCGGGAAGCCTGCCGCCTCCTGAAGGGATGAATGCCGCGGAATTTTTTCCCTGGTCAACGCAGAAGGTCATGAATGGGGAGGTTGTCACCTTTTCAAAACCTTCCGACCTTCCGCCGGAAGCAGGCCTTGACAAGGAGAATTTCTGCGTGTACGGCACCCAGGCCGATGTATTAGTTCCGTTATCAAGCGGCAAAGGGCCGGTATTCGGCCTGCTGACCTTCGCTGTCATGGGCGAAGAGAGGATCTGGACGGAAACGGTTGTGACGGGGTTTAAGCTTATCGCGCATGTCTTTGCCGGCGCGCTTGACCGGAAGCGCTCGGACGAGATGCTGCACAAAAGCGAGGCGCGACTGAGTCTGGCGACGGAGGCCGTCGGCGCTGGTCTTTGGATCATGGAGGTTACCACGGGCAGGGTCTGGGGGGCGCCAAAAATCCGGGAGCTGTTTCATTTTGCCCCGGATGAAGAGCTCTGCTATGAAAGTTTCTTCAAGGTAATCCATGCCGGCGATCGCGAGCTGGTCCACCATGATGTACAGAATGCACTCCAGTCCGGAGAGAATTTCAGCTGCGATTACCGGATCGTACTGCCTGATGGAAGCATCAGATGGATTGTCTCCCGCGGGCAGCGCTATGTGGGGTCGCCCGGAGAGCCGGAGAGTCTGCTGGGCCTGTCGCTTGACATCACCGAACGAAAGCGGGGGGAGCAGGCGCTGGAAGAGCGCCTGCGATTCGAGACGCTGCTGGCCGAAATCTCTACGCGCTTTGTCAACCAGTCCGCCGATGGGATAGACCGCGAAATTGAAGACACCCTGAGCCGCTTGTGTGAGCTTTTTGGTATCGATCTTGCGGCGGTTTGGCAGTGGCTGCCGGGTTCGGCCCCGGGTTTCGTCACGCTCACCCACTTCTACCGTGCCGATGAAGGTCCGCGGCTTGCTGAGCAGATTATCGCCCAGGAATATTTTCCCTGGTGCCAACAGCAAGTCAGAGCCGGCCACATCGTTAAGGTTTCTTCGATGGATGAGCTACCGCCTGAGGCCGCCCGCGATCTGGAAATGTGCAGAAATTTAGGCGTCAAGTCGAATTTGACAATCCCGCTCTCGGTGGGGGGCGAGCAGCCCATTGGTGCCTTTGGACTTAATAGCACGCTTGAGGAGCGGACCTGGCAGGAGGAAATTGTCAAGCAGCTTCAACTGGTCGCGCAAGTATTCGCCAACGCGCTTGACCGGAAGCGGACAGAGGAGGAATTGCGCCGCCATGAGCAGGAGCTCAGCAGTCTCACCGGACGCATTATCAACGCCCAGGAAGAAGAACTCCGGCGGCTTTCCCGGGAGCTCCATGATGATCTGACGCAAAGGCTTGCGGCCCTGTCGCTGGATGCTGCGCTGATTGAAAGACAATTTGGCCTTGCGCAGCCGCAGGCTGTTCAGGCCCTCAAAGACTTGCGGGCCGGGCTGACCGATGTGGCCGAAGACGTTCATACCCTCTCGCGCCAGCTTCACCCCTCCATCCTCGATGATCTGGGTCTGGTGCAGGCTGTGCAGGCGGAATGTGACGTCTTTATTAAGAAAACCGGTATTGATGTGTCCCTTGAGCCCTCAGACCTCCCGGATTCGATTTCTCAAGATCAGGCGCTGTGCCTCTATCGTATAATTCAGGAAGGTCTTCAGAATATTGCAAAGCATGCAAAGGCGGCTACAGCCTCTATCACCCTTCAGGGTTTCTCCGGCGGCATCAACCTTTTGATCCGCGACAACGGGATCGGATTCGACCCCGCAAAGGCGAAACAGAAAGCCGGCATCGGCCTGTCCAGCATGCGGGAGCGGGTACGGATCGTTAACGGCACACTAGCCATTGAATCAAAGACGGGAAAGGGCTCCGAAATTCAAATTTTCATTCCGTTAGGGGAATTACATGACCAAGCCAAGGCTGCTGATAGCCGATGACCACAAAATTTTTGTTGAAGGGCTGAAGAGGCTCCTCAGCACGGACTTTGACATCGCCGGTGTCGCCGAAGACGGCCGCAAGCTGGTAGCTGCGGCTGAAAAGCTCCGCCCCGATGTTATCGTTGCCGACATTTCCATGCCCATGCTCAACGGTATCGATGCCGTACGGCAGATCAAAAAAGTGCATCCGGAGATCACGGTGGTATTTCTCACGATGCATCCTGATGTAGCCTATGCGGTGAGCGCCTTCAAGGCCGGCGGCTCGGGCTATGTGCTCAAGAACTCCGCCCCTGATGAGCTTATCACCGCCATCCGGGAGGGCCTCCAGGGAAGAACCTATGTAACACCCCTGATTGCCGGAAAACTCATGCATGCCTACGAATCCGGATCCCACGCGGCGCCAGAGACAGCCAGTAGCCTTACTTCCCGGCAGCGCGAGGTGCTGCAGCTGCTTGCAGAGGGCCATTCCGCAAAAGACATCGCCACTATTTTAAATATTGCCGTAAAAACCGTAGAATATCACAAGTACCGGATGATGGAGGATCTCGGCATCAAAACAACGGCAGAACTGATCCGGTATGCTGTGAAGCAGGGCATTATAGAATCCTGATTATCTCCCCCTAGGAGTCTGTCGGACTTTCCAAGCATCCTATGATATAATGGCGTAACATTAAACAATTGATTTCAAAGGATACGCCAGATGTCATTAAAGTTTGTCACTTGTGATCGCAATGCACAATTTTTACTGCCTCCGTCGCT